>NZ_PCQC01000028.1:0-67986 GCF_002979955.1 Pseudomonas sp. MYb2
GCCGAGCCAAAAGCACGAATTCTGAACGAAGCTGCACGGTGGACACCTCTTCCCAGGACACAGGTCATCTCCTTGGTAATGAGCAATGTGTCTATTAAAAAGTGTCCACCATGTCTCCGAACACCCGTCCACCATGTGTCCGGTACATACACCCGGGGGGAGAGGGGACTGACCGAGGTGTTTTGGCGTTATACATCGACCTGAAAGTCCTGAGTCGAACTCAGGCTTTGAGACCCATGGAGATCTGCTCCCTCTACCCCTTGAGGGAGAGAGGACTGACCGAGGTGGATGTTGGAGGTACGCCGACCTGAAATTCCTGAGTCGAACTCAGGTTTTGAAAAGCCCCCGATCTGCTCCCTTTCCCCCTCGCCCCCTTGGGGGAGAGGGCTGGGGTGAGGGGGTAGGCTCTTGATCTGCTGTTAATCCACCAACTGCCGATTCGCATACATCCGGCACTCCGCCAGCAACGCCAGCAAATTCGGATCGCGCTCCTTGGCTTTCAAAAACACTACGCCAATGTGCTGCTGCAACCGATACTTCGCCTGCAACGGAATCAGCTTCACCCGATTCTCATACACCGCCGCAATCCTTCCTGGCAGCAACGCATAACCCACCCCCGAACTGACCATGCTCAACAGCGTGAAAATGTCATTCACCTGCATCGCCACCTTCGGCTCGAACCCCGCCTGCTTGAACACCCGGTTGCCGTCCTGATGCGTCGCAAAGCCCTGGGTCAGGGTAATGAACGTTTCATCACGCACCTCAGCCAGATCCACTTCACTGCGCTGAGCGAACTTTGAGTCCGCCGGGGTGGCGAGGAAGATGTCATCGGAAAACAGTGCAATCTGCTCGCAATCCGGGTCGTTGATGCTGTCGTCCAGCGACACCAGTATCGCGTCGACTTCCATGTTCTTCAGCTTGTACAGCAGGTCGATATTCGAGCCGAGGATCAGGTCGATGTTGAGTTCGCTGCGGCGGATTTTCAGGCCCATGATCAGTTGCGGCACGGTTTTCACTGTCAGCGAGTACAGCGAGCCAAGCTTGAAGCGTTCAGCCGAGAAGCCAGCGGCTTCGCGGGTCAGGCGTACGCTTTCGACGACGTCGTTGATCAGCTTCTGCGCGCGCTCCTCCAGCACATAAGCACTTTCCAGCGGTGTCAGGTTGCGGCCTTCGTGTTTGAACAGCGGGCAGCGCAGGGCGCTTTCCAGCGAGTGGATCGCGCGGTGCACGCTGACGTTGCTGGTCTGCAGCTCGGCAGCAGCACGGGCGAGGTTGCCGGTGCGCATGAAAGCGAGGAACACCTCGAGTTTTTTCAGGGTCAATTCTTCGTCGATCAGCATGGCGCGGACTCTTTTTGGAATGCGTCGATTGTGCCTTGAAGATCAAAAGATCGCAGCCTTCGGCAGCTCCTGCATTGGAATGCGTTCGAAGGTAGGAGCTGCCGAAGGCTGCGATCTTTTGATTGCGCTTTTACGCTCAAGGCCCGAGCCTTGCGCGCTGCGGTAATGAATATGAGGTAAGCAATACATGTATCACGGAGAACGATTGAACGCCTGGACCCATCTGGTCGGGGCAGTGGCGGCTTTTGTCGGCGGCGTCTGGATGTTGGTGATCGCCTGCCTCGACGGTAGCCCGTGGAAGATTGTCAGTGTGGCGATTTACGCGTTCACCTTGCTGGTGCTCTACAGCGCTTCCACCGTGTACCACAGCGTGCGCGGGCGCAAGAAAGCGATCATGAAGAAGGTCGATCACTTTTCGATCTATCTGTTGATTGCCGGTAGCTACACGCCTTTCTGCCTGGTGACCCTGCGCGGGCCATGGGGCTGGACGTTGTTCGGGATTGTCTGGGGGCTGGCGCTGATTGGCATCCTGCAAGAGATCAAACCGCGATCAGAGGCGCGGATTCTGTCGATCGTGATTTATGCGGTGATGGGCTGGATTGTATTGGTGGCGGTGAAGCCGCTGATTGCGGCGCTGGGCACTACCGGGTTTGCCTGGCTGGCGTCAGGCGGGGTTTTGTACACGGTGGGGATTATCTTTTTTGCCCTGGATCACCGGCTGCGGCACGCGCATGGGATCTGGCATCTGTTCGTGATTGCCGGGAGCTTGCTGCACTTTGTCGCGATTCTGTTTTATGTCCTCTAGAGACGCCACCATCCCCCTGTAGGAGTGAGCCTGCTCGCGATAGCGTCCTGTCAGTCGACAGCGTTTGTGGCTGATCCACCGCTATCGCGAGCAGGCTCACTCCTACAGGGGAACGTATTCCAAATTGTGGATTAGAAATCCCCCCAAAGCTGCTGGGCCACCGCCAGTGCCACCACTGGCGCGGTCTCGGTACGCAACACCCGCGGGCCGAGGCGGGCGGCGTGGAAGCCGTTGCCTTTGGCTTGCTCGACTTCGGCATCCGTCAAACCGCCTTCCGGCCCGATCAGGAAAGCCAGCGTCGCCGGTTTGGCATGACTCACCAACGGCTCCGCGACCGGGTGCAGCACCAGTTTCAACTCGGCTTCGGTCTGCTTGATCCAGTCTGCCAACAACACCGGCGGATGAATCACCGGCACCCGCGAGCGCCCACACTGTTCACACGCGCTGATCGCCACCTGGCGCCAGTGCAGCAGGCGTTTGTCGGCGCGTTCGTCCTTGAGGCGGACTTCACAGCGGTCACTGAAGATCGGCGTGATTTCATTCACGCCCAGCTCGGTGGCTTTCTGAATCGCCCAGTCCATGCGCTCGCCACGGGACAAACCCTGGCCGAGATGGATGTGCAGCGGCGATTCGACCTGACCGGCGAATTGCTCGTCGATCTGCACGGTCACGCGCTTCTTGCCGACTTCCAGCAGAGCGCCGCGAAACTCATGGCCAGATCCGTCGAACAACTGCACCGCATCGCCCTCGGCCATGCGCAGCACGCGGCTGATGTAATGCGCCTGGGCCTCCGGCAATTCGTGTTCGCCGGTGCTCAGGGGGGCGTCGATAAAGAAGCGGGACAGTCTCATTTCGGGTCTCTCAGATTAGATCGTTCCCACGCTCTGCGTGGGAATGCCTCAATGGACGCTCTGCGTCCGCTTTGGGACGCGGAGCGTCCCGGGCTGCATTCCCACGCGGAGCGTGGGAACGATAAGTTACGGTTAGCCCGGATCGCGGAAGCCGGGGTGGAAGTCTTTCGGTACGGCGACGCTGACGCTGTCGCGCGTGGCAATGTCGATACCCTCGCTAGCGACTTCGGCGAGGAAGTCGATCTGCTCCGGGGTGATTACGTACGGCGGCAGGAAATACACCACGCTGCCGAGCGGGCGCAGCAACGCACCACGCTCCAGCGCATGCTGGAACACCTTCAAACCGCGGCGCTCCTGCCAAGGGTAGGCCTCTTTGGTGGCTTTATCCTTGACCATCTCGATGGCCAGAACCATGCCGGTCTGGCGCACTTCGGAGACGTTCGGGTGATCGACAAGATGCGCCGTCGCCGAGGCCATGCGCTGGGCCAGTGCCTTGTTGTTTTCGATAACGTTGTCCTGCTCGAAGATATCCAGCGTCGCCAGTGCCGCCGCACACGCCAGCGGGTTTCCGGTGTAGCTGTGCGAGTGCAGGAAGGCGCGCAGGGTCGGATAGTCATCGTAGAACGCGCTGTAAACCTCGTCGGTGGTCAGGCACGCCGCCAGTGGCAGGTAGCCGCCGGTCAGGGCCTTCGACAGACAGAGGAAGTCCGGGCGAATGCCGGCCTGCTCACAGGCAAACATCGTCCCGGTGCGACCGAAACCAACGGCGATTTCGTCGAGGATCAGGTGCACGCCGTAGCGATCACAGGCTTCGCGCAGCAACGTCAGATACACCGGGTGATACATGCGCATGCCACCGGCGCCCTGAATCAACGGCTCGACAATCACTGCCGCGACGCTGTCATGATTCTCGGCCAGAGTCTGTTCCATGGCGGCGAACATGTTGCGCGAATGTTCTTCCCAGCTCATGCCTTCAGGGCGCCCGTAGCAATCCGGGCTCGGCACTTTGAGGGTGTCCATCAATAGCGCTTTGTAGGTTTCGGTGAACAGCGGCACGTCGCCGACGGCCATCGCCGCCATGGTCTCGCCGTGGTAGCTGTTGGTCAGGGTGACGAAGCGCTTTTTGTTCGGTTGGCCGCGATTGAGCCAGTAGTGAAAGCTCATTTTCAGCGCGACTTCGATACAGGACGAACCGTTATCGGCGTAGAACACCCGGTTCAGCCCTTCCGGCGTCATCTTCACCAGACGCTCGGACAACTCGATCACCGGTTGATGGCTGAAGCCGGCGAGAATCACGTGTTCCAGTTGATCGACCTGATCCTTGATGCGCTGGTTGATGCGCGGGTTGGCGTGACCGAACACGTTGACCCACCAGGAGCTGACAGCATCGAGGTAACGCTTGCCTTCGAAGTCTTCGAGCCAGACGCCTTCACCGCGCTTGATCGGGATCAGCGGCAGCTGTTCGTGGTCTTTCATCTGGGTGCAGGGATGCCACAACACCGCGAGGTCGCGTTGCATCCACTGGTTATTCAGGCCCATTTACAGTCTCCTCGAGGCGGCTCGCGTCAGGCGCGGGCAAACAATCGCGCAAGCCTATGCAATGCGTCGCGCGGGGACAACCCATTGTGTCGATTGAGCTACTTTGTATGAGCCGATAGACGTCGCTGGCGGCGTTTTGATGGCTAACGTATTCTTCGCGGTTCTTTGGGTTGTCTGACCCGCACAACTGCTTTTTTCTGTGTTATTTCCGGAGTTCGCTGAATGTCTGTCGGTTGGCTGCGCGCCTGTGCGCTGGTGATGTTGGGGCTGTTCAGCGTTACGGCGCTGGCCAAGGATAAAACTGCAATCGTGATCGGCGGCGGCCTGTCGGGCCTGACCGCCGCTTACGAACTGCAAAACAAAGGCTGGCAGGTCACGCTGCTCGAAGCCAAGCCGAGCCTGGGCGGTCGCTCCGGCATGGCCACCAGCGAGTGGATTGGCAACGACAAGACGCAGCCGGTGCTGAACAAGTACGTTTCGACATTCAAGCTGGGCACCACGCCGGCTCCGGAATTCGTACGTACTCCGGGTTATCTGATCGACGGCGAGTATTTCTCCGCCGCTGATCTGGCGACCAAGCAACCGGCCACCGCCGATGCCTTGAAGCGCTACCAGAAAACCCTTGACGATCTGGCCCGCTCGATCGACGACCCGCAGAACCCGGCGGCGACCAGCACGCTGCACGCGCTGGACCAGATCACCGTATCGAGCTGGCTCGACAAGCAGAATCTGCCGGCCACCGCGCGCCAGCTGATCAACCAGGACATCCGCACTCACTACGACGAACCTTCGCGTCTGTCGTTGCTGTATTTCGCTCAGCAGAACCGCGTGTATCGTGGCGTTTCCGACCGTGACCTGCGCGCTTCGCGTCTGGTTGGCGGCAGCCAGGTGCTGGCGCAGGCGTTCGTCAAACAGATCAAGACCATCAAGACCAACTCGCCGGTGTCGGCGATCAATCAGGACAAGGACGGCGTGACCGTCAAGGTCGGCAGTGTTGGCTACCAGGCTGATTACGTCGTACTGGCCGTGCCATTGCGCGCACTGAACAAGATTGCCCTGACCCCGGCACTGGATGCTCAGCATCTGGCCGCGATCAAAGGCACCAACTACGGCTGGCGCGACCAGATCATGCTGAAGTTCAAGACGCCGGTGTGGGAAAGCAAGGCGCGCATGTCCGGCGAGATCTACAGCAACACCGGTCTCGGCATGCTCTGGATCGAACCTGCGCTGAAGGGCGGCGCCAACGTGGTGATCAACCTGTCCGGCGACAACGCCCGCGTGATGCAGGCGTTCGGCGACAAGCAGATGGTCGATCAGGTGCTGATTCGTCTGCACGCGTTTTATCCACAGGCCCGTGGCTCGTTCACCGGTTATGAAATCCGTCGCTACAGCACCGACCCGTCGATGGGCGGCGCTTACCTGGCTTATGGCCCGGGCCAGATCAGCAAATTCTGGCGCCTGTGGGAACGTCCGCTGCAACGCGTGACCTTCGCCGGCGAACACACCGACACCTTGTACCCGGGCACCCTGGAAGGCGCACTGCGCACTGGCCAGCGTGCAGCCAGCCAAGTTGAAGACCTGGCGGCTGGCAAATCGTTTGAACCGGCGAAAGTGGTTCCGGCTGCAGCAGCGGCAGGCGCGGCGGGTGCCGTGGCGGCGAAGAAGGGCAACTTCTTCAGCAACCTGTTCGGCGGTTCGGATGACGACAAGAAGCCTGAGCCTGTGAAGGCGCCAGAGCCGGCTCCAGCTCCGGTCGCGCCAGCACCTGCGCCGACTCCGGCACCTGTGCCAGCTCCGGTGGAAGCACCGAAGCCTGCGGCACCAGTGAAAGCTGCACCGGCGAAGAAAGCGGCGGCCAAGCCTGCGGCGAAGAAGCCGGCGGCTAAAACCGAAGCGAAAAAGCCTGCGGCGAAACCGGCAGCGAAGAAGGCTGAACCGGCGAAGAAGCCAGCGGCAACGACCGAGACCAAGGCGCAGTAAGCCTTGCGGTGAATGAAGAAGCGCGGCGTTTATGCCGCGCTTTTTTTTGCCTGTAAGGGCCCCATCGCTGGCAAGCCAGCTCCCACAGGTTTCTGAGGTGAACGCAGTATTTGTGAACGCCACCGACCACTGTGGGAGCGGGCTTGCCCGCGATGAGGCCTGTCCAGACAGCGCATCATCAGGATCTGCCACCTAACATCCCGCCACACTTTCCCCGTTAATCTTTCCTTAACACGCCACTTACAGACTCTTGATCGTATTTCTCGATATTTCAAAGCGAAATTTTCCGCTTTAATTCGATAGATAACTCGCTAGTCTTGGTTCGCAGTTCTCACAGGATTTGGGCAATGCAGCTACGTAACTCTTCTTCGCGCTATGGTTGGGTCAGCATCTTCATGCACTGGGGCGTGGCGCTGGTGGTCTTCGGGCTGTTCGCGCTGGGCTTGTGGATGGTCGGGCTGGATTACTACAGCAGCTGGCGCAAAGAAGCGCCGGATCTGCACAAGAGTATTGGCCTGGTGTTGCTGGCCGTGATGGTGTTGCGGGTGCTGTGGCGCTTTATCAGCCCACCACCGCCGACGCTGCAGAGCTACAGCCGGATGACCCGCATCGGCGCCAAGTTTGGCCACGGGTTTCTGTATCTGGCGCTGTTCGCTGTGATGCTTGCCGGTTACCTGATTTCCACCGCAGACGGTGTCGGGATCCCGGTGTTTGGCCTGTTTGAAGTTCCTGCACTGGTTTCCGGGCTACCGGATCAGGCAGATACCGCCGGGGTGATTCATCTCTGGCTGGCGTGGGCGCTGGTAATTTTTTCCGGTCTCCATGCGTTGGCAGCATTGAAGCACCACTTTATCGATCGTGATGCGACCCTGACACGAATGCTCGGTCGCAAAGCCTGAAATTCAACCTCGACTCAAAGGAAAAGAAAGCATGTTGAAAAAGACTCTGGCCGCTCTGGCAATCGGTTCTGCACTGCTCTCGGCTCAGGCCATGGCAGCGGACTACAAAATCGACAAGGAAGGTCAGCACGCCTTCGTTGACTGGAAAATCAGCCACCTGGGCTACAGCTTCATCCACGGTACTTTCAAGGATTTCGACGGTACGTTCTCGTGGGATTCGGCCAAGCCTGAAGCCAGCAAGATCTCTGTTGATGTGAAAACCGCCAGCCTGTGGTCGAACCACGCTGAACGTGACAAGCACATCGCCAGCAAAGACTTCCTCGACGTTGGCAAGTTTGCTGATGCCAAGTTCGTCTCCACCGCCGTTAAATCGACCGGTGAAAAGACGGCTGACGTGACCGGCGACCTGACCCTGCACGGCGTGACCAAGCCTGTGACCTTCAAAGCCACGTTCAATGGCGAAGGCAAGGATCCATGGGGCGGCGAACGCGCTGGCTTCAACGCCAAGACCACCCTCAACCTGAACGATTTCGGGATCAAGGGCCCAGGTCCTACCTCGCAAACTGCGGATCTGGACATCTCGCTGGAAGGCGTGAAAGTTAAATAACTTTCCCCCGCCACAGAAAAACGCCCCCGGTCGAAAGGCCGGGGGCGTTTTTTATTGTCTGCGACACACACACATCCCCTGTGGGAGCGAGCCTGCTCGCGAAAGCAGTCATTCAGGCAACATCATTGCTGACTGACCCGGCGCCTTCGCGAGCAGGCTCGCTCCCACAGGGGATATGCGGTGATTCAGGGGTATTTGTGGCGCCATAAAAAATGCCCCGGCTCTTGCGAGGCGGGGCATTTTTCATTGCAGCGTCAAATCAGCGATTGCGGGTCAGCAAGGCTGGTTTTTCACCACGCGGACGGCTTGGCAGTTGATCGAGCTGCTCAGGCGTCGGGAAGCGGTCTGCTTTCGATTCCTTGTGCATGATCTTTGGGCCATTGCTGCGCGGGTTCTGTACGGCTGGCTCGCTGCGTGGCTGATCGTCACGGGCCGGACGACGGTTGCGCGACGACGAGGCGGAATCGTCGCGACGACCCGACTGACCATCACGCGGTGCGCCGTTGCGCGGGCCGCTGCGTTTGGCTGGCGGGGTGCCGGTGCTTGAACCGTTGCTGTTGCGCGGGCCGTTCTGACGACCTTGCGACTGACCGCCGCGTGGTGCGCCCGAACCTGCGCCAGCACCTTGAGCCGGTGCGCCTGGACGACGACCACGGCCGCCAGCAGGAGCCGGCTTCGGCACGTAATCAACGCGGTTACCGAAGTTATCGATATCGTCGTCGAGGAACTCGTCCGGTGCGCGATCGGCAGCAGCACGCGGCGGCTGGCTCGGACGCTGTTCACGGGCCGGAGTGCCTTCGCGCGGTTTCTGCTGACGGGCAGGGCGCTCGCCACGTTCACCGGCCGGCTTGTCTTTGCCCTTGTCCTTGCCTTTGTCTTTACGACCGCCACCACCGCCGCCGCCATTCGGCCCGTCGCCGCGTGGGCCACGTGGATTGCGCGGGTTGCGCACGTCCGGACGCTCGCGCACTTCCGGCTTCTCGGCTTCAATGGTGCTCGAATCGAAGCCCATCAGGTCGCCGTCGGCGATTTTCTGCTTGGTCATGCGTTCGATGCTTTTCAGCAGTTTTTCTTCGTCCGGGGCAACCAGCGAGATCGCTTCGCCCGAACGACCGGCACGGCCGGTACGGCCGATACGGTGAACATAATCTTCATCGACGTTCGGCAGTTCGAAGTTGACCACGTGTGGCAACTGATCGATGTCCAGACCGCGCGCGGCGATGTCGGTGGCGACCAGGATGCGTACCTGGTTGGCCTTGAAGTCGGCCAGCGCTTTGGTGCGCGCGTTCTGGCTCTTGTTACCGTGGATCGCCACAGCCGGCAGGCCGTGCTTGTCCAGGTACTCGGCCAGACGGTTGGCGCCGTGCTTGGTGCGGGTAAACACCAGCACCTGTTCCCACGCGCCGGCGGTGATCAAGTGCGCCAGCAGCGCACGCTTGTGGCTGGCCGGCAGACGGAAGACGCGTTGTTCGATGCGCTCGACCGTGGTGTTCGGCGGCGTCACTTCGATGCGTTCCGGGTTGTGCAGCAGCTTGCCGGCCAGATCGGTGATGTCCTTGGAGAACGTCGCCGAGAACAGCAGGTTCTGACGCTTGGACGGCAGACGCGCGAGAACTTTCTTCACGTCGTGCACGAAACCCATGTCGAGCATGCGGTCGGCTTCGTCGAGGACGAGGATTTCCACGTGGGACAGGTCAACGCTGCCCTGGCCGCACAGATCGAGCAAGCGACCCGGGCAGGCAACGAGCACGTCGACGCCACGGGACATGGCCTGAACCTGGGGGTTCATGCCGACGCCGCCGAAGATGCAGGCGCTGACGAATTTCAGGTCACGGGCGTAGATCTTGAAGCTCTCGTGAACCTGGGCCGCGAGTTCGCGGGTCGGGGTCAGGACCAGTACGCGCGGTTGGCGCGGGCCATGACGCTGGGATTTGTCCGGGTGACCGTTGGGGAACAACCGCTCCAGGATCGGAAGGGCGAAACCGCCGGTTTTACCGGTACCTGTCTGTGCCGCAACCATCAGGTCGCGACCTTGCAACACGGCGGGAATGGCCCGCTGTTGCACCGGAGTAGGCTCGGTATAGCCCGCATCTTCGATGGCGCGGACTAAAGCCTCGGAGAGACCGAGGGAAGCAAAGGACATGAGTAATCCTGTTTTAGTTAGGGCTTGGCCCAATGGGAGTCTTGCCTGGCGCGAATCACGTTTAAGAGGACGCAATCCCGTCCGGTCCTGCTGCGGTTCCGAAGGCACGTCTGGAGCGCTCGCGCGGGCTGCAAAGCTGCGCTGTAGCGGGTCGAGAGGCCTGTTACGGTTCCGGGCGTCCGGGCGTGAGCCTGGCGGGAACGCCGGAGTATAACAGAGCAATCACTGCGCGCTGCTTTCCTGCTGCTCAACGGTTTTGCCGCTGGCCGTGGCCGAATCCATCGAGGGGCCGCTGGCGGGCGCGGTGCCATAGCGGGCGCTCAACTCTGCATACGCGGGTTCACGCTTGAATCGCTTGAGCTCGGCACCGAAACGCTGCACCAGCAAATCCATGCCGGCGTTGCGCCGAACTGCCAGAAACTGGCTCTGACGGCTAATAACGGTCGGGTTTTCACTGATCTGATCGCGAATGTTCAATTCGTCGAGCAAGTGCTGACCAACGCGGCGATCGGTGATCAACAGGTCGATGCGACCGCGCACCAGTTTGCCAAAGTTGGCTTCGTGGGTCGGCGCGGGCTCACGGGTAAACAGCGTTGAATTGCTGAAGTCGGGGCTATACAGATAACCCGGTGAGGTGCCGATGGTCAGGCCCTTGAGTTCTTCGAGTTTGCTGAACGGGTGCGGCCGGTCGTTGGCGTAGAACATCACGAACTCGACGTCCGACAGTGGTTCGCTCGGGTAAAGCAGGGTGGCATCACGCTCGTCACTGTGAAAAATATCCAGCGCGCCATCCGCCTGACCGGTCTCCAGCATCGACAGGCAGCGCTTCCACGGGAGGAATTGCCATTCCACTTCGATACCCAGACGTTTGAAGACGATGGCAGTGGTTTCGTAGTCGAGACCGAGGTTCTTGCCGTTCTCTTCATAGACGTAAGGCGCCCATGGTTCGGTGACAATACGCAGCTTCTCGCCTCGAGCGGCGAAGCTCAGGCAAGCAAAAACCAGCACGGCGAATAACTGCGTGATCAAAGGCATGGCTTGAGATTACGACGAGAAACGCGAAAGAGCCAGAAGGTGGTAGTAGAAGCTCTGTTTCGGGCATTTAAAAGCAAAAGATCGCAGCCTGCAGCAGCTCCTACATTGGTATTAATCACCCTGTGTAGGAGCTGCCGAAGGCTGCGATCTTTTGATCTTGCTTGTAGCTTTCAGCTTGAAGCTTGCAGCTGCTTCAGCGCGGCAACTTCAAATTATTCCAGATCGCCAGACTAGGCTCAGCCTGGTTCATGGAATAGAAGTGCAGCCCCGGCGCGCCGCCCTGCAACAGACGCTCGCACATCTCGCTGACGACTTGTTCACCAAAGCGCTGAATGCTCTGAGTGTCATCGCCGTAGGCTTCCAGTTGCTTGCGGATCCAGCGCGGAATTTCCGCACCGCAGGCATCGGAGAAGCGCGCGAGTTTGCTGTAGTTGGTGATCGGCATGATCCCCGGGACGATCGGCAGATCGACACCCTGCGCCTGCAAACGGTCGACAAAGTAGAAGTAGCTGTCGGCGTTGAAGAAGTACTGGGTGATCGCGCTATCGGCGCCGGCGCGAGCCTTGCGCACGAAGTTGGCCAGATCGTCTTCGTAGTTGCGTGCTTGCGGATGCATCTCCGGGTAAGCAGCGACTTCGATGTGGAAATGGTCACCGGTTTCTTCACGAATGAATTCCACCAGTTCATTGGCGTGACGCAGCTCACCGCTGGTCATGCCCATGCCGGACGGCAGGTCACCGCGCAGGGCAACGATGCGCTTGATGCCGGCAGCCTTGTACTCGTTCAGCAGGCCGCGAAGGTCGTCCTTGCTGTCGCCGACGCACGACAGGTGCGGTGCGGCCGGTACTTTGACTTCGCTTTCCAGTTGCAGAACGGTGTTGAGGGTGCGATCACGGGTCGAACCACCAGCGCCATAGGTGCAGGAAAAGAAATCAGGGTTGTAAGTGGCCAGCTGACGGGCAGTGGCGAGCAGTTTTTCATGCCCAGCATCGGTCTTGGTCGGGAAGAACTCGAAGCTGTAGCGACGGTCTTGGGACATGGTCATACCCTTGGAAACAAGAACCTTCGAGGCGCTGCAATCCCATGTGGGAGCGAGCCTGCTCGCGAAAGCGCCGAGTCAGACAACACGGATGTTGAATGTTGAGACGCCTTCGCGAGCAGGCTCGCTCCCACAGGGAGAGCGAGCAAGCGCCTGTTAGTAGCGGTAAGCGTGCGGCTTGAACGGGCCTTCGACGGTGACGCCGATGTAGTCAGCCTGTTGCTTGGTCAGTTGAGTGACCACGCCGCCGAAGCCGCGAACCATTTCCAGGGCCACTTCTTCGTCGAGTTTCTTCGGCAGTACTTCAACGGTCAGACGCTCGGCTTTCTGAGCTGGCGACAGGTCGGCGTACTTCTGGCCGAACAGGAAGATCTGCGCCAGCACCTGGTTGGCGAACGAACCGTCCATGATGCGGCTTGGGTGACCAGTGGCGTTACCCAGGTTTACCAGACGGCCTTCGGCCAGCAGGATCAGGTAGTCGTCGTTCTGAGCGTCGAAAGCGCCAGCGCCGGTACGGTGGATCTTGTGAACCTGTGGCTTCACTTCTTCCCATGCCCAGTTCTTGCGCATGAAAGCGGTGTCGATTTCGTTGTCGAAGTGACCGATGTTGCAGACAACGGCGCGCTTCTTCAGGGCTTTGAGCATGTTCGCGTCGCAAACATTGACGTTACCGGTGGTGGTCACGATCAGGTCGATCTTGCCCAGCAGCGCTTTGTCGATGCTTGCTTCGGTGCCGTTGTTGATACCGTCGATGAACGGCGAAACCAGTTCGAAACCGTCCATGCACGCTTGCATGGCGCAGATCGGGTCAACTTCGGAAACCTTAACGATCATGCCTTCCTGACGCAGGGACTGGGCCGAGCCCTTGCCCACGTCACCGTAACCGATGACCAGCGCTTGCTTGCCGGACAGCAGGTGGTCGGTACCACGCTTGATCGCATCGTTCAGGCTGTGACGGCAGCCGTACTTGTTGTCGTTCTTGGACTTGGTCACCGAATCGTTGACGTTGATGGCCGGGATTTTCAGCTCGCCCTTGGCCAGCATGTCCAGCAGACGGTGTACGCCAGTGGTGGTTTCTTCGGTCACGCCGTGAACGCGATCCAGTACTTGTGGGTACTTGTCGTGCAGCAGCTGAGTCAGGTCGCCGCCGTCGTCGAGGATCATGTTGGCGTCCCATGGCTGGCCATCCTTCAGGATGGTTTGTTCCAGGCACCACTCGTACTCTTCTTCAGTTTCGCCTTTCCAGGCGAAAACCGGGATGCCGGCAGCAGCGATAGCGGCAGCAGCCTGATCCTGAGTCGAGAAAATGTTGCACGACGACCAGCGTACTTCGGCACCCAGGGCAACCAGGGTTTCGATCAGCACGGCAGTCTGAATGGTCATGTGGATGCAGCCGAGGATCTTGGCGCCTTTCAACGGCTGTTCGCCGGAGTACTTGCGACGCAGACCCATCAGAGCCGGCATTTCCGATTCGGCGATGATGGTTTCGCGACGGCCCCAGGCAGCCAGGGACATGTCGGCAACTTTGTAATCGTTAAAATCTGCAGGCGTGATAACAGCGCTCATGAAGAGCCTCCATTCGTAATGTATGCGAATGGGCGCCGTTGTGCGTTTAGTGTCCGGCCTAAGGCCAGTCAACGCCCCATCCGAGCCTGACAGGTTGAACCTGCTGCAGCGCCCCTCGGACAGGTGGCGGGAAAACGGTATCAATTGAAGATGACCGTTTTGAAACGGGGGCGATTATAGCCGTCTAGACTGATCTTCCAAAGGGTTTCTGTCGGCCAGATGAAGATCGTTAATGACGACCATAGTCGAAGCCGCATGGAGCCTGACCGCTCAGTCTGCCAAGATACCGTCCATCGTTCGGCAAGACACTCAGGAGTGAAGATGAATTTCCACACCCGCAAATGGGTAAAACCCGAAGACCTCAACCCCAACGGCACCCTGTTCGGCGGCAGCCTGTTGCGCTGGATCGACGAAGAAGCGGCGATTTACGCCATCGTGCAACTGGGCAATCAGCGCGTGGTGACCAAGTACATTTCCGAAATCAACTTCGTCAGCGCCTCGCGCCAGGGCGACATCATCGAACTGGGCATCACCGCCACCGAGTTCGGTCGTACCTCGATCACCCTGACCTGCGAAGTGCGCAACAAGATCACTCGCAAGAGCATTCTGACGGTTGAGAAGATGGTGTTTGTGAACCTCGGCGAAGACGGCTTGCCGGCACCGCATGGCCGCACCGAGATCAAGTACGTCAAAGACCAGTTCCAGGAAGATGAATTAGTCAGCGAGTAATGCGAGCCCCGTAGGAGCTGCCGCAGGCTGCGATCTTTTGATCTTGTTTCTAAAAAATCAAAATCAAAAGATCGTCCGATCGCGGCCCGAGCCTTCGGCAGCTCCTACATGTCCGACATAGGATTTGCGTGGCGCTCACAGAACGTATTCCAAGCCGCAAGGGTCGTAGGTAAACACCACCCCCACGGTTCCCACGCCATGACCACTCCCACCGACGGCAAAACCCCCGACCTCTCGGCCAAAGAACAGCACGAAGTCGAGAAAAGCCAGCCGCCGCGTGCGGCTGTCCTGCACGAAATCATCCGCAGCCAAGGCGATCAGGAACTGGAGCGCAGCATCGCCGCGCTCTGGTGGTCGGCGCTGGCCGCCGGGTTGACCATGGGCCTGTCATTGATGGGCATGGGCTTGCTCAACTCGCGCCTGCCCGAGGGCGACGAATTCAAGGTGATCGCCAGTTTCGGTTACTGCGCAGGCTTCCTCGCGGTGATCCTCGCACGCCAGCAGTTGTTCACCGAAAACACCCTGACCGCCGTGCTGCCGGTGATGACCAAACCGACCCTGCTCAATTTCGGCCGTCTGATCCGCCTGTGGACAGTGGTGCTGGTCGGCAACCTCTGCGGCACGATTCTGGTGGCGTACGTGATGCTCGAACTGCCGATCTTCGACACCAAGACTGACCACGCCTTCCTCGAAATCGGCCGCAAGGTCATGGAAAACCACGCCAGCCAGATGTTCGCCAAAGGCATCGTTTCCGGCTGGATGATCGCCACCATGGTCTGGATGATCCCGTCGATGGAGAGCGCGAAGATGTGGATCATCATCCTCATCACCTATCTGATGGCGCTCGGTGATTTCACCCACATCGTCGTCGGTTCGGCCGAGGTGTCGTATCTGGTGTTTGCCGGCGAATTGCCGTGGAGTGATTTCTGGGCGGTGTTCGCGGGGCCGACGCTGGCGGGGAACATCATTGGCGGCAGCTTTATTTTCGCGCTGATCAGCCATGCGCAGATCCGCAGTGAGAGCGGGGCGCCAAAGGCCGATAAACCCGGCTCTGGCGAAACCCGCGAAGATGACTCGGACAGCAAAAGCCAATAGCTTCAGGCCTTGAATGGCGCCCTGGCCGGTTCTATGGTCGGTGCGCTATCAGGCGCCTTGAGCTGGCCTTCCCAGCGCGCGATGACCAGCGGCGCCAGCGCATTGCCCAATACATTGAGCGCAGTCACTGGCATGTCCATCAAGCGGTAGACACCGGCGATGATCGCCACACCTTCTACCGGCAACCCGGCGGCGGTCAATGTTGCCGTCAGAATGATGAACATGAAGCCCGGCACGCCCGCCGCGCCTTTCGATGTCAGCACCATGATCAGCACCAGCATCGCTTGATCAGCCAGGCCCAGATCGATGCCGTAGGCCTGGGCGATGAACAACGTGCCCAGCCCCGCGAACAGTGATGCGCCATCCAGGTTGAACGAGTAACCCAATGGAATGACCATGCTGGTGATCGGGCGCGGTGCCCCGTAGCGTTCCATTTTTTCGATCAACTGCGGCATTACCGTGGCCGAAGCGGCGCTGCTGTAAGCCAACAGCAGTTCACTGCGTATTGCCCGTATAAGGTGGAAAAAACGGATCCCGGCCATTCGCGCCACCACACCCAGCACGCACAGTGCGAACAGCAACACCGCCACGTAGGTGATGCCGATCAGCTTGGCCAGTGGCAGCAGCGCGCTCAGGCCGAAACTGGCCACGGTCACACCGATCAGGCCGAAAATGCCAATCGGCGAGTAGTGCATGACCAGATGCGTGACCTTGAACATGGTGTCGGAAACCGCCTGGATCACCGCGATCAACGGCGCCTTCTGCTGCTCGGGCAGCATCGACAGGGCGCAGCCGAACAGGATGGCGAAGAACAACACCGAGAGCAGCTTGCCCTGAGACATGGCCAGCACGATGTTGTCGGGGACAATGTTTACCAGTGTGCGGCCAAGGTTCTGTGTTTCGCCCATCGTGGCCAGCCCGGTGACCGGTGCTTGTAAAGTGCTGCTGAAGTCCGCGCCCGCGCCGGGCTGGAAGACGTTGCCGACGATCAGACCGAAGACGATGGCGATGCTGGTGATCGTGAAGAAATACACCAGCGTTTTGACCCCGACACGGCCAAGCGCTTTGGTACTGCCCGCGCCGGCTATGCCGACGACCATGCAGGCAAACACCAGCGGTACGACGATCATTTTCATCAGTCTGATAAACAGGTCGCCCGCCGGTTGCAGCAGGTTGTCGATAAACCAGGTCTTGTGTTCGGGAAACTGGTTCAGAAGGATGCCGACGATTACCCCGGCGGCGAGCCCGATCATTATGCGGGTGACCAGGCTGGTGGGTGTTTTGCTACTCATGCAGTGCCCCTTTTTTTTTGTGTTTGTTGGGGGTGGAATCAATGCGCAAACAGGCCGCTGAAGTCCTTGAAGCCTTTGATTTCGATCGGATTGCCGCTGGGATCAAGGAAGAACATCGTGCGTTGCTCGCCGGGTTCGCCGGCGAAGCGGATCACCGGCGGGATCTCGAAAACGGTGTCGAGGCGGTGCAGGCGCTCGGCCAGTGCCAGCCATTCATCCAGTGGCAGCACGACACCGATGTGCGGCATCAAGACTTTGTGTTCGCCGACGTTTCCGCTGCGGGTGGTGGCAAAGGGTGTGCCCAGGTGCAGCGAAATCTGATTGCCGAAAAAATCGAAGTCGACCCAGCTCTCTGTACTGCGGCCCTCAGTGCAACCCAACACATCTCGATAAAAAATCCGCGCCTGTTCCAGGTCGCAAACATGGTATGCAGCGTGAAAGGGTCTGTTCATGTGATAGCCCTGAGTGAAGGAGCGCTCAGGGTAAACAGGCTGATCGGTGGGGCAAAACGGCTTCGCCTTGTTCTGAGCGAAAGGAAAACTTATGGATGTGCGCTTTCTTCAAAGCCTGATAGCAGTGGTCGAAACCGGTTCGATTGCGGCGGCCGCGCGCCGCGAAAACCGCACGGCGGCGGCGATCAGTCAGCGCGTGCAGGCACTCGAGCGATCATTGGGTTATGCCCTGTTGCTACGCACCGCGCATGCCACACGGCCGACGGATCAATGCCTGCTGGTGTTACCGAAAATCCGCGCGATCATCGAACAGACGCAGGCGCTGCAAAATGATCTGCATCACGATGCTCTGACGGGTGAAGTGACGATCGGTGCGGTCTCGACGGCGCTGACCGGTGTCTTGCCAGGATTGATCGAGCGCTTGGCGTTATCGGCACCGGCGCTGAAATTGAAGATAACGCCGGGGGACTCAAAAAGCCTTTACGAGAAAGTGCTGGCGGGCGAACTGGACGCCGCGATTCTGGTCAGGCCGCCGTTTCAACCACCCAAAGCTTTGACGCAGACAGTGCTGAAGGTCGAGCCGCTGGTTCTGGTTGCCCCGGCCTCACATGCCGGGCAGTCGCTGGAAACGTTGCTGCGAGCAGGCCCGTTCATACGTTACGACGCGCGCTCATGGGGTGGCCAGATTGCTCAGCGCTACCTCGATGAACAGGCGATCGAGCCCAATGTGCTCTGTGAGCTGGATGCGCTGGAGACCATCGTCATGCTTGTCGCGCAGGGGATGGGGGTATCGCTGGTGCCGCAATGGGCCGCAATGGCGTTGGACGGTGTGTGTGCCATGCCGGTGGAGGATGGGCAGCGTTACTCGCGGGAGCTGGTGGTGATGCACAGTTCGACGCCGCACCGCCCGTTGGCGATGCGGCATCTGCTCGAATTGCTCTGCAACGCGTCATGAAAGCAGTTCACGACGGCGCTGCAGTGGTGCGTCAGTGTGCTGGTTCAGTCGCAGCATTCGGCTCGTTGCGTGTCGCATGCTTGACCAGTTTGCCGATGGTCAGACCCTGCAACAGGATCGACGACAGCACCACGATGTAAGTGATGCTTAACAGCAAGTCGCGCTCTGGCCCTAACGGCAGGGCCAATGCCAGCGCCACCGAAACACCGCCACGCAAACCGCCCCAGGTCAGAATCCGGATGGTGCCGGCCGGCACCGTACGCCAGCGCCGTAGCAGGACGATCGCCGGGGCCACGGTGAGCAGGCGCGACAGCAGAATCGCCACCGCCAGCAAACCGGCCGCTGCCATGTGCAGCCAGTTGAATGGCAGCAGCAACAGTTCCATGCCGATCAGCGCGAACAACAGCGCGTTGAGCATGTCATCGAGCAATTCCCAGAAGCCGTCGAGATAGCGCCGGGTCATGTCATTCATCGCCAGATTGCGCCCGACGTTGCCGATGATCAGACCGGCGACCACCATCGCAATCGGCGCTGAAACATGAATTTCGGTGGCCATCGCCGAGCCGCCAATCACTAGCGCCAGCGTCAGCATCACGGTGATCTGGTGTTGCTCGATGCTCTTGATCATCCGATAGACCAGATAACCGATCAGGCCACCGAACAGCACGCCGCCAATGGCTTCGTGAACGAACAGCATCGCCGTGGCGCTAAGGGTCGGGGTTTCGCCGAGTTGGGCGATGCCCAGCAATACGGTGAACACCACAACAGCTGTGCCGTCGTTGAACAGCGATTCGCCAACGATGGTGGTTTTCAGCGGCTTTGAGGCATTGGCGGTACGCAGCACGCCGAGCACTGCGATCGGGTCGGTCGGCGAGATCAGCGCGCCGAACAACAAGCAGTAGAGAAAGCTCACATGCCAGCCGAACAACGCAAAGATGTAATAGGCGAGGCTGCCGATCACTGCAGTGGCAATCAGAACGCCGAAGGTTGCCAGCAGGCCAATCGGCCAGCGATAGCTGCGCAGGTCATTGAGGTTGACGTGCAAGGCGCCGGCGAACAGCAGAAACGAAAGCATCCAGTTCATCAGCAGATCGCCGAAGTCGATCTGGCCGATCAGTTGCTGCACGCGCTCTTCGAGACCGGGGTAGCCGAGCACGCTCAGGCCTTGCAGGATCAGCGAGAACAACAAAGCGGTAACCATTACGCCGATGGTCGGCGGCAGGCCGATGAAGCGGAAGTTGACGAAGGTCAGGAGAGTGGTGAGGCAGATGAAAGCGGCGACAAGTTCAAGCATCCGGGGTCCTTTGGATGAGGGGTGAAAGATAGCGCACCGGATCTTTGGTGCAGGGATTGGATGGGCTGAGTCAGGATCGGGACACAGTTGATGGTGTGATGAGATCAAGAGCCCCCTCACCCCAGCCCTCTCCCTTAGGGAGAGGCGGAAAGGGAGCAGATCTTCAAGTCTTTCAGGGCCTGAGTTCGGCTCGAAATTTCAGATCGATGTAACTCGAACATTCAACACGGTCAGTCCCCTCTCCCTCTGGGAGAGGGCTAGGGTGAGGGCTCTTGCAGGCTAAACCCGATCAGCCGGACACATTGACCGCAGCCGCTTCGCGACGTTGCAGATAGATGAAAAACAGCGCCGTCAGCACGGTCAATACGCCAACAAGCGCACCGGTCCACGGCAGATCCGCCAGATCCGCGCCACTGGCCACCACCATCCCGCCAATCCACGCACCCGCCGCGTTGCCGAGATTGAAAGCGCTCTGGTTCAACGTTGACCCTAGGTTCGGCGCTTCATGCGCCTGATCGATGATCAGCAACTGCAGGATCGGACACAGCGCAAAAGCAAAAATCCCCCACAGCACTAGCGTGATCGCCGCCGGCACCACCGAACGGCTGGTCTGGCTGAACGCCGCCAGAATCACCACCACCGCCAACGCCACGCCGACCAGCGAAGGCAGCAAACGGCTATCCGCCAGGCGTCCGCCGAGCATGCTGCCGCCGGTCAGGCCGACGCCGAACAGCAGCAGCATCACGGTCACGCCATGGGGGCTGACGCCGGTGATGTCCTGCAGGATCGGCGCGATGTAAGTGAATACGCTGAACAGACTGGTCGATGCCAATACGCTCATGCCCAAGGCCAGCAGCACATTGACCTTGCCCAGCACTTTGAATTCGCTGGCGAGGTTGGCCTTGTCCATCGGGATGTGTTTGGGCAGCCACAGCCATTGGGCGAGCGCTGCGATCACGCCGATGACCGACACTGCCCAGAACGTCGAACGCCAGCCTGCGTATTGACCCAGCGCTGTGCCCAGCGGCACTCCAAGGACATTGGCCAGCGTCAGGCCGGTAAACATCATGGCAATTGCCTGCGCGCGTTTGTTCGGTGCGACCAGCCCGGCGGCAACCACCGAACCGATGCCGAAAAACGCGCCATGACACAACGCGGTGACCACGCGCGCCGCCATCAATGTTGCGTAGTTCGGTGCCAGGGCGCAGAGGATATTGCCGAGGATGAACATCAGCGTCATGCCCAACAGCGTCGCTTTGCGCGGCATATTGGCGGTGCCGATCGCCAGAATCGGCGCGCCGAACACCACGCCCAGCGCGTAACCGGTGATCAACAGGCCGGCATGAGGAATGCTCACGGCAAGATCGCGGGCAACGTCGGGCAGCAGGCCCATGATGACGAATTCAGTGGTGCCGATGCCGAACGCGGCAACAGCAAGGGCAAGCAAGGCGAGTGGCATGCGCAAGGTCTCTGTCGGTAGTCTTGACGCTTTGATCAGGCATACGCAGGCCGACGACCGCTCTCGAAGGAGGGCGGTGCAGGCAGGAATTATTGGTTTTTTTCTGTGCGCAACTGAGTGCGGCGTGGTCGCTTGCAGTATAAACACCTGCTGACACATCGCGAATCAATAATCTGACTATTCGAATTATCGATTTTCACTGTAGGAGCTGCCGCAGGCTGCGATCTTTTGATCTTGTTGTTGAAAATCAAAATCAAAAGATCGCAGCCTTCGGCAGCTCCTACAGGGGGGGCGTGAAAAATAATAAGGAGTGAAACGTGTTGGCGACAGCTTTGGTATTGATGGCGGCGCTGTTGCATGCGGCGTGGAATACCCTGATCAAATTCAGCGCCGAGCGGCTGCTCGTGGTGGCGTGCATGGACACCGTGGCGCTGCTGGTCGTCGCCATCGCGTTGCCCTTCGTGAACGTGCCACCCATTAGCATCTGGCCGTGGATTCTCGCTTCGGCGGCGTTCGAACTGCTCTATCGCTATCTGTTGATTCAGGCCTATCGCGTCGGTGATCTCGGCCTGGTCTATCCGCTGATGCGCGGTTTGTCGCCGCTGGTGGTGCTGGCACTGACCCTGATCTTCGCTGGGGAAGTACTCACCACGCAGCAGATCTTCGGCATCATGCTGATTCCCTTGGGTATGGTTTGCCTGCTCTGGCAAGGCGGCGGCGGCAAGCACCTGCCATGGTCGATGGTGCCGGTGGTGGCGCTGATCGGCCTGTGCATTGGCTGCTACACCTATATTGATGGTCAAGCGCTACGGCGTTGGTCGCACCCGCTGGACTACCTGGTATGGGTCACGCTGCTCAGTGCCTGGCCGTTTCCGCTGTTGGCATGGGTCGCCAAGCGCCCGGCCTTCATGCAGTTCTGGCGCGAGCAATGGAAGCTCGGGCTGGCAGTGGGCTTCTGCGTGTTGGCCAGCTACGCTCTGGTGCTGTGGGCGATGCAGTTGGGCTCGATTGCCGAAGCGGCGGCACTGCGTGAGATCAGTGTGATTCTGGTGGTGCTGTTCGGTATGCGCTACCTGAAAGAACCTTTCGGCCGGCCACGGCTCTTAGCCTGTGGGCTGGTGCTGATCGGCATGTTGATCATGAAGTTCTGACAGCCCGCGAATTCTATAACTCGAAAAAAGGACGGCGTTATGACGGTGGCTCTGTGGTGTGTGTTGATCGCGATTTTTCTGCCGTATGTCTGCACAGGCGTGGCGAAAGCCGTGGGTGGCTATCGGTTGAGTGACAACCACGATCCGCGCGATTTTCTGGAAAGTCTCAACGGTGTGGCGAGACGGGCGCATGCGGCGCAACTGAACAGCTTTGAAGTGATGCCGGCGTTTGCGGCGGCGGTAATTGTCGCGCATCTGGTGGGTACGGCAGAGCTGGTGACGGTTAATGTGCTGGCGGTGCTGTTTATCACCAGTCGCCTGCTTTACATCATTTGCTATCTGGCGGACTGGGCGATCTTGCGTTCGCTGGTTTGGTTTGTGGGAATGGGGTTGATTGCTTCGTTCTTCTTTGTGTCGGTCTGATTATTTTACTGGTGTTGCTGATGGCCTCATCGAGCAGGCTCACTCCTGCATTTTGGAATGCGTTCCCCTGTAGGAGTGAGCCTGCTCGCGATAGCTATCTGATTACCTCAGCAGATTCCAAGGGTTACTTCTTCTCTGTATCCGCCACCTGCGGCACTTGCGGCAGCGCTGCACCTTTTGGCCAGAGCATCCAGATCTGCCCTTGCTGTTTCATGTCTCCGGCCAGTTGCCCGGCCGCATCCCCCGTCCCCCAGAACAGGTCCGCGCGTACCTCGCCGGCAATTGCGCCGCCGGTATCCTGCGCCGCCACCGGGCGAACCAGTGCCGTACCATCTGGTTTTGTGGTTGATAGCCACAACAGGCTGCCCAGCGGAATTACCTTGCGATCCACTGCTGCGCTGTAACCGGCAGTCAGCGGTACGTTGAGCGAGCCACGAGGACCTTCGTTACTGTCCGGGTTGCGGGTGAAGAACACGTAGCTCGGGTTGCTGCCGAGCAATTCCGGGATGCGCGCCGGATTGGCTTTGGCCCAGTTGCTGATCGCACTCATGGTCACGTCTTCTTTTTTCAGCTCACCCTGCTCGACCAGCCAGCGACCTATTGGCCGGTATGGATGACCGTTCTGATCAGCGTAGGCAATGCGCAGTTGTTTGCCGTCCTGGGTCTGAATCCGTCCGGAACCCTGGATCTGTAGAAATTGCAGGTTCATAGGGTCGGTCAGATAAGCCACCACGGGCGCTTTCACGCCTTTGGATTCGATGGTCGCGGCGTCGTCGTATGGCTTGAGCACGCGGCCTTCGAGGCGACCGCGCAGGCGTTTGCCCTTGAGTTCGGGATAGATGCTGTCCAGCGAAACAATGATCATGTCTTCGGGTACGCCATACACCGGCACGTTTGCCACGTCGGTGGGTGTCAGGCTGCCGGGATAGACCGGCTCGTAATAGCCGGTGATCAAGCCGTTGGGGTTGTCGTTCTCGGCGCGCAGGCCGAAGACATCGAGGTTCTGCTTGAGGAACGTGCGAATCTCGTTGGCGTTCTGCGGCACATTGGCCGCCGCTGCGCAGGTCGGGCCCCAGACCGTATCAGCCTTGAGCCGGGTGCAGGCGCTGCGCCACGAGCCGAAACCGGCGACCAGATCGCTGTCGGACACAACCGGCAGGGCATCCCACGTGGCGCTGGAGTAAGTGGCCAGCGCGTGGGTTTTCGGCTTGGCGCTCTCGCCACCGGTGCAGCCGGCGAGAATCGCCAGCAGAGGGAGGGTCGCGATCAGCGGATGACGCCAGGCCTTGTAACGGCTGTTCATGGAGTGATTCCTGTGCCGGTTGGCCGAGTGCTCCATGCGCTCGTTCAACCCGTATTTTTAATAGGGCTATTGGTGTTTGGCGGTGGCGCGAGGATACTGGCCGCCGAATTCCGTGACCTGAAGCCACCATGACTCTTAAAAAAATGTCTGTTGTATTGCTGGCCTGTCTGACCTTGTCCGCCTGCGGCGGTGTCGACCCGAATTCGCCGCTGGGTCAACGCAAGGCAATTTTCAAACAAATGCTCAAGACCGGTGAAGATCTCGGCGGCATGTTGCGTGGGCGCATTCCGTTCGACGGGCCGAAGTTCGCCGAAGGCGCGGTCAACCTCGATGCGTTGTCCCACGAGCCGTGGAAGCATTTCCCGCAGGTGCGCGAAGAAGATCACACCAGCGCCAAGGATGATGTCTGGCAGAAACAGGCGCAGTTTCAGGAAATGGCCCGCAACCTTGAAGCGGCCACCGGTGAATTGGTGACCGCCAGTCAGCTTCTGCCATACAAAGCCAGCAACCTCGGACCCGCGGTGCAGAAGGTTGAGGATGCCTGCAGCGCTTGCCATAAACAGTTTCGGGATCATTGATCTTCAAGACTGCTGAGTAACCCTGTGGCGAGGGGATTTATCCCCGTTGGGCTGCGAAGCAGCCCCAAAACCATACAGCCGAGTTTTTTCAGTCAGACCCGACTAGCCGGATTTGCGACGGCTTCGCCGCCGGACGGGGAGAGATCCCCTCGTCACAGGGCCATCAATTACTTATCGATTTCGTCCAGCGCGTCCTGCAGTTCTTTACGCGACTCGGCCAGTTTGTCTTTGCGCTTGTTGATCTTCTCCGGGTCGCCTTTCTTCATCGCCTTGTCGAGATCGGCCTGACGCTGACTTACTTCGTGCTTGGCTTCGAGCACCTTGTTTTCGCGTTCTTTCTTCAGGCCCGCATCGGTGCAGTGTTCATTCACTTCGCGCAGGGCCGTTTCCAGACCCGCCTGCTGATCGGCATTGCCGCGCGACTTGGCCTGTTCGATCTGGTTCATGATGCCCTGCTTTTTCGCAGCGCAGCCGGTCAGGCCCGGGGCGTCTTCGTCGGCCATTACGGGGGCGGCCATCATGCCGCAGAGGGTGAGCATGGCGAGCGGTGCAAGAAATTTCATAAAGCTCCATGTGCAAAGGCGTTCGGGTTGGTCAGGCACTGCGCTGTTGGAGCGCCTCGGCGGCCGATGGGTTCCCGGCGCGCCGGGATTGCGTAGTCAAAAACCGTCGATTCCGGCGGCATGTAAGGTTTCGCTCAAGGCCAGTACTTGTGGGTCGCGAAAGAATGCGCTTAATTGCGCTGCGCGTCCCGGGCCGATACCGGCTTCTGCCTGCCATTGTTCGGTGTTGCGCTGTACCAGCGCCTGCCACGAATCAGGCAATCGGGCCTGACCGGTTGGCGGCAAGCCCAAGGCCTTGAGCCATTGAGCGAACGGCCGCTGGCGGGCGCTGTGAAAGCTGTTCATCAGGCGTTCGCTGCTGCGCTCGCCGAAGCCCGCAATGTTAGCAAGCTCTGGCGCGTCGAGGGTCAACCAATCCAGCAGGTTGTTTACGCGGCGTGTTTCGAGAAGTTTCTCCCAGGTGCCACGACCGACATGTTGCATTGCCAGACCCTGCTTGCCACTGAGCCAGGTCAGGCGCGCGAGAAACTGGCTTTTGCAGCCGGGCGTGGGTTGCCAGCAGCTCAAGGTGTGGAAGTCTTCGGCGTTGGGGATGTTGAGGTCTGTGCGTTCGGCGGCGCGTAGCACCACGCTGTCGAGCCGTGGAATGGTCAGGCCGGCGAGGCTGATTGCCACTTGGTCGCCGGGGCGGATATCCAGGTCTTGCCAGCGTTTGAAGGAACTGGCGCTGACCCGTTTGATTTCCCTGTCATCGAGCATGACGGGTTTGAGTTCGAGTACTGGCGTGATACGCCCGGTGCGCCCGATCTTGAAGTTGACCTTGCGCACTTCGGCCAGCGCTTGAGCAAAAGGATACTTCCACGCAACTGCCCAGTACGGCGCGCGAGCCTGCCAGCGCTCGGCGGGTGGACGCTGGCTCTGGCGCAACACCACCCCGTCAGTGGCAAAGGGCAGAGGAGAGCGATACCAGTGATCGCGCCATTTTTGCGCGGCAGTAAAGTCGGGGGCAGGATGACTGTACGGTTCAATCGTGGCGAAACCCAGCTTCGCCAACGTGGCGACTCGCTCGGGCAATTGCGCTGGGCCTAGTGGCCAGTCCCAGACGAACAGTCCGATACCGGAAGCTTGCCCGGCATCCAGGGTTTTGCGTCCCATCAGTCCCGCGATGGTGGAGCGAGCGTTAACGCCGCCGGATCGAGCTTGCACGTGCTCGTTCAAGCGCCAGTAGAGTTCGCCCTGCACCAGCATATCCAGCGGTTGTGTCAGGCGTTGAGGAATGGCGCCGATCTTCTGCGCTGATGGCGTCCAGTCTTGCCCACGAACCCCGTCACCGCGACTGATGACCTGTTGCAAAACGCCCGCGCGATAAATCAGCGTCACTGCGACGCCGTCGACTTTGGGTTGTATCCAGACATCCTCGCGATCACGTAGCCAGGCCTCCACGGCCTCCACTTTATGGATTTTATCCAGGCCGGTGTGGGCGATGGGGTGGGCGTTTGAGCCTGAAACTGTGCGCAAAGGATCGGGTGGCGAGGGCACGTTGAAACACGCTCGCCACTCGTTCAGTTGCGCAAGGGATTGGTCGTAGAGTTCGTCGGCAACCAGTGAGCGACCTTCGCGGTGATAGGCGTCGTCCCATTTGTCGATCTGTGTTTGCAGGGCGGCGATTTCGTTTTGCGCGGTGGGGACAGGCCAGTCAGGGCAAGCGGCGTAAGCGATCAGGTGGGTGAAGCTCAGCAGAAGAATTGAAAAAAGGCGCAGCGTGGCAAGCATGTTGAGCGTCCTTGCTCAGGGGAATGCTTGAAGATTAGTCAGGATTCAGAGCAGCAACGGGTGGGTGTTTTGCATCGTGTTTCAGTTATGAAGATCAAAAGATCGCAGCCTCCGGCAGCTCCTACAGGAGGCGTGCGTTTCACTTGTAGGAGCTGCCGGAGGCTGCGATCTTTTGATCTTCAAGGCATAAAAAAGCCCCGCACGGCGCGAACCGTGCAGGGCTTTTTTGTACCGCCGGGGAAGGCTTACAGGCCAGCAGCAGAACGCAGGGCGTCGGCGCGGTCGGTTTTTTCCCAAGTGAAGGTGGTGAAGGTGTCTTCGCCAACAGTCTTGGTCTCTGGCGTGCGACCGAAGTGGCCGTACGCTGCAGTTTCCTGGTACATCGGGTGCAGCAGATCGAGCATGGTGGTGATTGCGTATGGACGCAGGTCGAACACTTCACGGACCAGTTTGACGATCTTGTCATCGCTGATCTTGCCGGTGCCGAAGGTGTTCAGCGAGATCGAAGTTGGCTGAGCCACACCGATCGCGTAGGAAACCTGGATCTCGCAACGCTCGGCCAGGCCGGCAGCGACGATGTTCTTGGCAACGTAACGGCCAGCGTAGGCAGCCGAACGGTCAACTTTCGATGGATCTTTACCGGAGAACGCGCCGCCGCCGTGACGGGCCATGCCGCCGTAGCTGTCGACGATGATCTTGCGACCGGTCAGACCGCAGTCACCTACCGGGCCGCCAATGATGAACTGGCCGGTCGGGTTGATGTGGAACTGGGTGTCTTTGCTCAGCAGTTCGGCAGGCAGCACGTGCTTGACGATCAGCTCCATCACGCCTTCGCGCAGGTCTTTGTACGACACTTCAGGGTTGTGCTGAGTCGACAGAACAACCGCGTCGATACCGACAACCTTGCCGCCTTCGTAACGGCAAGTCACTTGCGACTTGGCGTCCGGACGCAGCCAAGGCAGCAGACCGGATTTACGGGCTTCGGCCTGGCGCTGCACCAACTGGTGCGAGAAGGTGATCGGCGCTGGCATCAAAACGTCGGTTTCGTTGCTGGCGTAGCCGAACATCAGGCCCTGGTCGCCGGCGCCCTGATCTTCAGGCTTGGCACGGTCGACACCCTGGTTGATGTCCGGGGACTGCTTGCCGATGATGTTCATCACGCCGCAGGTCGCGCCGTCGAAGCCGACGTCGGAGCTGTTATAGCCGATGTCGAGAATCACGTTACGCACGATCTCTTCCAGATCGACCCAGGCGCTGGTGGTCACTTCACCGGCAACGATGGCCACGCCAGTCTTGACCAGGGTTTCCACGGCAACGCGTGCGTGTTTGTCCTGGGTAATGATGGCGTCCAGCACCGCATCGGAAATCTGGTCGGCGATTTTGTCCGGATGCCCTTCGGACACGGACTCGGAGGTGAAGAGGGAGTATTCGCTCATCTCGATGTTTTCCTGAATTTACCGATGGTGAGTGTCGCCAGTCGGTCGCTGAAAATGGCGGACCTGGATCTGGAAACCATTACGTAAGCCTACATAGAGGCTTTCCCCGGGAACGAGTCCCGCAGCGGTGGCCCAACGGGCCAAATCGTCCTGTTCAAACCCCAACCAGAGATCACCGCAGGCCTCCCTGGCCCAACTCTGGTTGTGGCTACATAACTCTGTCACGAGCAGACTACCGCCCGGTTGCAGCAGGTCGGCCATGTGCTTGAGCGCATCGGCCGGCGCGGCGAAATGGTGCAACACCATGTTCAACACCACGCAATCGGCCTGAAGGCTTGTGCCGTTCAATGCATCGGCCAATTGCAGGCTGACGTTAGCCAGCTGTTCACGAACGCAAACCTGACGCGCCAGTTCGAGCATCGCCGGGCTGTTGTCCAGCGCGGTTACGGTGTCGAAGCGTCGCGCCAGTTCCGGCAAAAAAGCACCATCGCCGGGGCCGACTTCAATGGCCGTGGCAGCACCATCGAAGTTCAGTTTGTCGAGCAGGGCCAGCACGCTGTCACGGTACTGCGGCAGGCCTGCGATCAAGTCTTGCTGGGCGCGAAATTTCTCCGCGACCCGGGCGAAAAAGTCCTGGCTGGCGGCGGCCCGTTGAGCGTGGACCTGTTCGATGCGTGCTTGCACATCGTTCGGCAGTACCAGGTTGTCGACTTCTTCTAACAATGCTGCGTGCAACTTGCCGCCCAACAGTTCGGTGTGGGGCAGGGCGCGGCGATAGAAAATCGCGTTGCCTTCACGGCGGGTCGCTACCAGATCGGCCTGCGCCAACACTTTAAGGTGATGACTCATACCTGACTGACCGATGCCGAAAATCTGCGCCAGCTCCAATACACCAAACGAATCGTTGGCCAGGGCGCGCAATACATTCAGCCGCAGCGGATCGCCGCCGGCCTTGCACAGGGCCGCCAGCTCGTCGCAATCGTCATGGCGAATGGAAGGCACGCGTAAGTTCATAGGGCTGGCAGTCTAGAGAGGGGGGGAATCCATCGCAAGGGCAATATCAAAAAGTTTTGATATTGCTCGATAAATGGCACTTCTCACGAGACGGTTAACTCTAGAAACAAGTAGCGGAAAGGTTTCACCAACCGAAACCGCCGCTAACCATGGGAAAAACGCCCCCGGATGACTATCTGTCATTGCCCCGAGGCGCTCCGGTGAGGGAAAATGCCCTCCTTTTTTCCGTTTCAATCTATTCACACCCAGGAGATCAGCGATGCCTAGCCGTCGTGAGCGTGCCAACGCCATTCGTGCCCTCAGCATGGATGCCGTGCAAAAAGCCAACAGCGGCCATCCCGGTGCCCCAATGGGTATGGCAGATATTGCCGAAGTGCTTTGGCGCGACTACCTCAAGCACAACCCGAGCAATCCATCGTTCGCCGACCGTGACCGCTTCGTGCTGTCCAACGGCCACGGCTCGATGTTGATCTACTCGCTGCTGCACCTGACCGGTTACGACCTGTCGATCGACGACCTCAAGCAGTTCCGTCAACTGCACAGCCGCACCCCGGGTCACCCGGAATTCGGTTACACCCCGGGCGTTGAAACCACCACCGGCCCGCTGGGTCAGGGTCTGGCCAACGCTGTGGGCTTCGCCTTGGCGGAAAAAGTCCTGGGCGCGCAGTTCAACCGTCCTGGCCACGACATCGTCGATCACCACACCTATGTGTTCCTGGGTGATGGCTGCATGATGGAAGGCATTTCCCACGAAGTCGCTTCCCTGGCCGGTACTTTGGGCCTGGGCAAGCTGATCGCGTTCTACGATGACAACGGCATCTCCATCGACGGCGAAGTCGAGGGCTGGTTCACCGATGACACCCCGAAGCGTTTCGAAGCCTACAACTGGCAGGTGATCCGCAACGTTGACGGTCACGACCCGGAAGAGATCAAGACCGCCATCGAGACCGCGCGCAAGAGCGCACAACCGACGCTGATCTGCTGCAAGACCACCATCGGTTTCGGCTCGCCGAACAAGCAGGGCAAAGAAGACTGCCACGGCGCTCCACTGGGTGACGCGGAAATCGCGCTGACCCGTCAGGCGCTGAACTGGAACCACGGCCCGTTCGAAATCCCGGCCGACATCTATGCCGAATGGGATGCCAAGGAAAAAGGTCGCGCGGCCGAAGCCGAGTGGGACCAGCGTTTCGCTGCCTACTCCGCTGCGTTCCCGACCGAAGCCAACGAACTGGTGCGTCGCCTGAGCGGTGAGCTGCCGGCTGACTTCTCCGAAAAAGCTTCGGCTTACATTGCTGAAGTCGCGGCCAAAGGCGAAACCATCGCCAGCCGTAAAGCCAGCCAGAACACCCTGAACGCGTTCGGCCCGTTGCTGCCGGAACTGCTCGGCGGCTCCGCTGACCTGGCCGGTTCCAACCTGACCCTGTGGAAAGGTTGCAAAGGCGTCAGCGCTGAAGATGCCAGCGGCAACTACATGTACTACGGCGTGCGCGAATTCGGCATGACCGCGATCATGAACGGCGTGACCCTGCACGGCGGCCTGGTGCCTTACGGCGCGACCTTCCTGATGTTCATGGAATACGCCCGCAACGCCGTGCGCATGTCCGCGCTGATGAAGAAGCAAGTGATCCACGTCTACACCCACGACTCCATCGGTCTGGGCGAAGACGGCCCGACGCACCAGCCGATCGAGCAATTGACCAGCCTGCGTACCACACCGAACCTCGACACCTGGCGTCCAGCCGATGCCGTTGAATCGGCTGTGGCCTGGAAAAACGCTCTGGAGCGCAAGGACGGCCCATCGGCGCTGATCTTCTCGCGTCAGAACCTGCAACACCAGGAACGCGATGCCGGCCAGATTGCCGACATCAGCCGTGGCGGTTACGTGCTGAAGGACTGCGCAGGCGAGCCTGAGCTGATCCTGATATCGACCGGTTCGGAAGTGGGCCTGGCGGTTCAGGCGTACGACAAACTGACCGAGCAGGGTCGTAAAGTGCGTGTGGTTTCCATGCCTTGCACCAGCGTGTTCGATGCTCAGGATGCTGGCTACAAGCAGGACGTGCTGCCGTTGCAGGTTGGCGCGCGTATCGCGATCGAAGCGGCTCACGCCGACTTCTGGTTCAAGTACGTGGGTCTGGAAGGTCGCGTGATCGGCATGACCACCTACGGCGAATCGGCTCCGGCTTCGGCACTGTTCGAAGAGTTCGGCTTCACCCTGGAAAACATCCTCGGTCAGGCTGAAGAGCTACTGGAAGACTGATCCAGAAAAGATGTCGTCTGAGCTGACGCCTTCGCGAGCAGGCTCGCTCCCACAGGGAAATGCATTCCAATGTGGGAGCGAGCCTGCTCGCGAAAGTGTTGGTTCAGGCAACATCGCACTGCCTGATTCACCACGGTAATCGAGAACCCCATGCCTCAACCGCGTCCTTACAAAGTTGCACTCAACGGCTACGGCCGGATTGGTCGTTGCGTCTTGCGTGCGTTGTTTGAGCGAGGCGAGAAAGCCGGGTTTGAAATTGTCGCGATCAACGATCTGGCAGACATGGCCAGCATCGAATACCTGACACGCTTCGACTCCACCCACGGCCGCTTTCCGGGCGAGGTGCGAGTAGAAGGCGATTGTCTGCATATTAATGGCGACTGCGTGAAGGTTCTGCGCAGTGCCACCCCCGAAGGCATCGATTGGGCGTCGCTGGGCGTCGATCTGGTGCTTGAGTGTTCCGGTGCCTACAACACCCGTGAAGACGGCCAGCGCTTTCTCGACGCCGGCGCGCCACGCGTACTGTTCTCGCAGCCGATGGCCAGCGAGGCGGATGTCGACGCCACCATCGTTTACGGCGTCAATCAGGATTGCCTGACCGGCGACGAACTGCTGGTGTCCAACGCCTCCTGCACCACCAACTGCGGTGTGCCGCTGTTGCGTTTGCTCGACAAGGCCATTGGCCTTGATTACGTGTCGATCACCACCATTCACTCGGCAATGAACGATCAGCCAGTGATCGACGCCTATCACCACGAAGACCTGCGCCGCACGCGTTCGGCGTTCCAGTCGGTGATCCCGGTGTCCACCGGTCTGGCGCGAGGTATCGAGCGCCTGCTGCCGGAACTTGCCGGGCGAATTCAGGCCAAAGCCGTACGCGTGCCGACGGTCAACGTGTCCTGCCTCGACATCACGATGCAGACCGCCACCGCTACCGATGCCAATGAGGTCAACCGGATCCTGCGCGAGGCCGCCACCAGTGGCCCGCTCAAAGGCCTGCTCGCCTATACCGAGTTGCCGCACGCCAGTTGTGATTTCAACCATGACCCACATTCGGCCATCGTCGATGCCAGTCAGACCCGTGTTTCCGGCCCCAAGCTGGTGAACATCCTGGCCTGGTTCGACAACGAATGGGGTTTTGCCAACCGAATGCTGGACGTTGCAGAACACTATCTGCAAACAGCAACTTCAAAAAAACCGTAGGAAGTGCGACCCATGACCGTGTTGAAGATGTCCGACCTCGATCTGCAAGGTAAGCGCGTATTGATCCGCGAAGACCTCAACGTCCCAGTCAAGGACGGTGTTGTCACCAGCGATGCGCGTATCCTGGCTTCGCTGCCGACCATCAAGCTGGCCCTGGAAAAAGGCGCGGCCGTGATGGTCTGCTCGCACCTTGGCCGTCCGACCGAAGGCGAGTTCTCCGCCGAGAACAGCCTCAAGCCTGTCGCTGACTACCTGAGCAAAGCGCTGGGCCGTGAAGTGCCGCTGGTGGCTGATTACCTCGGTGGTGTTGACGTCAAGGCCGGCGACATCGTGCTGTTCGAAAACGTGCGCTTCAACAAAGGCGAGAAAAAGAACGCTGACGAACTGGCCCAGCAATATGCCGCCCTGTGCGACGTGTTCGTGATGGACGCGTTCGGCACCGCTCACCGCGCTGAAGGTTCGACTCACGGCGTGGCCAAGTTCGCCAAAGTTGCTGCGGCTGGCCCGCTACTGGCCGCTGAACTGGACGCACTGGGCAAAGCCCTCGGCGCACCGGCTCAGCCAATGGCGGCCATCGTTGCCGGCTCCAAGGTGTCGACCAAACTCGACGTGCTGAACAGCCTGAGCCAGATCTGCGATCAACTGATCGTCGGCGGCGGCATCGCTAACACCTTCCTCGCGGCCGCTGGTCACCCGGTTGGCAAGTCGCTGTACGAACCGGACCTGCTCGACACCGCGCGCGCCATCGCTGCCAAAGTCAGCGTGCCGCTGCCGGTTGACGTCGTGGTTGCCAAGGAATTCGCTGAAACCGCCGAAGCTACCGTCAAGCTGATCGCTGACGTCGCGGCTGACGACATGATTCTGGACATCGGCCCGCAAACCGCAGCCAACTTCGCCGAACTGCTGAAATCGTCGAAAACCATCCTGTGGAACGGCCCGGTTGGCGTCTTCGAATTCGACCAGTTCGGCAACGGCACCAAAGTGCTGGCCCAGGCCATCGCGGAAAGCTCGGCGTTCTCCATCGCTGGCGGTGGCGACACCTTGGCCGCTATCGATAAATATGGCGTGGCTGAGCAAATCTCCTACATTTCCACCGGTGGTGGCGCGTTCCTCGAATTCGTCGAGGGCAAAGTGCTGCCAGCCGTTGAAGTCCTGGAAAGCCGGGCCAAGGCCTGAGGCCGCCCGTTTGGCCAGGCAAAGGAGTGTTCACATGGTCAAGTCGTTAGCGCTGTTGTTGCTGACCGGTACGCTGGCGGCCTGCGGGAGTAACCCGAAGGCCGAGGCCACGCCGGCGCCGAGCGAGTCGCAGAAGGGCTGTTATCAGGCCGACTGGCAGGCCGAAACCAACCCGGTGCTGAACAAGCGCTCGGGCCCGGACGGCCTGGAGAAATACGAGACGCAAACCCCGGCCAAGGAACATGGTTGTCCTTGACGGGTCTGACTCTTTAACTCAAGGCTGGCGGCGTGTGCCGTCAGTCGAGGAACACGGATGAAAGGCTTGATCGCCATTGCGGCGTTGGCATTGTTGGGCGGTTGCGCGCAGTTGAACCTGTTTCAGTCGTCCGCCCCGGCGGATAGCTGGACGACCTGGACCTGCGACAGCCAGGCCAAAGTGCTCTGGCGTTACGCCGACGCCGGCCAGAAGGAAGTCGACGTTCGCCTCGGCGGCGGTGATCAGGTCTATCGCCTGAAAGAAGAGCCGGGCGCCTCGGGCACGCTGTACAGCGACGGCATGCTGGCGTTTCACGTCAAGGGTGAGGAAGGCCTGGTGTACTGGGTCGCCACCAATGACCTGATCGGCCGCGGCTGCAAAGCGCAGTAATTGACACACCACAGTTCTAATGTGGGAGCGAGCCTGCTCGCGAAAGCGGTCTGACAGGCACTGCATCAGCGACTGCAAGATTGCCTTCGCGAGCAGGCTCGCTCCCACAGGGGTTCTGTGTAGCTCTCAGGATTTTGCTTTATCGAATCACCAGACCGGGCCTCAACCCCCGATCTGCAATCACTTGAATAGCCGCCGCCGCTCCGGCAGGCTGGCACGATTAACGACCCTCAACCGGGAGAGACACACACAATGGCACTTATCAGCATGCGCCAGATGTTGGACCACGCAGCCGAATTCGGCTACGGCGTTCCAGCCTTCAACGTCAACAACCTTGAGCAGATGCGCGCCATCATGGAAGCCGCTGACAAGACTGACTCCCCGGTGATCGTTCAGGCTTCGGCCGGCGCCCGTAAATACGCCGGCGCGCCATTCCTGCGTCACCTGATCCTCGCCGCGATCGAAGAATTCCCGCACATCCCGGTGTGCATGCACCAGGACCACGGCACCAGCCCTGACGTCTGCCAGCGCTCGATCCAACTGGGCTTCAGCTCGGTGATGATGGACGGCTCGCTGGGCGAAGACGGCAAGACCCCGACCGACTACGACTACAACGTCCGCGTTACCCAGCAAACCGTGGCCATGGCGCACGCCTGCGGCGTTTCGGTAGAAGGCGAGCTGGGCTGCCTGGGTTCGCTGGAAACCGGCATGGCCGGTGAAGAAGACGGCATCGGCGCCGAAGGCGTTCTGGATCACAGCCAAATGCTGACCGACCCGGAAGAAGCCGCTGACTTCGTCAAACGCACCCAGGTCGATGCCTTGGCCATCGCCATCGGCACCAGCCACGGCGCCTACAAGTTCACCAAGCCACCTACAGGTGACGTGCTGGCAATCGACCGCATCAAGGAAATCCACAAGCGCATTCCGAACACCCACTTGGTGATGCACGGTTCGTCCTCGGTGCCACAAGAGTGGCTGGCGATCATTAACCAGTACGGCGGCGACATCAAAGAAACTTACGGCGTACCGGTTGAAGAAATCGTCGAAGGCATCAAGCACGGCGTGCGCAAGGTCAACATCGACACCGACCTGCGTCTGGCATCCACCGGCGCCATGCGTCGCCTGATGGCCACCAACCCGAGCGAATTCGACCCACGTAAATTCTTCGGCGCGACTGTTACTGCAATGCGTGACGTGTGTATCGCTCGTTATGAAGCGTTCGGTACTGCCGGTAATGCATCGAAGATCAAACCGATCTCGCTGGAAGCGATGTATCAGCGTTATCTGAAGGGTGAGTTGAACGCTAAGGTTAACTAAGCCTGAGTGTTGGACCGCTGATTCAAGAAACCCGCCGAGAGGCGGGTTTTTTGTGGGCGGGTTGTAGGCAAAGTGCTTGTCCTACAGATATTGGCGTTCGGAGTGATTATTCCGACAGCTCGCGTCGGTTGTCCGTCGGAAGTGGGATAGATAGGCTCTGGGGATCGCTGAATTCAGCGATCGGACGTCGCAGTCCGTTCAGCTCACTTGGTGCATAATCGCCACCCCAAACCGCAACGCCTCGGTGTTTGTGTTTGGTCGATGGTGGCTGTGCGCGGAATACCCTCGGGTATGCCGGATTTCCAAGTGATCCGGTCTGCGACCCCGCGTACAGCTACCTCCCTCCGTCGCGTCGCAGCGATCAGTGGCAGCTCAATGCATCACTTGGAGTTTCACGATGATCAAACCAACACCCAATCCGCCTGAAGGCGATTGCACATCCCCGTACGAATCCCTCGATTCAAGAAAGCTCCACGACGCCGCCGAGCGTGCGCTCGATCACTACCTTGAACCGAACGTCACCGCCCTGAAGTTCCACAAGCCCAGCACGATGTTTCAGGTTGCTCCTGACATGGATAACGAAAGCCTGTTGGCCCACGCCTGCGAATCACTGGCTTCGGCGAGCATCATGACCAGCGATATTGCGGCGTATGTCGATATCCCGCAGCGGCATACGATTCTGGCGATTCAGCAGATCATCATGCTGGCTGAGCTGGCGGTAAATCGGGTGCTGGATAATGTGGAAGTGACGCAGTCTGTAATACCCAGCTGACCCCCTGTAGGAGTGAGCCTGCTCGCGATTGCGGTAGATCAGTCACCACTGATGCTGGATGTTGGTCCGTCATCGCGAGCAGGCTCACTCCTACAGTTGGATCGGATGTGAACCTTAGGAAGTTAGGTGGCTTTGAGGCCGTCATCGTTGGCAAGCCAACTCCCACAGGGGGGGGCTCGGCGAAGTTATTTATCGTGATCGATGTCGAGTTTGGAGAAGGTTACCTGGCCACCTTCGCTGGTGTACCCCGTATTGTCCTGCACATAAACCCCGGCCTTGAAGTACAACGGCTTGTTACGCCACGTCGCGCTGATCTGTGAATCCCACTGATAACCCGCCGCACTGACACCCAACGCACCGCCAGGACTCAGGTGAATAAGGTAGTTGAATTCGCGATCCAGTTTGATCCCGGTCGCCAGGGTGATGACGCGGCTTTCGTCATCATCCGGGTGCATGCGGACTTTGATCACCAGGTTGCCGGTCTCGGTTTTGGTCTTGTATTGATATTCGAGTTTGACCATCGGTTTCTGGCTTTCATAAGCGTGAATCTGGCCGATGACGATTTTGCCGGAACTGGGCACTTTGTTGACTGTAACCGTCGCGCGCAGCAGGTTATCGGCATCCGGGTAATACCAGTTGCGCAGCGTGCCGTTGCTATAGGTCTCCCGCAGTTCGGTGCGCGGGTAGATGGCGTTTTCGGTTTTTGACCCGGTAACCGGTGACCAGAAGAACAAGGTGCCTGTGTCGGAATGGAAGTACTGATCCTTGAAGCCGTTCACCAGTTTGGAGGTTTCGACGGTGTATGGCGGGCTGCCAACGGGAACGCTGAGGTTCCAGGTTGCGAGATCGATCATGTCGGTTCTTCCACTCAAGTTTCACTGCACGTACGTGCCAGAAGCTCTAGCCCGCACGTTTTGGGGCGGACTTTATAAGCGTTGAGGGATTTTTTGTTAACGCCCGTTTGGCAGATGATTGACGTCAACATCCTGTCGAAATGCCATCTCTGCCGGTTTCCGGGGGCTTCAGCGGTGACCGTTAGTCGGCAAATTCACGCTTTGGTTAAATGATGGCCTGATGACAGCTTCTGCTTTCTTGGATCCAGTACTAGAGTGAAGGCTCAGTATGTGTACGGTTTTTACCGGAAGCCGACCAAAAGTCCCGACAAGAGAAGCAGCATGGAATGCGCGCAATCCCAGCCAGGTGAAGGCAACTCTGTCCTTTTGATCGTTGATGATTACCCTGAAAATCTGATCAGCATGCGCGCGTTGCTGCAGCGTCAGGATTGGCAGGTCATCACCGCTGCCTCCGGTTTCGAGGCGCTCAGCCTGTTGCTGGAGCACGACGTCGACCTGGTGCTGCTGGATGTGCAGATGCCCGGCATGGACGGCTTCGAAGTCGCGCGATTGATGCGCGGCAGCCAGCGCACACGTCTGACCCCGATCATATTCCTCACCGCCAACGAGCAGTCCCAGGATGCCGTGATCAAGGGCTATGCCAGTGGGGCGGTGGATTACCTGTTCAAACCGTTTGATCCGCAGATTCTCAAACCGAAAGTGCAGGCATTGCTGGAACACCAGCGCAATCGTCGTGCCTTGCAGCGCCTGAGTCATGATCTGGAAGTCGCTCGAGCCTTCAATGCCTCGGTATTGGATAACGCCGCCGAGGGGATTCTGGTGGTCGGTGAGGACGGCCTGATCCGCTTTGCCAATCCGGCAATTTCGCGTCTGCTCAATGCGCCGGTAAAGGAGCTGGAGGGTAAGGAGTTCCTCGATTACCTGCAGAAACCGCATGTTCCGTTGTGGGCCGATTCCGATTTTTACGCCAGCTACAAACGTGGCGAAACGTTAAGACTGCACGACGCATTATTGCGCACCGCGCCCGGCCAGCAGGTGCCAGTGGCCTTGTCCTGCGCGGCGCTACCCACAGAACAACATGCGATGGTGGTCACGGTTCTCGACATGTCGGTAGTGCGTCACCTGCACCAACAGCTTGAGTTTCAAGCCGTGACCGATCCGCTGACCGGTTTGCTCAACCGCCGCGGCTTCTACCAGACCGTGGAAAACCTGCTGCTGCGCGGTGAACGCAGTGACAGCAGTTGGGTGCTGTTGTATCTGGATCTCGACGGCTTCAAACGGGTTAACGATTCCCTTGGTCATGATGCCGGCGACCGTGTGTTGCGTTGGGTTTCCGAGCAATTGAAGGCGTGTCTGCGGCCGTTCGACATACTCGCGCGCATGGGCGGTGATGAATTCACCGCGTTGCTGGATCTGGAGTTCCCGGAGCAGGCAGCGAAGATCGCCGAGAAACTCATCGAACGCGTGTCGATCTGTCAGCAAATCGAAGGGCTGGATATCGCCCTGGGCGCGAGCATCGGCATTGCCACGTATCCGGATTGCGGTTCGAACCTCGACGGTTTGCTGCGTGCTTCCGACATCGCCATGTACGAGGCCAAACGTGCCGGGCGTCAGCAATATCGCTTCTACGATCATGAAATGAATGGTCGCGCCCGTTCGCGCCTGATGCTCGAAGAAAGCGTGCGCACGGCCATCGAAAACCGCGATTTCAACTTGGTGTATCAGCCACAGGTGGCGATCGACACGGGGCAGATACGCGGGTTTGAAGCGTTGTTGCGCTGGCAGCATCCGAGTGTCGGCGATGTTCCACCGGGCCTGTTCCTGCCGTTGCTGGAAGAAGCGCGGTTGATCAGTCGGCTCGGTAGCTGGATCTATCATCGCGGCGCCGGCCAGCGCAAAGCCTGGGAAACCTTGTTTGCCGAGGACCTGGTGCTCGGCGTGAGCTTGAGCAACACCCAGTTCAGCCTGCCGAATCTGGTCAGCGAGTTGCGCCAGGTCATGGAACGACACGCGCTGCAGCCTCGTCAGCTGGAGGTCGAAGTCACCGAAGAAGCGCTGATGCAAAATCCCGATGAAACGCGCAAACAGTTGCGTCTGCTGCGTAATCTCGGGGTGCGCGTGGCGCTGGATGACTTCGGTTCCGGGCCGTGTTCGCTGGCACATCTGCGCGATCTGGAGCTCGATACGCTGAAAATTGATCGCCATCTCATTGCGCGATTGCCGGACTCGAAACGCGACGCCTCACTGGTCAGCACGGTCATCAGTCTGTGCAAGGAATACGGTTTGCTGGTGATTGCCGAAGGGGTGGAAACCATCGAGCAATACCAATGGCTGCAAGCCCACGGCTGCGAGTACGTGCAGGGCTTCCTCGTGGCGCGGCCATTGGTCGCCGAGGATGCAGCCAGCTTTGCCGAACCGTTTGACTGGAGCGCGCTGCCCGGTTGAATTCGCTACACTGGCGCACCTTTTTTGAACCGTGTCGCCAGTCCATGACAGTGTTGAAGTACCTCCAGGCCTATCCCGCGCAATTGCAGGATCAAGTGCGCCAACTGATCGCTGAAGGACGCCTGGGCGATTACCTGACTCAGCGTTATCCGGGGCGGCACGATGTGCAGAGCGACAAGGCGCTGTACAGCTACGCGCTGGACCTGAAGCAGGAATACCTGCGTAACGCCCCGGCCATCGACAAGGTGCTGTTCGACAACCGCCTCGACCTGACCCATCGCGCTTTGGGCCTGCACACTACGGTGTCGCGAGTGCAGGGCGGCAAGCTCAAGGCCAAGAAAGAGATTCGTATCGCTTCGTTGTTCAAGGAGGCTGCGCCGGACTTTCTGAAAATGATCGTCGTGCATGAACTGGCGCACTTCAAAGAGTCGGATCACAACAAGGCGTTTTATAAATTGTGCGAGCACATGCTGCCGGGGTATCACCAGGTCGAGTTCGATCTGCGGGTGTACCTGACGTGGCGGGATATGCAGGCTTAACCGTACGCAACCAGGAAGGTGGGGATGGACGTCAGCAAGACCAAAAGCAGTTTCTACCGCCGCTTGTATGTGGCGTACCTGATCGACAGCGGTCTGGCGCCGAGTGTGCCGACCCTGACTGACGTCACCGGCATGCCCCGGCGCACGGCGCAGGACACGATTGCCGCGTTGGCCGATCTGGACATCGTCTGTGAATTCGAGCAGGAAGAGGGCGCACGTAATCATGCCGGGCGCTATCGGATTCGTGAGTGGGGGGCGATTGATCGCGGGTGGATCGAGCGTAATTTGCGGCAGATCAAGGCTGTTCTGGAGTATCCCTGAAGAGCCCCTCACCCCAGCCCTCTCCCAGAGGGAGAGGGAGCCGATTGGGGGAGATTGGAGAAGTTCGCCGACTTGGGCGAATTGCTGTGAATCCATAATCGACGCGGTTTTTCAGGTCGATGTCTGACGCAAGACGATAAGGTCAGTCCCCTCTCCCCTTGGGAGAGGGCTAGGGTGAGGGCTTTTCAGGCGCGACGCATGCCGATGTGCGGAATGTCATCCTCCAGATACTCCTCACCCGCCACAACAAACCCGTACCTGCCGTAATACCCCTGCAAATGCGCCTGCGCCGACAGATAGATCGGCACCTGTGGCCAATGCTTCTCGGCCTGTTTCAACGCCTGCTCCATCATTTCGTGCCCCAGCCCTTTGCCGCGACCCGCAGGTGCAGTCAGCACCCGGCCGATCACCACGTCTCCGCCTTGGGATTGCGGATCCAGCAGGCGCAGGTAGGCCATCAACTGATCATCTTCCCAACCCATCAGGTGATAGGTATCGCCTTCCAGATCCTGACCGTCGAGGTCCGGATAGGCGCATTTCTGTTCGACGACGAACACGTCCGAGCGCAGTTTCAACAGCGCGTACAGCTGCTCCTTGCCCAGATCACTGTGATGTTTGCAGACCCATTCGATTGTCATGTGCCGATTCCTTGAACGTGTCGCCCGATACTAAGCGTCTACGGCAAAGATGTCTTTATGGCGTAAGAGTCTGTGACAAAGGTCAAAATGCCATCATTCCTTTCTCGCACGGATGACTTCTTTGTGTAATCTGCTGGTGAGCGCAGTGCCTTGGCTTCCTTGAGCTAATGTTAGTGCCTGGGTTTCGCCGGTAAGGGGCCTTGGGGTTTTGACTGAAAACACGCTGGGCAGCCCGCCCGCTAAGGATTTTCAAGCATGCCGCGATTGCATCGAGCCTTTGCTTTGATCGGATTGCTCTTGCTGGCTCAGACCGCCGCAGCGGATAAGCTGCGGCTGGTGTTTGATATCTGGCCACCCTTTACCGACGACACCCTGGTCAACGGCGGACTGGCCACCGACATTGTCAGCACCGCGCTGGCCCGGGCCGGTTATGCCAGCGCTTATGAGCAGGTGCCTTGGGCGCGGGCGCTGCTTGGCGTTGGCGAGGGCCGCTACGATGTGTTGGTCAACGCTTGGTACAACGATGAACGGACCAAGCTCGGCCAGTTTTCCGGGGAATACCTGCTCAACCGCATTCGCTTTCTCAAGCGCAAAGACACTCCGCTCGATTACTCCAGCTTGCAACAACTGCACACCTATCCGATTGCTGTGGTGCGCGGTTATGCCTACTCGGCGCCATTCGATGCCGATACCGCGCTGCAGAAAGTCCCTGTGCATAACTTTGCCATGGCTGTGCGCATGCTCGCGGCGGATCGGGTCAAGTTGACGCTGGAGGATGAGTACGTTGCGAAGTATTACCTGGCGCGGGAATCCGCCAAGGTGCGCAATTCGGTGGAGTTCTTGCCCAAGCCGTTGAGTGAGAACAGCCTGCATATATTGGTCAGTCTGAAGAATCCGCAGCATGAGCAGATTGTTGCGGGGTTTGATAAGGCGATTGCGGCGATGAAGGCGGATGGGAGTTATGACAAGTTGCTTCGCCAGCATGGGATGTGAGGGGTGATCCAGAATCTTCTGTGTGGCAGATTTCGCTATCGCGAGCAGGCTCACTCCTACAATTTGGAATGCGTTCCCCTGTAGGAGTGAGCCTGCTCGCGATGACGCCCTGTCAACCGCCGCTGATTTCTGAGGTGTCCTTGATCAGATGCGCCGCCAACGTGCGCAATGGTCCCAACTGCCGGCAGATCAACGCCAATTGCGTTTGCACCAACCGCTGCCCTTCATCAATCTCATCGGGCATCTGCTCCAGCTCATTGGCCAGCGCTTCTTCTTCATCACTCTGAATCGCCACCGGCTCTTTGCTCGCCAGTCCCTGAGCGATTTCATCAATGCTCGTCGCCAGCTTCACCCCGGCGCCATCAATCAAATGCTCGCGCACTTCCGCCGGCAATTGGGTCTCGCGATGCGCACCCAGCCCTGACAGATAACTCAACAGCGTGTGCGACAGCACCAGAAAGCGGAATCCAACATCCGCTTCCTTACGGAAATGCCCCGGCTCCATCAGCATGTTTGCCAGTGTCGTCGACAGCGCGGCATCGGCGTTGTGCGCATTGCGTCGAGCGAGACGATAAGCGAGGTCGTCGCTTTTGCCGGCGGCGTATTGCTGCATGATCTGGCGCAGGTAGATGCTGTTGCAGGTCAGGGTGTTGGCCAGCACTTTGTTCAGGCGCCGGCCCTGCCAGTCCGGCAGGAACAGGAACACTGTCAGCCCGGCAATCAGGCTGCCGAGCAAAGTATCGAACAACCGTGGCAGGAACAGTCCGTAACCGTCGCCGACCTGGTTGAAGCAGAACAGCACCATGATGGTGATCGCCGCCGTCGCCAGGGTGTAGCGGGTGGTGCGGTTGGTAAAGAACACCACGCCGGCAGCGATGGCGAAACACGACTGCACCAACGGGCTCGGGAACAGATCGAACAGCGCCCACGCCACGGTCAGGCCGATGGCGGTACCGAAAATCCGCTGACCGAGTTTGCGTCGTGTCGCGCCGTAGTTTGGCTGGCAGACGAACAGGGTGGTGAGGATGATCCAGTAACCCTGCGACGGGTGAATCAAGTGCACCATGCCGTAGCCGATACTCAGCGCCAAGGGCAGGCGCAGGGCGTGACGGAACAACAGAGAAGTCGGCGTCAGTTGCGTGCGCAGACGAATCCAGACGTCCTTGAGGTTGCGCGGTGAGCGGTCGAGCAGGCTGCTGTCGGTCGCATCGGCCAAGGCGTCGGGGTTGCTGGCGTCACTGAGCAAACGGTCGAGGGTGCCGAGGTTGGCCGCCAGTGCACGCAGCGAACGCAGCAGCCCGCGCCAGGCCGGGTTGCTCTGGATGCGCAGATGTTCGAGGGAGGCATCGAGGTCGCTCAGGGCTTCGGCGAAACTCGCGTCGTAAATGAACGGCTGGCGCATCTGGATCGACTCGGCCAGCGCCCGGCAGGCCTTGCCTTGCTGGCGCAACAGGCGCTGGCAGCGGAACAGCACGTCACTGTGAAAGAACGCGTCGGCCAGCGCGTTGTACGGATAGTGCGAAGAACTGGCGCGTTCGTGGATGTCCTGAGCGAGGAAGTACAGCTTCAGGTAACGGCTGACTTTCGAGCCGGGGCGGCCGTTGCCAACACGGTGCAGAATGATTTCCTTGGCACTGTTCAGCGCAGCGACCACGCGACCGTTTTGCTGAGCCAGTTCCAGGCGCCGGGCTTCGACGTCCATCTGCCGGATCGGCTCGAACAGCGAGGATTTCAGCTTCAGGTAAAAGCCCAGCTCACGGAATAATCGCGCCAGACTTTGCTGCACCGGCTGATTGGAAAACAGCGCCTGCCACAGCACCGAGAGCAAGCCGTACCACGCCGCACCGGCGACCAGCAGCATCGGTTCGTGCCAGAAATCGGTGACCGCGCCGCCGCGCTGATCAACGCCGATCATCGTGTACACCGACAGAATCAGCGTCGCCGAAGCAATCGCGCCATAACGCTCGCCGAGAGCGCCGAGCATGGTCAGGCCGAAACTGGCCAGCGCCAGGGCAATGGCAAACACGATGGGGTAGGGGAAGAGCAATTCCACCGACAGCGCGGCGATGCTGAAGCACACCAGCGTCACGGCGAGGGCGTTGAGGCGGCCCTGCCAACTGTCGTCGGTTTCGGCCAGGGCGCTGGCGATAATCCCCAGGAACAACGGGATCAGCAGGCCCATTTCATCCTGATACCAACACAGCGCCATGCTGCCGGTCAGGGCGATGAACACCCGCACGCTGTAGCTGAATTTATCCAGCGCCCACAGGCGCCGCAAAGACTGACGAAACGAGGTCGAGGACATGAAGTGCGAAGGCCTTCCGAGGCGATGCCGCTAAATTGAGCCAGTAATGACGCCGACGCAATGGCGCCGATCACATCTGACAGCAAAAAGTGTTCCTTTGAGATCTTGTGTAGAACTAAATCTTGAATTGGGCACGGAACCCTGTGGGAGCTGGCTTGCCAGCGATGGCTGCATGACAGTCAACAATGATGTTGGATCTGCCGGCCTCATCGCTGGCAAGCCAGCTCCCACAGGTTTTTGTATTTAGCTTTGAATTAAGCGTATTGCGCGGCCGCGTAGCCGGAGGCCCAGGCCCACTGGAAGTTGAAGCCGCCCAGGTGGCCAGTGACGTCGAGGACTTCGCCAATGAAATACAGGCCCGGGCTTTTCAGTGATTCCATGGTTTTGGACGACACTTCGCGGGTGTCGACGCCGCCGAGGGTCACTTCGGCGGTGCGATAACCTTCAGTCCCCGCCGGCACGACTTTCCAGCTGCCGAGCTTGTCGGCAATCTCAGCCAATTCGGCATGGGTGTACTGCTTCATCGGCTTGGACACAAACCAGTTGTCCGCCAGCAGATTGGCCATCTTCTTGGTGAAGATCTCACCCAGCAGGGTTTTCAATTCGCTGTTCGGGCGTTCGGCCACTTGCTGTTGCAGCCAGCTCGCCGCGTCGTGATCCGGCAGCAGGTTGATCTCGACGGTGTCGCCAGACTCCCAGAACGACGAGATCTGCAAAATCGCCGGGCCGCTAAGGCCACGGTGAGTGAACAGGATGTTCTCGCGAAAGCTCTGATCGTTGCAGCTGACCAGACAATCCACCGATGTGCCGGACAGCTCGGTGCACAGTTCCTTGAGCTGATCGGTGATGGTAAACGGCACCAGCCCGGCGCGGGTCGGCAGCAATTCATGGCCGAACTGCTTGGCGACTTGATAACCAAAACCGGTCGCTCCGAGCGTCGGGATCGACAGGCCACCGGTGGCAATCACCAGCGACTGGCACTGGATCTGGCCGAGGGTGGTGTCGAGCAGGTAACCGTTCTCGACTTTCTCGATGGTCTGGATCGAGGTATCCAGGTGCAGCTCGACGCCGGCCTGATCGCACTCGGTCAGGAGCATTTCAAGAATGTCGCTGGACTTGTTATCGCAGAACAACTGGCCGAGTTTTTTCTCGTGGTACGGCACGGCGTGCTTGCCGACCATGCCGATGAAATCCCACTGGGTGTAACGCGCCAGTGCGGATTTGCAGAAATGCGGGTTCTGCGAGAGGAAATTGCTCGGCTCGGTGTACATGTTGGTGAAATTGCAGCGGCCACCGCCCGACATCAGGATTTTCTTGCCGGCCTTGTTCGCATGGTCGAGCAGCAACACCTGACGCCCACGCCCGGCGGCGGTCAGTGCACACATCAACCCAGCGGCGCCAGCGCCAATGATCACGACTTCGGTAGAGCGCAAAACGGTGTCCTCTGAAATGTCACCACAAAACGAACTGTAGGAGCTGCCGCAGGCTGCGATCTTTTGATCTTGCTCTTTAAAAACAAAGTCAAAAGATCGCAGCCTGCGGCAGCTCCTACAGGGGAGTTACGTTGTTCTTACAGGATGCGGACGCGCAGCGAACGGCCCTTGATCTTGCCGTCGTTCAAGCGCTGCAAGGCCTGCATGGCCACGGTGCGGTCAACGGCCACATAAGCCTGGAAGTCGAAGATCGCGATCTTGCCCACCTGCGCACCCGGAATGCCGGCATCGCCAGTCAGTGCACCCAGAATGTCGCCCGGACGCACCTTGTCTTTACGGCCGGCACCGATGCACAGCGTGGTCATCGGCGGCTGCAGCGGCGCGAGGCCCTGGGACTTGAGGTTATCGACCTGATCCCAGTTCAGCGGCGACTTCTGCAGTTGCTCGATGGCTTGCGCACGATGCGCTTCGCCCGGAGCAACCAGGCTGATCGCGATGCCTTTCTCGCCAGCACGACCGGTACGGCCAACGCGGTGAATGTGGATTTCCGAATCGCGGGCCAGTTCGACGTTGATCACCATGTCCAGCGCATCGATGTCCAGACCACGGGCAGCCACGTCGGTGGCAACCAGTACCGAGGTACTGCGGTTGGCGAACATCGCCAGCACCTGATCGCGATCACGCTGTTCCAGATCGCCGTGCAGGCCGACTGCGGAAATGCCCTTGGCGGTCAGGTGATCAACGGTTTCCTGAACCTGCTGCTTGGTGAAGCAGAACGCCACGCAGGAGGCCGGACGGAAGTGGTGCAGGACTTTGGTCACTGCGCTCATACGGTCTTCCGGGGAGATCTCGTAGAAACGCTGCTCGATCTGCGTGTCATCGTGGAACGCTTCGGCTTTCACCGTTTGCGGATCACGCATGAATTTCGACGCCAGTTGCTTGATGCCCACCGGGTAGGTGGCGGAGAACAGCAGGGTCTGACGGCGCTCCGGGGTTTTGACGATGATGTCTTCGATGGCGTCGTAGAAACCCATGTCGAGCATGCGGTCGGCTTCGTCGAGGATCAGCGTGTTCAGGCCATCGAGGACCAGCGAACCCTTGCGCAGGTGCTGCTGGATGCGGCCCGGGGTGCCGACGATGATGTGCGCGCCATGTTCCAGCGAAGCGATCTGCGGGCCGAAGGACACGCCGCCGCACAGGGTCAGGACCTTGATGTTGTCTTCGGCACGGGCCAGACGACGGATTTCCTTGGCGACCTGGTCGGCCAGCTCGCGCGTCGGGCAGATTACCAGTGCCTGGCAACCGAAGTAGCGCGGGTTGATCGGGTTGAGCAGGCCGATGCCGAAGGCCGCGGTCTTGCCGCTGCCGGTCTTGGCCTGGGCGATCAGGTCCATCCCCTTGAGGATCACCGGCAAGCTCTGCGCCTGGATCGGCGTCATCTGGGCATAACCGAGGGATTCGAGGTTAGCCAGCATGGCGGCGGACAGCGGCAGAGTATTAAAAGCGGTGGCGATGGTGGTCACGGGACTGGCCTGCAAAACAAAATGTCGCGCAGTGTAGCAGCCCCGTGCCACTTTCTTCGAAAGTTCTGGACGAACAGTGGTTAATGTTCGATGTGCTCTTGCGGGCGTTTGGCGCGGCGGCCGTCTTCCTTCGACAATTGCGAGAAGATCGTTGCCGCGAGCATCGCCATGATGCCGACGGTGACAAAAGTCAGCTGGAACGCGCCGAGCACGGTTTCCACGCCATCGTTACCGACCTCTGCTGTAAACCCGCCGAGCAACGCACCGGCGCACGCCACGCCCAGACTCAACGACAACTGCGCCACCACCGAGAGCAAACTGTTGCCACTGCTGGCGCTCGCGTCATCGAGGTCGATCAGGGTCACGGTGTTCATCGCCGTGAACTGCAGCGAGTTGATCGCGCCCAGCACTGCCAGCAGGCACAGCAGCAGCCAGTACGGCGTCTGCTCACTGACCAGACCCATGCTCGCCAGCATGATCCCCAGTGCCAAGGTGTTGCCGGTGAGGACGATGCGATAGCCCAGACGCTCGATCAGCGGCCGTGCCACCCACTTGGCGATCATCGCCGCCGCCGCCAGCGGCAGCATGCTCATCCCCGCTTGCGACGGCGAATAACCCAGCGCCACCTGCAGTAGCAACGGCACCAGAAACGGCAGTGCACCGCTGCCCAAGCGCGCGAACAGGTTGCCGAGAATGCCGACGGCAAACGTGCGGGTCTTGAACAGCGAGGGCGCGAACAGCGGGTTCTCAATGTGCCCGGCGCGCAACCAGTACGCCGCCAGACAGGCCATGCCGCCGAACAGCAGCAACATCACGCGCAGGTGCGGCAAGTGCAATTCGCCGAGGCCTTCCATGGCGATGGTGATCAGGATCATCGCCGCGCCGAACAGCAGGAAGCCGAGGCTATCGAAACGTGTGCGCTCAGTGCCGCGCAGGTCGGGAATGAATTTCCACACCGCGTAGCAACCGATGACGCCGACCGGCAGGTTGATCAGGAAGATCCAGTGCCACGTCAGGTATTCGACCATCCAGCCGCCCATGGTCGGGCCGATCAGCGGGCCGAGCAGACCGGGGATAGTGATGAAGCCCATGATCCGCACCAGTTCGGAGCGCGGGTAAGCGCGCAGTACCACCAGTCGCCCGACCGGCAGCATCAACGCACCGCCCAGACCCTGAATGACGCGGGCGCCGATCAGCATGCTCAGGCTGCTCGACAGTGCGCAAAGCAGTGAACCGAAACTGAACAGCAGAATCGCGCCGAAGAAGATTTTCTTGGTGCCGAAGCGGTCGGCGATCCAGCCCGAGGCGGGAATCAGCAAGGCCACGGTGAGCATGTAGGCGATGATCACGCCCTGCATGCGCAGCGGGTCTTCGGCGAGATCGCGAGCCATGGCTGGCAGCGCGGTGTTGAGGATGGTCCCGTCGAGGGACTGCATGAAGAAAGCGATAGCGACGACCCACGGCAACCAGCGGGCGGTGATGGCGTCGAGAGGCGGGCGGTTGGGCATGGAACCTCTTGTTGTGGAGTCAGTGAAGGCCTCATCGCGAGCAGGCTCACTCCTACATTTATTCTGTGTCGATCACAAATCCTATGTAGGAGTGAGCCTGCTCGCGATGCTTTTAAAGCGTCAGCGTGAGTCGGCTGACCAGTGCCCCCGGCAGCAACGCCGACGAGGTATTGCGCTGGCTATACGTACTCGCCGACAGCAGCAACTCGCGCTCGGCGGTTAACGCTTCCAGCTGCGAACCGAGCAGGCTGTAAGCGCTGTCGTCAAAGCGCATGGTGCTGACCGGCGCCTGGATCTCGCCGTTCTCGACCCAGAAGGTCGCGAAGCGGGTCATGCCGGTCATGCGCGCCGCCGGTTGATCCGAGAAGTTCAGGTACCACAGGTTGCTGATGTACAACCCGGTGCCCAACTGCTTGAGGATCTCCGCTTGGGACAGATCACCGGCCGCCATGTTCAACGCACTCGGCGATTCACCGCCGCTGGCGCCATTGGCGGTCAAACCATATTCGGCGGCACTGCGCGAGCCGACCAGTTGATCGCCAGCCTTGCCTTCGACGATCAGCCGCAGATCGCTGCGTGGATAACCTTCGCCGGAAAACGCCGGGCTCAGCGATTCGCTGACTTTCTCGTCCAGCGACAGCAGCGGACTGAACGCCTGATCGCCGACATACAGCTTCTGCAACGGACTGCTCTTGCTGGCGATCGACTGCGCCGAGAAACCGCCCCAGCTCAACATGCCCATGATTTCTTCCAGCGCCGCCGGTGCCAGGTACGCGCGGTATTGCCCCGGTGCCAACGTGCGCAGCGGGCGGCCGAGAAACTCCAGTTGCTCACGTGCCTGAGCAAAGCGCTTGGCAAAACCCTCGCTGCTCCAGTCATGCCCGGCGTAGCTGGCCTTAACCGCTTCACCGTTGTCGTGGAACAGGCTGAAATCGAAGTTGAAGCTGTTGGCCTGATGCCAGCCAAACGCCCCCGAAGAGCTGGCGAAACCACGGCTGATCGGGCCCGCAGCATAAAAGCCGACCAGATCCAGACCTTCAGCGGCGGCGCAGATTTCATCGACAACCTGCTCAGTGTCCGGCAGCGGATGCTCCTGCACGTTCTGGCTTTGCCAGCCGTTGTGGTTGAGTAGCAGATACGGATCCTGTGGCAGCAGCGGCAGGGTTTCGCGCAGTTGCTGCAGGCCTTCGGCGAGGCGTTGCAGATCGCCTTCCTGATCCCCGGACAGGGTGACCTGCAGGTCGGCGTGACGCCCGTCGTTGATCAGCTTCAGCACGATGTTGGCCTGCTGCACTTGCCCGGCCTGGCGTACCTTGGCGTGGTTGAAACGCACGAACGCCGAAGACTCGGCGGCATAGCTGAGGGTGAACTGTTCCGGCTCGCGCACGCTGTCGCGCAGCCAATTGACCATGACCTTGAAGGCGTCGGACTGACTCTTCGAAATGCTCATCAGGCGTCTCCCCCAAACACATCAACGTTGCTGAATACGCAGGCCGGCGAAGCGTGGCCGACGCGGATCACCTGGTTCGGTTCGCCCTTGCCGCAGTTCGGCGTGCCCAGCACCTTGACGGTGTTGGCGTCGCCGACGGCGCGCAGGCTTTTCCAGAAGTGCGCGGAAATCGCCCGGTAGTTCGGGTTTTTTACCACGCCTTTCAGTTCGCCGTTTTCGATCAACTGGCCCCATTCACAGCCGAACTGGAATTTGTTGCGCGCATCGTCGATCGACCACGAACGGTTGGTGCTCATCAGGATGCCGTGCTCGATGCCTTCGATCAGTTTGTTCAGCGGCTGATCGCCCGGTTCGATATTGAGGTTGGCCATGCGGTCGATCGGCGCGCGGTTCCAGCCGCAGGCGCGGCTGTTGGCGACGCCTTCCATCCCGGCACGATATTGCGACAGCGCACCGCCCAGCGGACGCAGCAACAGGCCATCGCGGATCAGGAATTGTTTGCTCGCTTTGCTGCCGTCGTCATCGTGGCCATAGCTGGCGAGTTCTTCGGGGATGCCCGGGTCGAACGTCACGTTGAGCAGTTTCGAGCCGTATTGCAGGCTGCCGAAGTCGCTCGCTTTGACGAAACTGGTGCCGGCGTAATTGCGCTCGTCGCCGAGGATGCGGTCGAGTTCCAACGGGTGGCCGATGGATTCGTGGATCTGCAGCATCATCTGATCGGGCATCAACAGCAGATCGCGCGGGCCTTGCGGAGTGTTCGGCGCGAGCAGCAGTTGCAACGCTTGATCAGCAACTTGCGGGCCGGCGCCGATCAGGCCACAACGGCTGATCACGTCAGCGCCGCCCTGTTGGCCGAAGTTCTCGCGGCCGAGGCTGCGGGTCTGGCTGTCGTTGCCGTCGTAGGCGGTGACGTCGAGGCTTGGGTAAACGAAGCGCTGGGCCTGGCGCAATTCGGCCCCCGCGCTGCTCAGGTAGATCTGTTCGACGTGGGTAATGCCAATGCTCACTTGCCAATTCACCAGGCGCTCATCCTTTGGCACCGAGGCGGATTCCGCGCCGAGCAGCTCGAAGCATTCGCTCAGGGACGGAAAGGGTTGTTCGAGATTGGGCGAAAGGTAATCAGCGCGATCTCTGGACACCGGCTGATCGCGCAGGTCGAGCAAGGCGTGCGGCTTCAGGCGGCGGGCCTGAATCTCAGCGCGTTCGAGGGCGGCTTGCAGACCTTGTTGCGACAGGTCGTTGGTGGCCGCGTAGGCCTCAACGCCGTTGACGCGAACGGTGAGCATCGCGCCTTCGTCACGGCTCAGGCTCGGCGGTTCGGCGACGTTCTTGCGCACCGACAGGTACTGCCCGGACTCGCGTACATACCGCAGGGAAAAGAACTCAGCGCCCGTGCGCAAGGCAGCGAAGCGCTGCTTGAGCTGGGGGTGGAAATCGAACATTCGGGAACCTCCTTGTCAGGGGGAAGCGGTAGAGCTACGGCGAGGAAGGGGGTGAAACGGTTGCGCGAGGTCTAGAGTAGGCCTGCGTGGGGGTAGGATCAAGTGAAGAGGGGGTGTAGGGGGATTTACTGTGCAAGGCAGGAGATCGTTCCCACGCTCTGCGTGGGAACGCCGCCATGGACGCTCTGCGTCCGCTGTGTGACGCAGAGCGTCACGGGATGCATTCCCACGCAGAGCGTGGGAACGATCACTTCAGGCTACTGAGCAACCGGGGTGATATCACGCATCGGCTTGCCCTTCACCGGCGCATCGCCCGCAACGTAGTACGGCGCGGTGCTGCGTGGCAGCGGCTGGCGGCCACGGATCTTGTCGGCGATTTTCTCGGCGATCATGATCGTCGGCGCGTTGAGGTTGCCGGTGGTGATGATCGGCATGATCGAGGCATCGACCACACGCAGGCTCTGCATGCCGTGCACGCGACCTTCGCCATCAACCACAGCCATCTCGTCGGTGCCCATCTTGCACGAGCAGGACGGGTGGAACGCGGTTTCGGCGTGCTCGCGGATGAACTTGTCGAGTTGCTCATCGGTTTGCACTTCGATGCCCGGGCTGATTTCGCGGCCACGGAAAGCGTCCAGCGCAGGCTGCTGCATGATTTCACGGGTCAGGCGGATGCCGTCGCGGAATTCCTGCCAGTCCTGCTCGGTGGCCATGTAGTTGAACAGGATGCTCGGGTGCTGGCGCGGGTCTTTCGACTTGGCCTGGATGCGACCACGGCTCGGCGAACGCATGGAGCCCATGTGCGCCTGGAAACCGTGCTCTTTCACACCGTTGCTGCCGTTGTAGTTAATCGCTACCGGCAGGAAGTGGTACTGAATGTTCGGCCATTCGAATTCCGGACGCGAACGGATGAAACCGCCGGCTTCGAACTGGTTGCTGGCGCCGATGCCGGTGCCGTTGAACAGCCATTCGGCACCGATGGCTGGCTGGTTGTACCAGAGCAGCGACGGGTACAGCGACACCGGTTGGGTGCACGCGTATTGCAGGTACAGCTCAAGGTGATCCTGCAGGTTTTCACCAACGCCCGGCAGATCGTGAACCACCGGGATGTCGAGGGACTTCAGCAGTTCGGCAGGGCCGACACCGGAGCGCTGCAGAATCTGCGGCGAAGCGATGGCGCCGGAGCACAGCAGGACTTCTTTACGGGCTTTGGCTTCAACGCGCTCTTCAGCGTCGCCGACCAGGTAACGCACGCCGACCGCACGCTTGCCTTCAAACAGAATCTTGTCGGTCAGGGCGTGGGTGACGATGGTCAGGGTCGAACGCTTCTTGGCGGTGTCGAGGTAGCCACGGGCGGTGGATGCACGACGACCGTTCGGCGTCACGGTGCGGTCCATCGGGCCGAAGCCTTCCTGTTGATAACCGTTCAAGTCTTCGGTGCGCGGGTAACCGGCCTGCACGCCAGCTTCAACCATGGCGTGGAACAGCGGGTTGTTGCCAGCCTTCGGCGTGGTCACGCTGACCGGGCCTTCGCCACCGTGGTAATCGTTCGGGCCGATGTCGCGGGTTTCGGCTTTGCGGAAGTACGGCAGGCAGTCGAGGTACGACCAGTTTTCCAGGCCTGGCAGTTTCGCCCAGCCGTCGTAGTCCATCGCGTTACCACGGATGTAGCACATGCCGTTGATCAGCGAGGAACCGCCGAGGCCTTTGCCGCGACCGCATTCCATCCGGCGACCGTCCATGTGTGGCTCGGCGTCGGTTTCGTAAGCCCAGTTGTAGCGACGACCTTGCAGCGGGAACGCCAGAGCGGCCGGCATTTGCGTGCGGAAGTCGAGACGGTAGTCCGGGCCGCCTGCTTCGAGCAGCAGAACGGTGACGCCGGCGTCTTCAGTCAGACGGGTCGCCAGGGTGTTACCGGCCGAGCCGGCACCGATGATGATGTAATCGAATTCTTGGGACATTGAATGCACCCTCTTTGATAGTGGTCAGGTCGGACCTTGGCGAGTGCTGTGCACTCGAATCGCTGGCAAGCCAGCTCCCACAGGGATTGGGGGCTGCCACAAATTGGATGGACGACTCCAAACCTGTGGGAGCGGGCTTGCCCGCGAAGAGGCCTTCGCGGGCAACGAAAATCTCGGGTCTTAGAACACCGAGACGTAATCGCCCAGCTCGACCTGTACCGATTTGATGCGGGTGAAGTTGTTCAGCGAGCTGATGCCGTTTTCACGGCCAACGCCCGACTGCTTGTAACCGCCCACCGGCATTTTTGCGTCGGACTCGCCCCAGGCGTTGATCCAGCAGATACCGGCTTCCAGTTGATGAATCACGCGGTGCGCGCGGTTCAGGTCTTTGGTGACGATACCGGCGGCCAGGCCGAAGTCGGTGTCGTTGGCGCGGCGGATCACTTCTTCTTCGGTTTCGTAGGAGAGGATCGCCATCACTGGGCCAAAGATTTCTTCACGGACGATGGTCATGTCGTCGGTGCAGTCGGTGAACACGGTTGGCGCGACGAACGCGCCTTTGGCGAATTCGCCGTCGGTCAGACGATCGCCGCCGCACAGTACGCGAGCGCCTTGCTCTTTACCCTTGGCGATGTAGCCGAGCACGCTTTCCATGTGCGCGAAGCTGACCAGCGGGCCGAAGTTGGTGTTTTCGTCTTCCGGGTTGCCAACGCGGATGCGTGCAACGCGCTCAACGATCTTGGCTTCGAAAGCGGCTTTCAGGTGCGCCGGAACGAACACGCGAGTGCCGTTGGTGCAGACCTGACCGGAGCTGTAGAAGTTGGCCATCATTGCGGTGTCGGCAGCGCGATCGAGGTCGGCGTCGTCGCAGATGATCAGCGGGGACTTGCCGCCCAGTTCCATAGTCACGTCTTTCAGCGACGAAGCCGAAGCGCTGGCCATTACCTTCTTGCCAGTGTCGGTGCCGCCGGTGAAGGATATTTTTTCGATGCGCGGGTGCTCGGTCAGCCAGGTGCCGACTTCACGGCCGCTGCCGGTCAGCACGTTGAACACACCGTTCGGAACGCCAGCTTCGGTGTAGATCTCGGCCAGTTTCAGGGTGGTCAGCGAAGTGACTTCGCTTGGCTTGAAGATCATCGCGTTACCGGCAGCCAGCGCTGGAGCGGATTTCCACAGGGCGATCTGGATCGGGTAGTTCCACGCGCCGATACCGGCGACAACACCCAGCGGCTCGCGACGGGTATAGACGAAAGAAGTGTCGCGCAGTGGAATCTGCTCGCCTTCGATGGCCGGCACCAGGCCTGCGTAGTATTCCAGTACGTCAGCACCGGTAACGATGTCGACGTATTTGGTTTCGGAGAAGGATTTACCGGTGTCCAGGGTTTCCAGGGCGGCCAGCTCATCGTTGCGCTCGCGCAGGATGTCGACGGCGCGACGCAGGATGCGCGAACGCTCCATGGCGGTCATCGCGGCCCAGATTTTCTGACCCTTTTCAGCGCTGACCACGGCGCGCTCGACGTCTTCCTTGGTCGCACGTTGCACCAGTGCGAGGACTTCACCGTTAGCCGGGTTGATGGCTTCGAAGGTGGCATCGCTGCCGGCGTCAGAGTACGCGCCATCGATGTAAAGTTTTTGCAGTTCGAAACGGGCCATAGTGTCCTCGCAAGTGCATTGGTGGTTGGCGTTGACCACCGCGATAAGGCTGCGGTGGCAGTGAGGGGCCGAGCGTTTTCTGTGTGCTCTAGCTCACCTTCTTGGCCAATTGGAAATCCATGTATTCGTAAGCGATCTGTTGCGCCTGCGCCGTGTCGAAAGCGTCTCCCGACAAAGCGCCGCGCAACCACAAACCGTCAATCAACGCGGCCAGGCCACGTGCTGCGGTGCGCGCATCTTCGAGCGGCAACACGCGGCGGAACTCGCAGCACAGGTTGGAATACAGACGGTGATCGTTGATCCGCTGCAACCTGTGCAAAGACGGCTGGTGCATGCTGGTGGCCCAGAAGGCCAGCCAGGTTTTCATTGCCGGGCCATTGACCTGGCTGGCGTCGAAGTTGCCTTCGATGATCACCTGCAGATGCGCCCGTGGGCTGTCATCTGCCAGCGCCTGACGGCGCGCGGTGACGCTCTCGCTGAGGGCTGTCATCAGATACCGCATCGTGGCGGCAATCAGGCCGTTCTTGTCCTGAAAGTAATGACTGATGATGCCATTCGAGACACCGGCCAAACGGGCGATCAGCGCAATGCTGGCGTCCCCCATTCCGACCTGATCGACCGCCTGCAAAGTGGCTTCGATCAGTTGTTGGCGGCGGATGGGTTGCATACCGACCTTGGGCATCTTGCACATCTCCTTAGGCCTTCCGAGCGGCGAATCACGCCTATCGGATTGACGGCCAGTCTATTTTGTTTTGATTGAACGTTCAATCAACAAAGAATAAGATCTGCGACAAATCGTCGCTGCCTACAGATTTTTCCTACGTGTAAGTGGCGATAAAACCGACATCCGAAAATGCTCGAAACCTGCGTGGGGCATGGCGCGGTTCGCGATTCGATGGACGTGTTGAAAGGGCAAGACGCTCAGGGCCAGGTTTCGGATGAACGTCCGTCCACCTTCGGCCACGAAAGCGATTCGCAGCGCCATTTCGGCAGGTTCGGGCTTTTTTCGGGGTGTCTTTATATCACCCGCCGGTCGGCTGCCAACTAACCGATTGGTCGGGTTCCGTGTTGCCTTGTGTTCTTCTCTCGCACTGCCTGGAGCATTTGTGCCATGAGTTCTGCCTCGCTTATAAAGACCCCGCCCGAGAAGGTGACGGTCAACGGTTGGGTGTTTTACACCTCTACCGCGCTGATTCTGTTGTTGACCGCCATTCTGATTATCGCCCCGCAAGAGGCCGGCAGACTGTTGGGTATCGCTCAGGCCTGGTTGTCGCGCAGCTTCGGCTGGTACTACATGGTGGTCATCGCCGCCTACCTGGTGTTTGTGGTGGGCCTGGCGTTTTCCTCGTACGGCAAACTCAAACTGGGCAGCAAGGACGACACCCCGGATTTCAGTTACGGCGCCTGGGCGGGGATGCTGTTCTCGTCGGGTATCGGTATTTCGCTGCTGTACTTCGGCGCGTCCGAGCCACTGGATCACTACTTCAATCCGCCGGAAGGCGCCTCGGCCAGCAACCTGGCCGCACGTCAGGCGGTGCAACTGACTTTCCTGCACTGGGGCCTGCACGGCTGGGCGATCTATGCGCTGGTCGGTCTGGCCGTGGCGTACTTTGCGTACCGTCATAATCAGCCGCTGGCCCTGCGTTCGGCGCTGTATCCGCTGGTCGGCGAGCGTTGGGTCAAAGGCGCGGCCGGTCATGCGGTGGACGGTTTCGGCATGTTCGTAACGCTGCTGGGTCTGGTGACGAACCTGGGGATCGGTTCGCTGCAAGTGTCGTCGGGCCTGGAAAACCTGTTCGGCATGGAACACAGCAACACCAACCTGTTGATCGTGATCATCGTGATGAGCACCGTGGCGACCATCGCTGCCGTGTCCGGCGTGGAAAACGGCATCCGTCGTCTGTCCAACCTGAACATCGTGCTGTTCAGCGGTCTGTTGATTTTCGTGCTGTTGTTTGGCCCGACCTTGCACCTGCTCAACGGCTTCGTGCAGAACATCGGCGATTACCTCAATGGCATCGTGCTGAAAACCTTCGACCTTTATGTGTACGAAGGCGACAACGCCAAGTCCGAACGCTGGATGGGCCTGTGGACCCTGTTCTACTGGGCGTGGTGGATTTCCTGGGCGCCATTCGTCGGCATGTTCATCGCGCGTATTTCCCGTGGTCGTACCGTGCGTGAACTGGTCGCCGGCGTGCTGCTGATTCCGCTGGGCTTCACCTTGGCCTGGCTGTCGATCTTCGGTAACTCGGCGCTGGACCTGGTGATGAACCATGGTGCGGTGGAACTCGGCAAGACGGCGCTGGAACAGCCGTCGATGGCGATCTATCAGTTGCTTGAACACTACCCGGCGTCGAAAGTCGTCATCGGTGTGTCGATCTTTGTCGGTTTCGTGCTGTTCCTGACCCCGGCCGACTCTGGCGCGGTGATGATGGCGAATCTGTCCTGCAAGGGCGGCAACGTCGACGAAGATGCGCCGCACTGGCTGCGGATCTTCTGGTCGGTAGTGATCACCCTGGTGACCATCGGTCTGCTGTTTGCCGGTAACTTCGAAGCCATGCAAACCATGGTGGTGCTGGCCGGTCTGCCGTTCTCGGTGGTGCTGGTGTTCTTCATGTTCGGCCTGCACAAGGCGATGCGCCAGGACGTGCAGATCGAACAGGAGCAAGCGCAACTGGCAGAGCGCGGTCGTCGCGGTTTCAGCGAGCGTCTGACGCAACTGGATCTGCAGCCGAGCCAATCGGTGGTGCAGCGTTTCATGGACAAGCAAGTCAGCCCGGCGCTGGAAGACGCCACCGCGCAGATGCGTGCGCAGGGTCTGACAGTGCAGACGCTGTTGGGTAAATCCAAGCGCTGCATGGGCGTGCGCGTCGAGATGGAAGAGGGCAACCCTTTCGTCTACGAAGTCAGCCTGGACGGCTATCTGGCGACCCCGACCGAATCGGCGCAGTCCGATGAAGCGCGCCAGCGTTATTACCGCGCCGAGGTGTATCTGCACAACGGCAGCCAGGATTACGACCTGATGGGCTTCACGCAGGATCAGATCACGCGGGATGTGCTCGATCAGTTTGAAAGCCATCGGCAGCTCCTTGGCCGGGTGTATAGCTAAACCGCTAAAACAAAAGGGGCTCGATTGAGCCCCTTTTGCATGATCGTTCCCACGCTCTGCGTGGGAATGTCTCAATGGACGCTCCGCGTCCGCTGTTGTGGGACGCGGAGCGTCCCGGGCTGCATTACCACGCGGAGCGTGGGAACGATCAGGGATCGCTCACCGCGATCCCTTTTTTTATCCCGCCTTAACCGAGGTTCTTGCCTAATAGCGCGTGATACAACTCGCTGTCGCCCAAGATCCCCACCACATGATTGTCATCGTGCAACACCAGCTTGTTGCCGGTCTGATAGCGAATCTGCAGCGCATCACGCATACCGATGTTCGAATCCACCAACGTCGGTTTACGCTCCAGGCCTTCCACCGCTTGCCCCGGCGCCCAGTTCTGCAGATTCAGCACCGAGCCGTTCTGCCGCGCACCCTTGATAGTGTTGCCTTCAGCCAGGTCCAGCCACGAATCACCGCCCGGATCCAGACACACCGAACCGTTGATGCGTTTGCACTTGTCCAGTGTGCGCATCAGGCTGCGCCCGCACAGTACGTTTAGCGGATTGGTGTGCGCCACGAAGGTGCGCACATAGTCGTCCGCCGGGTTGAGCACGATCTCTTCCGGCACGCTGTACTGGATGATCCGGCCGTCCTTCATGATCGCGATGCGGCTACCCAGTTTGAGCGCTTCGTCGAGGTCGTGACTCACGAACACGATGGTTTTGCTCAGCTTGCGTTGCAGTTCCAGCAGTTCATCCTGCAAGCCCTGACGGATCAGCGGGTCGAGTGCCGAGAACGGTTCGTCCATGAGCAAAATGTCGGCGTCCATCGCCAGCGCCCGTGCCAGACCGACACGCTGCTGCATGCCGCCAGAGAGTTCGTCAGGCTTCTTGTTGCGCCATTGGGTCAGGCCAACCAGTTCGAGTTTTTCATCGACCAGTTTGCGCCGTTCCTTCTCCGGACGGCCCTGCATTTCCAGACCGAAACTGATGTTCTCGCGCACCGTCAGCCACGGCATCAGAGCGAACTTCTGGAACACCATGGCGATGCGTTTGGTGCGCATCATTTTCAGCTCGGCCGGGGTGCAGGAGGCGATGTCGATCTGCTTGCCTTCATGCTCGACGAACAGCTTGCCGCGGCTCACGGTGTTGAGGCCGTTGATGCAGCGCAGCAGGCTCGACTTGCCCGAACCGGACAGGCCCATCAGCACGCAGATTTCGCCTTTGTTGATGTCCAGCGTGGCTTTTTCCACGCCGACGATCTGCCCGGTTTTCTTCAGGATCTCGTTGCGGGTCATGCCCTGATCGAGCAGCTTGAGTGCCTCGCGTGGATCCTTGGAGAAGATTACGTCGACGTCTTCGAAGCGAATTATGCTCATGCGTCACCCCCTACTTTGGCGTCGGGTTGTTTGCAGATACGGTCGAGCATGATCGCCAGCAGTACGATCGCCAGGCCCGCTTCGAAGCCCAGGGCGATATCAGCAGTGTTCAGTGCGTTGACCACCGGTTTGCCGAGTCCGTCGGCGCCTACCAGTGCCGCGATCACCACCATCGACAACGACAGCATGATGCACTGGGTGATGCCGGCCGCGATGCTCGGCATGGCGTGAGGCAGTTCGATCCGTGAGAGCAATTGGCGACGCGAGCAGCCGAAGGCCTTGCCAGCGTCCATCAGTTCTTGCGGGACATCGCGGATGCCCAGGTAGGTCAGGCGGATCGGCGCAGCGATGGCGAACACCACCGTGGAGATCAGGCCCGGTACCACACCCAGCCCGAAGAGGGTCAGGGTAGGAATGAGGTAAACGAAGGTCGGTACGGTCTGCATCAGATCGAGTACCGGACGCATTAACGTGTAGAACATCGGTTTGTGCGCGGCGACGATGCCCAACGGCACGCCGATGACCACGCAGACCAGGGTCGCGAACAGCACCTGGGCGAGGGTTTCCATGGTTTCCTGCCAGTACCCCAGATTGAGGATCAGCAGAAAGGAAGCGATGACGAAAACGGTCAATCCCCATTTGCGCTGGATGAAATGCGCGAGCAGGGCGATGAGGCCGATCAAGACAAAAGGGTTGAACCAGGTGAGCGCAAACGTCACGCCGTGGATCATCGTTTCCAGGGTCACGGCGATTGCGTCGAAAGTGTTGGCGCCGTGTTGCGTCAACCATTCGACGAAGCCCGCGATGTACTGGCCTAAAGGTATTTTCTGATCAATCAGCATGGTAGTGAACGTCCGCATGCAAGGAAATAAACAGCCCGGACGGCGTTAACCGCCCGGCATAAGCGATTACTGACTAATTTTGGCTTTCACGGCCTCCAGGCCAGGTTTACCGTCAATGGTGGTCACGCCAGCGAGCCAGGTATCGAGCACTTGTGGATTCTTTTTCAGCCAGGCCTTGGCGGCTGCGTCAGGCTTCATCTTGTCGTCGAGGATGTTGCCCATCAGTTCACTTTCCATGTCGACGGTGAACTCCAGGTTCTTCAGCAACTGACCGACGTTGCTGCATTCCGCGGCGTAACCCTTGCGGGTGTTGGTCGCCACGGTCGCCGCACCGAAATCGGGGCCGAAGAAATCATCGCCACCGGTCAGGTATTGAATCTTGAAGCGCTTGTTCATCGGGTGTGGCGCCCAGCCGAGGAAGACCACGGCGGTGTCGCGTTTCTGCGCGCGATCCACTTGCGAGAGCATGCCCGCTTCGGATGATTCAACCACTTTGAAACCGGCGGTTTTCAGGCCGAAGGCGTCCTTGTCGATCATGCTCTGGATCAGACGGTTGCCGTCGTTGCCCGGCTCGATCCCGTAGATCTTGCCGTCGAGTTCCTTCTTGAATTTGGCGATGTCGGCGAAGTCATGCAGACCTTTGTCATACAGGGCTTGCGGCACGGCGAGGGTGTACTTGGCGCCCTTGAGGTTGGTGCGCACGGTTTCCACGGTGCCGGCGTCGCGGTAGGCCTTGATGTCGTTTTCCATGGTCGGCATCCAGTTGCCGAGGAACACGTCCATGTTCTTGCCGTCAGCCAGCGACTTATAGGTCACGGGCACGGAGATCATGGTGGTCTTGGTCTTGTAGCCGAGGGCGTTGAGCACGACGGAGGTGGTGGCGGTGGTCGCGGTAATGTCGGTCCAGCCGACATCGGAGAAGTTAACGGTACTGCACTGCGCCGGTTCTGCAGCTTGCGCCAGTAACGGCAGACTCAGCATGGCGGCCAACAACAACGACGGGGAACCTTTCATGGATGGACTCCTTGGTGTTTTTTTTGGCAGTGTTCCGACTGTGGACCACCGCACTTATAGGTTGCGGTTGGATGGCGTTCTGGAGACAGCTCTGTCACGGCGCCTTGCAATCGAGTCATAACGATCATGTACCAGTGAAAATCTGACGCCTACAGGGGGGGTCGTATCCAGTACAGGGATGGTCGTATCCAGTGTCAGTGACGTCGTTTACAGCTTTTTTTCGCCCCGATTGGCCATCTGAACCGCATGAAAACGGTGAAAACCGGGGTGAAAACGGCGCGGCGCTGGTGGACATGAGTGCGTCGGTGTCAGACGCCGTGCGTCCCGACAAAAGCCTGATGATGCGGGCATTCCGGCGGATCGCAGCTTGAGCGTAGCAGCTCCGCCAGCGGGCGCTTTTGCGCCCCGGACCGGTATCCTCAGGAGCTCTGCAGCAATGGCTATCAGCGTTTTCGACCTGTTCAAAATCGGCATTGGCCCTTCCAGTTCCCACACCGTCGGGCCGATGCGCGCGGCGGCGTTGTTCGTCGAGTCCTTAAGGGGCAAGCATCAACTGGAACAGGTGCGGCGAATCGAGGTGCAACTGTTCGGTTCGTTGTCGGCCACGGGGATCGGTCACGGCAGCGACAACGCGGTGATCATGGGCCTGATGGGCGAGTGGCCGGACGCAATCGACCCGGCGCAGATCGGCCCGCGCATCCAGGCCCTGCGTGAAACTCACACACTGTTATTGGATGGCCGCTTGGCGGTGCCGTTTGTCTGGACACGGGACATGCGCCTGATCGATGAGAACCTGCCGTTCCACCCCAATGCCATGACCATTGTTGCCGAGGGCGATCACGGCGAGCTGCATCGCGACACCTACTATTCGGTCGGTGGCGGCTTCGTCGTTGATGAAGCGCAGGCGTCCAGTGGCGTGGTCGATCTGGATCGCACTGAACTGCCTTATGACTTTTCCAGCGCGGTTGAATTGCTGGAACTGTGCAAAAGCAACAACCTGCGCGTTGCCGAACTGATGATGGCCAACGAAAAGGTCTGGCGCAGTGAAGAAGAGATTCGCGCCGGGCTGATGAAGTTGTGGCGGGCGATGCAGGATTGCGTCGAGCAGGGCCTCAAGCACGAAGGCATCTTGCCCGGCGGTTTGAATGTGCGTCGGCGTGCGGCGAAGTTGCATCGCAGTCTGCAGGAATTGGGCAAGCCCAATGTGATCGGCTCGACGCTCAGTGCGATGGAGTGGGTCAATCTGTTTGCGCTGGCTGTTAATGAAGAGAACGCGGCGGGTGGGCGCATGGTCACGGCGCCGACCAATGGCGCCGCGGGGATCATTCCGGCGGTGCTGCACTACTTTATGAAGTTCAGCGAAGCGGTGACTGACGCCAACGTGGTCGACTACTTCCTGGGTGCGGCGGCGGTGGGGATTCTGTGCAAGAAGAATGCTTCGATCTCCGGTGCCGAGGTTGGCTGTCAGGGCGAAGTGGGTTCGGCGTGCGCGATGGCAGCGGCGGGGCTGGCGGAGATTCTTGGCGCTACGCCGGAGCAGTTGTGCAACGCGGCGGAAATTGGCCTGGAGCATAACCTTGGGCTGACTTGCGATCCGGTCGGCGGTTTGGTGCAGGTGCCGTGCATCGAACGCAATGCGATTGCCGCGGTGAAGGCGATCAACGCGGCGCAGATGGCATTGCGCGGCGATGGTCAGCACTTTATTTCGCTGGATCGGGTGATTCGCACCATGCGCGATACCGGTGCCGATATGCATGACAAATATAAAGAGACTTCGCGCGGTGGCCTGGCGGTCAGCGCTGTGGAGTGCTGAGACCGCATCGGCCCAATCGCGAGCAGGCTCAATCCTACAGGGGAACGCATTCCAAATGTAGGAGTGAGCCTGCTCGCGATAGCGTCAGACCAGTCAAAACTGCTCACCAAGTGAACACAGACAATAAACCACGCCACCTTTTAGCGCGTCGCAATCAGATAAGAGTCTTTCCCACCTGTTACACGCGCCCAGCCTCCCTACCGTCCGTCACCCGTGCTTGCGGTGACACTCCCCGCAAACCGCGCGCAGGCCAGTTCCCACAAGTGCTACCGATTTGCTCACCCACCTTGGGGCAGGGCTTCCTCAGTCGCTAATGGCACTTCGAAATACCTCTCGTCGGACCGCTCGTATAGACACGTCGCGACGTCGTTTTCAGGAGTTATTGAACAGCCATTCAATTTTAGGCATGGCAATTGCTCTGTCATAACAAAGCCCGTCTCCCACGCGAGAACGCTGGCAATAACAAGAGCCTCGCCTGAGGCCATCACCCGCTTTGTGTGAGGAGATACCGCGATGACGTCGTTCAACTCCGGGGCCCAACCCCAGAACCGTGCGCCTCAATCCATCGGCTTTCTGCTGCTGGACAATTTCACGCTGATTTCTCTGGCCTCCGCAGTAGAACCCCTGCGCATGGCCAACCAATTGTCCGGTCGCGAGCTGTATCGCTGGAGCACACTCACCGTCGATGGCGGTCAGGTGTGGGCCAGTGACGGTCTGCAAATCACTCCCGACGCCTCCATGCACAAAGCCCCGCCACTGGACACCGTGATCGTCTGCGGCGGCATCGGCATTCAACGCACCGTTACCCGTGAACACGTTTCATGGCTGCAAAGCCAGGCGCGTCAGTCCAAGCGCCTCGGCGCCGTGTGCACCGGCAGTTGGGCACTGGCTTGCGCCGGCCTGCTCGACGGTTTCGATTGCAGCGTGCACTGGGAATGTCTGGCGGCGATGCAGGAAGCTTTCCCGCGCGTGGCCATGAGCACCCGTTTGTTCACCCTCGACCGTAACCGTTTCACCAGCTCCGGCGGCACCGCGCCGCTGGACATGATGCTGCACCTGATCAGCCGCGATCACGGCCGTGAACTGTCTGCGGCGATCTCGGAAATGTTCGTCTACGAACGCATCCGCAACGAGCAGGATCACCAGCGCGTGCCGCTCAAGCACATGCTTGGCACCAACCAGCCAAAGCTGCAGGAAATCGTCGCGTTGATGGAAGCCAATCTGGAAGAGCCGATCGACCTCGACGAGCTGGCGGTGTATGTCGCCGTGTCGCGTCGACAGCTGGAGCGGCTGTTCCAGAAATACCTGCACTGCTCGCCATCGCGTTACTACCTGAAGCTGCGCCTGATTCGCGCCCGGCAGTTGCTCAAGCAGACGCCGATGTCGATCATCGAAGTGGCGTCGGTGTGCGGTTTCGTTTCGACGCCGCACTTCTCCAAGTGCTACCGCGAATACTTCGGCATTCCGCCGCGTGACGAGCGCGTAGGCTCCAACACCACCCAGCAAGTGGCGATGCTGCCGCTGCCGCAGGCGATCGTGATGTCGCCGCTGTCGGGGCCGATGTCGGCGTTGAGTCAGGCGCGCAATGAGTCGACGTTTGCCAGCGTAAGGCTCTGATAAGGATCGTTCCCACGCTCTGCGTGGGAACGCAGCCCGGGACGCTCTGCGTCCCAAATGGCCGAACGCGGAGCGTCCGTTGAGGCATTCCCACGCAGAGCGTGGGAACGATCAGGTGAGCAACGTCAGGCGCTATGGCTTTGCTGGAAATCGGCGAGTGCCGGCAACAACTGCTTGTCGATCGCCTGCCGCACCGCCGGCTGGATACTGGCGCCGCTGGTGTACATGTCCTTGACCATCTTGCGCAGTTCAAACGCGCGCACATTATCCAGGCCGCGCACTGCACACTCGCACGCCTGATCGGCGGTCGTGCCACTGGGTACTTGAATACCCAACGCCTTGAGCTGGCCCAGCAAATCTTCCTGATCGATCAAATCGGCATACATCATGACGCGCATCCTTCTTCGGTAACGGAGGTCGTGGCTCGATTCTGGTAGCCATGCCGGGGTACGGCAAGGGCGATTTGTCGCAGTGGCTGCGACGGCTATGAACAGGTCGTTTTCGGCTAACTCGCCGCTCAAGGGAGTGGGCACACTGAACTCAGCTTGCAACACGAAGGTTTGGTCACCCTCGCTTGGCAGCTCCTCAACAGTAGCTTGCGCCCCGATCCTGTCACGGCTGGTATTGGGGCTTTTTTTGCCTGCTTATAAAAGCAAAGATCGCAGCCTTCGGCAGCTCCTACAGGGAACGTATTCCAATGTAGGAGCTGCCGAAGGCTGCGATCTTTTAACGGTCTAGCGTTGCAACACGAGGATCCGCGACAACAACTCATCCCGGTCGATATAGCAGCCCTGAAAATGCCGCGCCCCCGTGCCCGGGTCAAACGCATTGCGCGCATGCAGCGTGCGGCGATTATCGAAGCACCACAGCTCACCGGGAACGAGCCGCTGCATCAGCCGAAACCGTGGCTCGCGGGTCATCGCGATGAAGCGTCGATAAGCCCGATACAACTGTGGCATTTGCTCCACTGACGTATCGAACGCGCCGCGCAGAAAGTTCGCCATGCGGATTTCAGCGACACGCCCCAACGCATCCAGGGCAATGATCGGCGCCAGGCAGCGATAGTCGCTGTGCCGATCCTTGTTGCGAAACTCCACGGGGATTTCACACAGGGCCTTGAATGACTCGGGATCTTCCTGGCGCAACGCATCGGCAATCGCAAACCCGTCGACAAAAATACTCTCGCCACCCTCGGCGTCATTCACCAGGCAATGCAGAAACTGCAGGCCCGGTTGCAGCTCGCGGGTGGGCAGATCGGTGTGCAACGGTAAATTGAAAGCGGTGTAGGCATTGCTGTCGGCATCGGCCTTGGACTGCACGTTGAACAGCACGCCGAAGTTGCTTTCACGAATGAAGGAAATACGTTGCGCGATGAGCTTGAGCGAACCGGGTTCGGTGGGTACGCCGCGCACTTGCGTCAGGCCAATGTCGCGAATGGCGATCATCCATTGCAGCAGGGTGGCGTTGTCGTTCATCAGCGCCGCGTATTCGAACACCGGGAGTTGCAGATCGCTACGCCATAGAAAGGGCTTGGGTTTGGCGGCCAAGCGTTCGGCGCGGGATTCATCATCGTAGGCATGCGCGCGCAACCAGCCCGGATCGAAACGGCTGAGGTGACCGTCCTGCCAGTCGACGCGCAGGCAGCCATCGGTATCGATGTGCGCGGCCGCTGGTTTCAGGTCATCAGCCGCGTCGACGATCTCGAAAACCTGTTCGCGGGTGACGTTGTAGACACACTGCTGACATGGGCAGTTGTCCCGCAGCCAGACATGGTGAAACGGGCTTATACGGCCGTCAGCCCATGCAATGGCAACGCGATCCGCCAGGGTCTGCACGCCGCTTAGCGCGCTGATCAACGGATAAGTACGGAAATCGGCAACAGCGGCAGCGGTGTTCATGGCGGCTCCTTGCGATCGATGGATTTACCTTGCAGGCGGCAGCGCGATGACGCGGCCGATGTAAGCGGGAGCAGGCAAGTCTTTCTGCTCGGCGACGATGTCTTGCAGGCGGTTCAAGGTATCCGGGCTGAACAGCGCCGAGCGCGGGCCGGCGAGGTCGACGTGCAACAGCATCTGTTCGTTGCCGGCCAGTTCCTGTTCGTCACCGACCTTGTGCAGGCTGTGATAGAGGTGCAGGCGTTTGCTGTCGTGGCCGATGATTTGCGTGTGCACTTCGACTTCAGTGTCGAGCTTCACTTCGTGCAGATAGTTGAGGTGCAGTTCGAGGGTGAACAGCGAGTGGCCGCTGGCTTCGCGGCTGTTGCTGTCCATGCCGAGACGATCCATCAGGGCGTCGGTGGCGTAGCTGAAAATCAGCAGGTAGAAGGCATCGCGCAGGTGGCCGTTGTAGTCGACCCAGTCGGGGATGATTTTGGTTTGGTAGGTGGTGAGCTGGGGCATGGTTTGGGCTCCGGCAGTTAGGTGGTTTTCAAGATCAAAAGCTACCCCCTCACCCCAGCCCTCCCGAAA
>NZ_PCQC01000029.1:0-61457 GCF_002979955.1 Pseudomonas sp. MYb2
GGGGGCGGTTCCATGGTGTGTGGGGGGGGCGATGAGTTGTGCATGTTACAGGCACTACGAGCGACACGTTGCGGGTGATGTTGGGGCGGTTCACCCAAGCGTCGACGCTATCGTTGCGCTGAAACAAACCATCGGATATTTGATTTGACTTGCCTGGCCTATTTATCAAGAATGCCAGCAAGAGCGCGAAATCTGCTGCCTTGCAGGGCATTAGCGGACGTAGGTACCTCGGCGATGCTGCAACATCGGTGTAAGGTGAGACCTCTTCATCCCATTTCCTGAGGATGCAAATATCAGGATTCAAACATCAAGGGCAGCCAAATGGCTGCCCTTTTCTTTGTCTTCAAGAATGTACCGCTTGTACAAAAGCTCGCCTTGGCGGTGTCTGTTCATTGCTCTGGCCGGAGCGTGCATGAAGTTCCAGAGGACATGCCCGTTTCGCACATCGACCACGACAAGCATGTCGTTTTTTGCCTCATAGGCATTGATGAATGCCATTCGGTAACCACCATTATCGTAAAGGACTTTCCAGACTTCGAAAGGTCCCGCGAGCGTATCGATGGCATGTCGAACATAGCGTTCTCGGGAGTCTGGGCGTTTCTCAACGATGTGGGCCAGTTTGTCGCGCATGACTGCAACGTTTCCAATGGGTGTGAGAATAGTAACGGCCAAAACGGACTCGACGATGAAGCCGAAGTGATCGAAGAGGATTTTGAGGGCGCCCTCTGTGTCTTCAGCCCTTTTTACTTCTTCTATTGCGGCTGACCGAAGTTCTCTGGATAGCGTTCTCAGATCGGGTAACGCAAGATCGATCCAGGTTTGTTGGTCGGCCGCTTCTTTTATCAATGGCGCAGTATTCACCAGCATGAAAACAATCCTGAACGAGCGGTGGCGTCCGGAGATTACTCGTCTGGAGAAAAGGTCAACAAGGCAGGAGAGTGGGAGAAAACATAGGTTAGGAACATTCCTACAGACCTTGCGGCTGTATTCCTCGAAACGCGCTTCGGAACTTGCCTACAGCCTTCGGGGAAGTCTTCCGAACATTGCGCTCGCCAAGACATCGATACCTAATCCATCGCCCAAGAAAAAGCCGCGCATTTAGCGCGGCTTTCAATTTGGTGGGCCCACACGGACTTGAACCGTGGACCAAAGGATTATGAGTCCTCTGCTCTAACCAACTGAGCTATAGGCCCTCAGTAGGCCGCGGATTATAGCGACGGTTTCTCGGCTGTGCTATCCGAATAATCCGATACGGTTACACGCAGAAACGTTGCCGCGAATTCTTCCGGGGGCAGTGGCAGGCTGACGATGTAGCCCTGGATCTGTTCGCAGCCTTCGGCAGCGAGAAATTGTTGTTGTGCCTGGGTCTCTACGCCCTCGGCAATCACGGTGAATTGCATGCTGCGACCAAGGGCGATGATGGCTCGGACAATCGCTGCATCGTGGGGGTCGTCGGGCAGTCCGCGGACGAACGACTGGTCGATCTTGAGGATATCCAGTGGCAGGCGCTTGAGGTAACTGAGTGAGGAATAGCCGGTGCCGAAGTCGTCGATCGCCAGTTGTACGCCGAGATGTTTGAGTTGGTGCAGCACGGCCAGCGCCTCTTCGGCCTGACTCATGATGAAATTCTCGGTAATTTCCAGTTGCAGTAAATCCGGCTGCAGGCCGTTGTCGTTGAGCAGTTGTTCGATGCGTCCGAGCAGATTGGGCTGGCGCAACTGCGCGCCGGCGAGGTTGACTGAGAGCGGGCCGAGGCTGTCGTAGACCTGATTCCACTCGAACATCTGCCGGCACGCGGTCTCCAGCACCCAGTCGCCGATCTGCAGGATCATGCCGTTTTCTTCGGCCAGCGGAATGAAGTGCTCTGGCGGTACGTCGCCAAAGGTCGGGTGGCGCCAGCGAATCAATGCTTCGGCACCAACCAGGCGGTGATCCTCCAGACTGATTTTTGGTTGGTAGTAGAGAAACAATTCATCGCGCTCGATGGCTCGGCGCAGTTCGTGTTCAAGCGCCACGCGCTCGCTCGCTTGGGCAGTGAGGTCGCGGGTGTAACTCTCGACGCGGTTGCGGCCCTTGGCCTTGGAGCGGTACATCGCCGCGTCGGCGTTTTTTACCAATGTGGCGACGTCACAGCCATCGTGCGGGTAGAGGCTGGTGCCGATGCTGGCACTGATGAAGAACTCATGCTCGCCAGCCTGGAACGGCGCACCGAAGCAATTGAGCAGTTTGCTGGCGATGTTGTCGGCGTCGCTGGCCTGTTGCAGGCCGGGCAGCAGGATGATGAATTCATCGCCGCCCAGCCGCGCCACCGTGTCGATGTCGCGCAACTGTTCTTTCAAACGCACGGCAATGCCCTTGAGCAGCAGGTCGCCGACCGGGTGACCAAGGCTGTCGTTGATGTGTTTGAAGCGATCGAGGTCGAGGAACAGCACGGCGCCCTGGCCGCCGTTTTCCTGCTGATTGTTGAGTGCAGTGAGCAAACGGCTTTCGAACAGCGTGCGATTGGGCAGGCCGGTCAGCGGGTCATGGTGCGCCTGATAGTCGAGTTTGGCCTGCGCATGTTTGAGGCTGGAAATGTCGGCAAACACTGCGACGAAGTGGGTGATGAATTTGTCACGATTACGCACGGCGCTGATGGTCAGCCAACTCGGGTACAGCTCGCCGTTCTTGCGCCGATTGGAGATCTCGCCTTGCCAGTGTCCTTCGTCGGTCAACTGGTGCCACATCGCCGCATAAAAAGCGCTGTCGTGCAGGCCGGAAGCGAGCAAGCGCGGTGTATGACCGAGGGCTTCGCTCTCGCTGTAGCCGGTGATCTCGGTAAAGGCACGGTTGACCGCGCTGATGTGCTGCTGAGTATCGGTGATCAACACACCTTCGGCGGTGCTCTCGAATACGGTCGCGGCTTGCTGCAGTTTTTCCTGCATCAGATGACGCTCGGTGATGTCACGGGCGATGGTCAGCATGCAGTCTTCTTCGCCGATCGGCAGCGGACGGCTGGAGACTTCGCAGAGGCGAATCTGCCCGTCGCTGCGGCGGATATGGCAGGTGAAGTCGCGGACGAAACCATCCCGGTGCAACAGATCGAGCATCTGTTTGCGTTCGTTGAGGTTGACCCAGATCCCCAGGTCCAGCGCCGAACGATCTACCGACATCGCACTGTTGAAGCCGGTGATGCGGCTGAAACCTTCGTTGACCTCCAGCAGCAAACCATCGCTCTGGCGCGACAGCAACAAACCGTCCGGTGAGGCGTGGAAGGCCTTGGCGAACTTCTCTTCGGAGGTTTGCAGCTGTTGTTGGGTTTCCTTGAGCTGGGTGATGTCGCGCACCACGACCACCAATGCGGGCGTGGTGTCGAGGTCGAATGGCTCGGCGGAAATCAGGCCGGTGAACAACTGGCCGTTGTTGCGGCGAAAGGGCAGTTCCAGATTGCGGATGCTGCCAGCCTGCAAGCGCTGCAACAGCCCTGGCCCGACACCGGGGATGCCCCAGATATTCAGGTCAGTGGCGGTTTGACCAATGACTTCTTCGGCTTTCAGGCCGATCTGCTCTTCAAACGCTTCGTTGACCTCCAGCAGACAACCGTCAGACAGGCGCGCGATGACCAGGATGTCCGGACATTGCTGGAACACCGAAGCAAACTTCTGCTCGGACAGCCGCAGCGCTTCTTCGGTACGCTTGATTTCGCTGATATCGATCATCAGGCCGCGCATCACCGGTTCGTGGCCATGTTCGATCAGGCTGACGATGTCGCGCACCCAAAGGCAGCGGCCATCGGCGGTGATGACGCGATAATCGACGATGTGGTCGCGGCCTTCACGCAGGGCTTCTTTGCAATAACTCTGGGTGCGGGTCAGGTCGGCCGGATGAATGATGTTGTGCCAGAAGCCTGGAATCAGCCAATGGGATTGTGGGTAGCCGAGCAAGTCTTCGGCGTGGGGCGACACATAGCTGTAGGTGAAGTCGCTCATGCGCGCTTCCCAGGCGATGGCCGAAAGACTTTCCACCAGGCCGCGGTAGTGATATTCGCTGCTGCGCAGCTCCTGTTCGAGGTCGATTCGACGGGCGATTTCCGAACTCAGGCGGCGGTTGATGCGGATCACCACGGCCAGGATGGTGATCAGCAATAACAGCCCCGGCAGGCCGTAGATCAGCAGGTCTGACCAGAATGTCCGGTGATCGAGGACGTTGCCGACCCAGTGTTCCTGAATACTGCTGATTTCGTCCGGGCTCATGTCGGCGAGGACTTTGTCGAGAATCCCCACCAGCACCTTGTTGTCGCGGGGCACGGCCATCGCCAATTGGTAGCGATAGGGTGTTTCGCCGCTGACGTACAAACCGTCGAGCTTGAGCTGGCGCAGGCTCCAGACGCTGGAAGCGAGGTCGCCGACCACCGCGTCGACCTCGTCGGTGGCCAGGGCCTGCAAGGCTGAGCTGACATTCGGCATGGCCACCAGATTCAGATCCGGGTGGTGAGTGCGCAAGAGCTCATGCGGTGCGTAGTTTTCCACTACGGCGATTTTCAGGCCGTACAGGTCGTCGAGTTTGCGCGGTTGCGCACCTCCGACGTGGGCGAGGATCACAATCGGGAAGTCGAGGTAAGGCCGGGTGAATGAGAGATAGGTCTGGCGTTCCGGGGTCGACATGATTCCCGGCAGCAGGTCGATCTTGCCTTGTTTGACCTGCTCCAGCACTACTGTCCAGCTCACCGGTTCGATGGGTGTCAATTTGATAGCGAGGCGTTGACGAATAACGTCGATATAGTCGGCCGCCAAGCCTTGATAACGGTTCTGGTCGTCGCGGTACTCGAACGGCGGCCACGACGCATCGACACCCAGATGCAAATCCGGGTGAGCCGCCAGCCAGCTACGTTCTTCATCGGTCAGAGTCAGCGCGTCAGCCGTTGCGGTCCAGATCATCAGTGACAGCAAAAAAAGCACGGACGCCAGTCTGGGCATAACGCTCTCGTTATGGCTCGGGGATGATTGTTTCGAGTGTAGACGGGGTATGCGGGGGAGGGGGGATGCGCGGGATTTAATCTGCCATATAAACAAAACCCCCGGCCTGGGCCGGGGGTTCTGGTATCACTCGTCGAGGAAGGAGCGCAGATGCTCGCTTCGCGTCGGGTGGCGCAGCTTGCGCAGCGCCTTGGCTTCGATCTGACGGATCCGCTCACGCGTTACGTCAAACTGTTTGCCCACTTCTTCGAGTGTGTGGTCGGTGTTCATGTCGATACCGAAACGCATGCGCAGTACTTTGGCTTCACGGGCAGTGAGGCCGGACAGCACTTCGCGAGTCGCTTCTTTGAGGCTCTCAACAGTGGCGACATCGATTGGCGACTGCATGGTCGAGTCTTCGATGAAGTCACCCAGATGGGAGTCTTCGTCATCACCGATCGGCGTTTCCATGGAGATCGGCTCTTTAGCGATCTTCAATACCTTGCGGATTTTATCCTCAGGCATTTCCATGCGTTCGCCCAGCTCTTCCGGAGTCGGTTCGCGACCCATTTCCTGCAACATCTGCCGGGAAATACGGTTGAGCTTGTTGATCGTCTCGATCATGTGCACCGGAATACGGATGGTGCGGGCCTGGTCGGCGATCGAGCGAGTGATCGCCTGACGGATCCACCAGGTGGCATAAGTCGAGAACTTGTAACCACGACGGTATTCGAACTTGTCTACCGCTTTCATCAGACCGATGTTGCCTTCCTGGATCAGATCGAGGAACTGCAGGCCACGGTTGGTGTACTTCTTGGCGATCGAGATCACCAGACGCAAGTTGGCTTCAACCATCTCTTTCTTCGCGCGGCGGGCCTTGGCCTCACCGATCGACATGCGACGGTTGATGTCCTTGATTTCAGCGATGGTCAGACCGGTCTCGGTTTCCAGCGCAATCAGCTTCTGCTGGCAACGAAGGATATCCGGCTGCACGCGACCGATGGCTTCGGCGTACTTGCTCTTGCCTTTGGCCAGAGCGTCGGACCAGCTTTCGTCAACTTCATTGCCCGGGAACTGACGCAGGAAATCGGCGCGTGGCATACGTGCATCACGTACACACAGTTGCATGATCGCGCGCTCTTGCTGACGCAGACGATCCAGGGCGCCGCGAACACGCTCGACCAAACCTTCGAATTGCTTCGGTACCAGTTTGATCGGCATGAACAACTCGGCCAGAGCCAACAATTCGGCAATCGCTGCCTTGTTGTTGCGACCGTGTTTTTTCAGCGCCTTGCGGGTGACTTCCATCTGATCAGCCACGGCGCCGAAGCGCTGGGCAGCGATGACCGGATCCGGACCGCTTTCGGCTTCTTCTTCGTCATCGGAAGATTCGGCTTCATCGTCGTCGGTTTCGTCGTCGGCTTTCGCTGCTTTCGCTTCGACAGGCGGCGGCACTTCGGCAGGCGGCGCGATGCCGTCGTCCGGGTCGATATAACCGCTCAGGACGTCGGACAGGCGACCACCTTCGGTGGTGACGCGGGTGTACTCGGAGAGAATGTGGTCAACCGTGCCAGGGAAGTGCGCGATTGCGCTCATCACTTCACGAATGCCCTCTTCGATCCGCTTGGCGATTTCGATTTCGCCTTCACGAGTCAGAAGCTCGACCGTACCCATTTCACGCATGTACATGCGCACTGGGTCAGTGGTGCGACCGATATCGGTCTCCACCGCTGCCAACGCAGCGGCTGCTTCTTCCGCAGCGGCCTCGTCGGTATCGGCGTCGGCCAACATAAGGGCGTCCGCATCCGGAGCACTCTCGTGTACGGGGATCCCCATGTCGTTAATCATGCGGATGATGTCTTCCACCTGCTCAGGATCTGAAATATCCTCGGGCAGGTGGTCGTTGACCTCGGCGTAAGTCAGATACTTCTGCTCACGACCCAGTTTGATCAACTCAATAATACGAGACTGCTGTTGCGCTTTTCCGGACATAACACCCTATCCACTGAAGGTCTTGGCGGGCAAAAAACAAGCCGAGGATTATACCTGAGCTATGACCTCACGCGCCAGTTGAGGTCGGGTTTGATGCGGAAACATTGCGACTAAGAAGGTCGCGCAGTTGATTTTTCTCTTCAATACTCAGTTCGCTTTGACGGGCTTTCCTGAGTAACTGTTCAAGATTTCGCTCGCGTTGGCGGGCTGACAAGCTAGTAATGGTGTCGAAAAACTGTTGTTCAAGGTTATCTCCGTCAATCAACCACTCCTTTTCTGCCAGTGCCTTGAGCAAGCGTCCCTGTTCAGTGCCGTGCCATCGCGCGATCAACTGAAATGAGTTTAGCTTGGGATTCTTCTGTACGGCTTCGAGCAGCGCCACAAGTAGTTGGGCGTTGGTCTGATTTTCGTCGGCAATGTGCCCGGCATCTTCGACGCGCTCGGCCAATTGCGGGTGATGAAGCAGTGTGCGCAGGGCGGTCAAGGTCGGCGACTCGACGCCAATCGGCGTACGTGGGCGTTGCTGGTCGCGATCACCGCCACGCTTGCCGTTCTTGTCCCAGGGCTTCTTGTCCCATTTCTTGCCGCCAGCGCCGGGTTTCTTCGGCGTCCATTCCTGCTGCGGCACATACATGTCCTGTGCCTGCGGCTGATGGTAGTCGCTGTAGTCCGGCATTGCGTCGTAATCGATGCCCGGATCGTAGGCGGGCGGCGCTTCCTGCGGCGCATTTTGTGCCAGCTGACTGACGGTTTCGCTGCTCAGGCCGGTAATTTCGGTCAGGCGCTGACGCATCAGGATGCGCAGGTTGGCGCCCGGCACTTTGTCGATCAACGGCGCCGCGAGGGTGGCCATGTGGGCCTTGCCCTCGAGCGAGCGGGGGTCGGCTTCTTCGGTCAGTTGCTGGAAGAAATAGTCCGCCAGCGGCTGAGCGTGTTGATTGATTCGCGCCTTGAACGCGTCAGTGCCTTCGGCGCGTACCAAGGTGTCCGGGTCTTCGCCTTCGGGCAGAAACAGGAAGCGTGCACGACGCCCGTCCTGCAGGCTCGACAGCGTTGCTTCCAGTGCGCGCCAGGCGGCGTTACGGCCGGCCTGGTCGCCGTCGAAACAGAACAAAACGTTCGGCACGACGCGGAACAGGCGTTTCAAGTGTTCTTCGCTGGTCGCGGTGCCCAGCGTCGCGACGGCATTTTTCAGGCCTTGTTGGGCGAGGGCGATGACGTCCATATAACCTTCGACGACAATGATTTCGTCGAGGTTGCGGTTGTTCTTGCGCGCTTCATAAAGGCCGTAGAGCTCCTGGCCTTTATGGAATACCGGGGTTTCCGGTGAGTTCAGGTACTTCGGCTTGTCGTCGCCGAGTACGCGACCGCCGAAAGCGATGATCCGCCCACGGGTGTCGCGGATCGGGAACATCACGCGATCGCGGAAGCGGTCATAGCGTTTGCCGGTTTCGGCGTTCTCGATCAGCAGGCCGGCGTCGATCATGGCTTTTTGCTGCAAAGTGTCGCTGCTCAAGTGCTTGAACAGGTTGTCCCAGCCCGGTGGCGCAAAGCCGAGGCCGAAATCCCGGGCGATCTCGCCAGTCAGTCCGCGGCCTTTGAGGTAATCCACGGCTGCCTTGCGGGCGGGATGGCTCTTGAGCGCCTGCTTGTAAAAATCCGCAGCAGCGGTGAGCAACGGGTATAGCGGCGAATCGGTCGGTTGCCGTGGCTTGCGCTCGCGGCCACTTTCTTCGCGGGGGATTTCCATGCCGGCGGCTTTCGCCAGATCCTCGACAGCCTGGGGGAAATCCAGGTTGTCGTGGTCCATGAGAAAGCCGAGGGCATTGCCGCCGGCGCCGCAGCCGAAGCAGTAATAGAACTGCTTGTCGGGGCTGACGCTGAAGGACGGGGTTTTCTCTTTGTGAAACGGGCAGCAGGCGGTGTAGTTCTTGCCGGCCTTCTTCAATTGCACGCGCGAGCTGACCACGTCGACGATGTCGGTGCGGTTCAGCAGGTCGTCAATGAAGCTCTGGGGTATCAGCCCGGCCATGGCATTCTCGTCGTCTGCGCTGCAATAAGTCCGATGCGAAAGGCTGGCGGACGCGGGTCATTATAGGAAGCACGCAAAATGTGCGGCTCGACCGGTGTCGTCTGCGTAATCGCTGTCGGGAAGTGTATCTGCCGAAAATCCACTGACGTTAGTAGCCATCAGTCTTCGACTATTTGAAAGTGTTGCGCTGAATCCGCTGGCGGCCGGTAAAGGGCCTCGGATAGCTCAATAAAGCGGGCACGCATGCAGGTGCCTTGGGCTGATCGTCGTAAGAGGAATCAGTGGGTGTGCTCGTCAGTAGCCTTGAAAGGCTCGTCAGAAAAGACGTGCACCGCTGGCAAAAGAGCCAGGTCTGACGCGTGAAGCAGATTTGTCTCGGTCGCGTGTGCGGCTTCGACGGTGAAGCATCAAGCGTTTTACGCAAATGCCATTAGCCCGGCTGAGAGCCGGGCTTAGGCAAGAAGCTTGCTACGAACGTCTGTGTATTAGTACAGACGAACGGCGCGGCGCTGTTCGCGCTGAACTTTCTTGGCGTGACGCTTAACAGCGGCTGCTGCTTTGCGCTTACGCTCAGAAGTTGGCTTCTCGTAAAATTCGCGGCTACGAACTTCAGCCAGTACACCGGCTTTTTCGCAGGAGCGCTTGAAACGACGCAGAGCTACGTCGAAGGGTTCGTTCTCTTTAACTTTGACGGCTGGCATCCAGAGCTACCTTCATTCATTACCGGGGTCAACATCCTCGCGGCAAAAGAGCACTTGAAGACGTCGGTTTTTAAGGGTTGCGGATGTTAACCCCTCATCGCTCGGAATGCAAAGCCTCTGATCGAAAACCGCTGGTCGGGGCATCACGCGGCGACTAGAATGCGCGCCTTCGAATTCAGCCTAAACAAGGCGCAAACCCATGCTAGTACTGGGATTAGAAACCTCCTGCGACGAAACCGGCGTCGCATTATATGACAGTGAGCGCGGCCTGCTGGCCGACGCACTGTTCAGTCAGATCGACCTGCACCGCGCCTATGGCGGTGTGGTGCCGGAGCTCGCCTCGCGTGACCACGTCAAACGCATGCTGCCCTTGATTCGTCAGGTGTTGGCTGAGGCCGACTGCGTGCCGACCGAGATCGATGCAATCGCCTACACCGCGGGTCCTGGCCTGGTTGGCGCGTTGTTGGTCGGTGCTTCCTGCGCTCAGGCGCTGGCGTTTGCCTGGGGTATTCCGGCACTCGGTGTGCACCACATGGAAGGGCATTTGCTCGCGCCGATGCTCGAGCCAAAACCGCCGGAATTCCCGTTCGTCGCTTTGTTGGTCTCCGGTGGTCATACACAGCTGGTTCAGGTCGATGGCATCGGCCAATACAGTCTGCTCGGCGAGACCCTCGACGATGCCGCCGGCGAAGCGTTCGATAAAACCGCGAAGATGATGGGCCTCAATTATCCGGGCGGACCGGAAATCGCCAAGTTGGCGGAGAAGGGCGTTGCAGGACGTTTCACCTTTCCGCGTCCGATGTGCGATCGCCCGGGCCTGCAATTCAGCTTCAGCGGTCTGAAAACCTCTGCGCTCAATGCCTGGCAGCAGTGCGTCAGCGCCGGGGACGACAATGAGCAAGCCCGTTGCGACATCGCGCTGGCGTTCCAGCAGGCCGTGGTGGAGACTTTGACCATCAAGTGCAAGCGTGCCCTGAAACAGGCCGGCATGAAGCGTCTGGTGATCGCTGGTGGCGTCAGCGCCAACAAGGCATTGCGGGTGTCGCTGGAGAAAATGCTCGGCGACATGAAGGGCGATGTATTTTATGCGCGTCCGGAGTTCTGCACCGACAACGGCGCGATGATCGCGTTTGCTGGTTGCCAGCGTTTGCAGGCCGGTCAGCAGGAAAGCCTGGCGATCAGCGTGCAGGCGCGCTGGCCGATGGAGCAGTTGTCGGCGTTGTGATGAGCGGCGCTCATGAGCTGTATTTAAAAATGCCGTTCGCGCCCGGCAAACAGGTCGCGTAGATTGCCGCGGTGGCGCCAGACGATCAGCAATGTCAGCGCGCTCATCGGCAACAGCGCCTCCGGTTCCTGCCAGGCGAGCAACGGCAGGGTCAGCGGCGTGGCGATCAGCGCCGCCAGTGAGCTGGTGCGGGTCAGGTAGAACGTCAGCAGCCAGGCGCAAACAGCCAGCAGCGCGGCGGGGGGATACAGGCCCAGCAGCATGCCGGCAGCGGTGGCGACGCCTTTGCCGCCACGAAAGCGAAAGTACAGCGGGAACAGGTGACCGATCACGGCGCACACGCCAATCCACGCCTGATCCTGCAGCGAAAGACCGACAGCCGAGGCGATCAGCACCGGCACCAGGCCTTTGCACAGATCACCCAGCAGGGTCAGGATCGCCAGTTTGCGACCGGCCAGGCGCAGCATGTTGGTGGCGCCGGCATTGCCCGAGCCACTCATTCGCGGATCCGGATTTCCGGTCAGGCGGCTGAGCAAAATGGCGAAGGACAGCGAGCCGAGCAGGTAGGCGAGAGTCGCCAGTAACCAAAACATGCTAACTATTCCGGGCGAGGACGCCCTGATTCTAACGGCGCATTGCGCCCTTGTCGTGCAGTGGAGAGAAGTGCTTGGACAGAGTGTTTATCGAGGGCCTGGAAGTCGACACTGTGATCGGTGCCTACGACTGGGAGCGCGGCATTCGACAGTGCTTGCGTCTTGATCTGAGCTTCGCTTGGGACAATCGCCCGGCCGCCGCCGGTGACGACCTGACCCTGGCGCTCGATTACGCCAGTGTTTCCACGCGGATTCAGGCTTTTGCCGAACAGGCTCAGTTTCAACTGGTCGAGACCTTCGCCGAGCGTTTGGTCGAAGTGCTGATGAGCGAATTCAAGATCACGTGGGTACGCCTGAAGCTGACCAAGCCCGGCGCCGTTCCAGCCGCCAAGGGTGGCGTGGGTGTGGAGATCGAGCGCGGATGTCGCTGACTCAGGTCTATCTCGGGCTCGGTAGCAATATCGAGCGCGAAACCCATTTGTGTGCAGGTCTCGATGCATTGGCGACGTTTCTGGTGGATATCCGCTGTTCGGCGGTGTTCGAGAGCGCGGCGGTGGGGATCAAGAGCGGGCCGTTCTTCAACTTCGTGGTGTCGGCGTATACCGATCTGCCGTTGATGGAGCTGGATCGCCGCTTGAAATTTATCGAGGCGGATAACGGACGTTACGCGCCGGATCGCAAGGGCCTGCCCCTGGATATCGACGTGCTGTTGTATGGTGATCAGGTGGGGAATTTCGACGGTCTGGTTTTGCCGCGTGCGGAAATTCTGAAAAATGCTTTTGTGTTGTGGCCGTTGTCGCTGATTGCGCCGGATCGGGTGCATCCGGGGGTGGGAAAAAGCTTCGCGACGTTGTGGGCAGAGGCGCAGATTGATCAGGTGCTGGCGCCGGTCCGGTTTGAGTGGCGCGGCAAGCAGCTCACGCCTGAGGACCTTTAAAAGCAAAAGATCGCAGCCTGCGGCAGCTCCTACATGGAAATCCAAATCTCTCTGTAGGAGCTGCCGAAGGCTGCGATCTTTTGATCTTGCTTCAAGCGTTGTCTTTGTACACTTTCAATGCCTTGAGCCGCTCACGCTTCAGCGCTTCGCCCAACTCAGGGCCCTTGAATCCCTTCTCCAGCAACGGCTGCACCGCGACCTCTCGCGCTGCCTTGGCCGCGCCACGCAAATAATCCGCCTGTGGATAACTTCTCTGCTCCAGCCCTTTACGGCCTCGGGCGTCCATTTCGCAGGCAGCGATGAACTCTTCAAACCTTTGCGGCCGGCGATACACGTCAAAGCTCTGCAACAACTCCAGTAGCGTAGATGCCTTCAACTCCAGGGCCCGGTGGCCATGGGTGTGGTACTTGCCAACCAGCAAGGCCAATTCCTGGCAATCCTTCGGCGCCTTGAAGCGTTCGTTGACCGCTTTGATCAGCTTCAATCCGGTGTGCTCATGGGCAATATGCCGAGGCCACTCTTCTTCCGGGGTCAGGCCTTTGCCGAGGTCATGCAGCAGACAAGCCCAGCGCACGGTCAGCGGTTGTTTGTGCAGCGCCGACTGCTCCAGCACGCTGAGTGTGTGCAGGCCGGTATCGATTTCCGGATGATGCGCTTCCGGTTGCGGCACGCCAAACAGCGCATCCACTTCCGGCATCAGCACTTTTAGCGCACCGCAGTCGCGCAGAACCTGAATGAACACCTGTGGCTGATCTTCCATCAGTGCGCGGGAGATTTCTTTCCAGCTGCGCTCAGCGGTCAATGCTTCCAGTTCGCCGGATTCGCTGAGTTGGCGCATCAGTTCGAGGGTTTCCGGTGCGACAGTAAAACCCAGCCCGGCATAGCGCGCGGCGAAGCGGGCAACACGCAGAACGCGGAGGGGATCTTCGGCAAACGCCGGGGAAACGTGGCGCAGGATTCGAGCTTCAAGATCGCGCTGGCCATCGTATGGATCGGTGAGATTCTGCTGATCGTCCTCGGCCATGGCATTGATGGTCAGGTCCCGACGAATCAGATCTTCTTCAAGAGTTACTTCGGGGCTGGCGTGAAAGGTGAAGCCGCCATAACCGCGACCGCTTTTGCGTTCAGTGCGGGCGAGGGCGTATTCCTCACCGCTTTTCGGGTGAAGAAAAACCGGGAAATCCGCACCGACCGGACGATAGCCCTTGGCGAGCATTTCTTGCGTGGTGGCGCCGACCACGACCCAATCGATGTCCGTGACCGGTTTGCCCAGCAAGCGATCTCGAACCGCGCCGCCAACCTTGAAAATCTGCATAAAAAACCTCCGTTAGCCCGACAGGATAACCCTTGCGCCGGACTTGCGGAGGCCAGAACCGTTTCAAAGATGAATGACGGCGAGGTCGAGCCGGCCGTAATCCCCTTCGCTGTGTTCACTGCGTGGCGGAACGTGATGGGTTTTCATGATCTGGTCGCCTTGCAGGGTTTCCAGGTGGATATCGAAGCCCCATAAGCGATGCAGATGTTTAAGCACCTCGTCAGTGGAATCTCCCAGCGGTTTGCGATCGTGTTGCTGGTGACGCAAGGTCAGCGAGCGATCGCCGCGCCGATCGATGCTGTAGATCTGTACGTTCGGTTCGCGGTTGCCGAGGTTGTACTGTGCCGCCAGGGTTTCGCGGATGATTCGATAACCGGGTTCGTCATGGATCGCCGGCACCAACAAGTCATCCTTTTGATCGTCATCCATAATGCTGAACAGCTTCAGATCACGGATTACCTTGGGTGACAGGTACTGCAGGATGAAGCTCTCATCCTTGAAGCTGCTCATGGCGAACTTGATGGTCGATAGCCAGTCCGTTCCGGCGATCTCCGGGAACCAGTGACGATCTTCCTCGGTAGGTTCTTCGCACATGCGCCGAATGTCGCGGTACATGGCAAAACCCAGTGCATAGGGGTTGATGCCGCTGTAGTACGGACTGTCGAAGCCAGGCTGGAACACCACGCTGGTGTGTGACGTCAGAAACTCCATCATGAAGCCGTCAGTGACCAGGCCTTCGTCGTACAGGTCGTTCATCAGGGTGTAGTGCCAGAACGTCGCCCAGCCCTCGTTCATCACCTGGGTCTGACGCTGTGGGTAAAAGTACTGGGCGATCTTGCGCACGATGCGCACGATCTCGCGCTGCCAAGGCTCCAGCAACGGCGCGTGCTTCTCGATGAAATAGAGGATGTTTTCCTGCGGCTCTGCCGGGAAACGTGCGTTGTCCTTGTCGCTGTATTTGTCCGCGCCTTTGGGAATGGTGCGCCACAGATCATTGATCTGCTTCTGCATGTGTTCTTCACGATCCTTCTGCCGCCGCCGTTCCTCCTCGGCGGAAATCGGATACGGGCGTTTGTAACGGTCGACGCCGTAGTTCATCAGTGCATGGCAGGAGTCGAGCAAGTCCTCCACGGCATCGATGCCATGGCGCTCCTCGCACTGCATGATGTACTGCTTGGCGAACACCAGGTAGTCGATGATCGAACTGGCATCCGTCCAAGTGCGGAACAGGTAATTACCCTTGAAGAAGCTGTTGTGGCCATAGCAGGCGTGAGCCACCACCAGCGCCTGCATGCAGATGGTGTTTTCTTCCATCAGATAGGCGATGCACGGGTCGGAGTTGATCACGATCTCGTAGGCCAGGCCCATTTGTCCGCGACTGTAGGATTTTTCGGTGCTGAGGAAGTGTTTGCCGTAGGACCAGTGGTGATAACCCAGCGGCATGCCCACCGACGCATAGGCGTCCATCATCTGCTCGGCGGTGATCACTTCGATCTGGTTGGGATAGGTGTCCAGCGCATAGCCGGCCGCGATACGGGCGATTTCGCGGTCGTAGGTCTGGATCAGCTCGAATGTCCATTCGGAGCCGGTGGAAATGGGTTGGCGCTTCTGCTCTTTGGCGGTCATGTCACTAACCTGCGCTGGAAGAGTTCACGGAAGACCGGATAGATATCCCCGGCCGAGACCAGTTGCTGCTGGGCAAATGTGTCAGAAAAGGCTTCGGCGATGCGTTCGTACTCGTACCACAAGGCCTGATGTTCACGCGGGGTGATCTCCACGTAAGTGTAGTACTGCACAAACGGCATGATCTGGTTGATCAGGATGTCACGGCAGATCGGCGAGTCGTCGTTCCAGTTGTCACCGTCGGAGGCCTGAGCCGCGTAGATGTTCCACTCGTTACTCGGATAGCGCTCGGCCATGATCTCCTGCATCAGCTTCAGCGCGCTGGAGACGATGGTGCCGCCGGTTTCCCGCGAATAGAAAAACTCCTCTTCGTCGACTTCCCGGGCGCTGGTGTGGTGGCGGATGAATACCACGTCGATCTTGTCGTAGTTCCGTTTCAGGAACAGGTACAACAGGATGAAAAAGCGTTTGGCAATGTCCTTGGTCGCCTGGGTCATGGACCCGGAAACGTCCATCAGGCAGAACATCACGGCTTTCGAGCTCGGGTTCGGTTGTTTGATCAGCAAGTTGTATTTCAGGTCGAACGTATCGAGGAACGGCACGCGATGGATGCGCGCGCTGAGCTTTTCGATTTCCGCCTCGAGTTCCTGAATATCGCCGAAATTGTCCGGCTCTTCGCGTCTTAGTCGCTCAAGTTCTTCTTTGACTTCGCGTAGCTTCGCCCGGCTGCTGCCGGACAGGGCGATGCGCCGCGCATGGGCGGAACGCAGGGTGCGGATGATATTGATCCGGGACGGGTTGCCTTCGTTACTGATCCCGGCGCGCACGGTTTTGAAGGTGTCGGTACCGCTCAGGTTGCGTTTGACCAGGTTCGGCAGTTCGAGGTCTTCGAACATGAATTCGAGGAATTCTTCCTGGGTGATCTGGAAGACGAACTCGTCCATGCCCTCGCCGGAATTACCGGCCTTGCCCGGACCGCGTCCGCCGCCACCGCCCGGTGGTCGGGCAATATGCTCGCCGGCGGTGAATTCCTTGTTGCCGGGGTGAACCACGGTCTGCTTGCCGCCGCGGCCGTGGTGAAGCACCGGTTCGTCGATGTCGCGACCGGGAATGCTGATTTGCTCGCCGTGTTCCATATCGGTAATGGAACGGCGGCTGACGGCCTCTTCGACAGCCTTTTTGATGTGATCACGGTAACGCCGCAGGAAACGCTGGCGGTTCACCGTGCTCTTGTTCTTGCCATTCAGACGTCGGTCGATCACATAACTCATAGGAAGCCCTCCGGGCAGCTTCAAGTTGTGAGCTTCAAGCTGCAAGAAAAAGCAGGTTCCCGGGCATCAGTGGGTTACGCGCTTTGTTCTTGCAGCTCGTAGCTAGAAGCTTGCAGCTGCTTCACTGCGACTTCCGTACCCGCAGGTACCATTCGGAAAGAAGCCGTACCTGTTTGTCGGTGTAGCCGCGCTCGACCATTCGAGTGACGAAGTCGTTGTGCTTCTGTTGGTCCTCCTTGCTGGCCTTGGCGTTGAAGCTGATGACCGGCAGCAGATCCTCGGTGTTGGAGAACATTTTCTTCTCGATGACCACGCGCAGTTTTTCGTAGCTGAGCCAGGTCGGGTTCTTGCCGTTGTTGTTGGCCCGGGCGCGCAGGACGAAGTTGACGATCTCGTTGCGGAAATCCTTCGGATTGCTGATACCGGCCGGTTTCTCGATTTTTTCCAGTTCTTCATTCAACGCGACGCGGTTGAGGATCTCGCCGGTTTCCGGATCGCGATATTCCTGATCCTGAATCCAGAAGTCTGCGTACAGGACGTAGCGGTCGAAGATGTTCTGGCCGTATTCGCTGTAAGACTCGAGATAAGCGGTCTGGATCTCCTTGCCGATGAATTCGATATAACGCGGTGCCAGGTATTCCTTCAGGTAGCGCAGGTAGCGCTCGCGGGTTTCGGCCTGGAACTGTTCCTGTTCGATCTGCTGTTCCAGCACATAGAGCAGGTGCACCGGGTTGGCGGCGATTTCATGCGGATCGAAGTTGAACACCTTGGAGAGGATCTTGAACGCGAAGCGGGTCGACAGACCGTTCATGCCTTCGTCAACACCTGCCGAGTCGCGGTATTCCTGGATCGACTTGGCCTTCGGATCGGTGTCCTTGAGGTTCTCACCGTCGTAGACGCGCATTTTTGAATAGATGTTGGAGTTTTCCGGCTCCTTGAGGCGTGACAGCACGGTGAACTGCGCGAGCATCTTCAGGGTGTCGGGCGCGCAATGGGCCTTGGCCAGAGAACTGTTGAACAACAGTTTGTCGTAGATCTTCACTTCGTCGCTGACGCGCAGGCAATACGGTACTTTGACGATGTATATCCGGTCGATGAACGCTTCGTTGTTCTTGTTGTTGCGGAAGGTGTGCCATTCCGATTCGTTGGAGTGAGCGAGCAGAATCCCGGTGAACGGAATCGCGCCGAGGCCTTCGGTACTGTTGTAGTTGCCTTCCTGTGTCGCGGTCAGCAACGGGTGCAGCACCTTGATCGGTGCCTTGAACATTTCGACAAATTCCATCAGGCCCTGGTTGGCCCGGCACAGCGCACCGGAGTAGCTATAAGCGTCGGCGTCGTTCTGTGGGTATTCCTCGAGTTTGCGGATATCGACCTTGCCCACCAGCGCCGAGATGTCCTGGTTGTTCTCGTCGCCCGGTTCGGTCTTGGCCACCGCGATCTGGTTGAGGATCGACGGGTACAGCTTGACCACGCGGAACTGGCTGATGTCGCCGCCGAATTCGGCCAGGCGTTTGGTCGCCCATGGCGACATGATGGTGTTCAGGTAGCGCCGCGGGATACCGAAGTCTTCTTCGAGGATCGCGCCATCTTCGGTGGCGTTGAACAGACCCAGCGGCGACTCGAATACAGGTGAGCCCTTGATCGCGTAGAAGGGCACTTTCTCGATCAGCTGTTTCAGCTTCTCGGCCAGCGACGATTTACCGCCGCCGACAGGGCCGAGCAGATAGAGGATCTGTTTCTTCTCTTCCAGGCCTTGGGCGGCGTGGCGGAAATACGAGACGATCTGGTCGATGCATTCTTCCATCCCGTGGAAGTCTTCAAAGGCCGGATAGCGACGGATCACCTTGTTGGAGAAGATGCGTGACAGCCTCGAATTGGTCGAGGTGTCGAGCAGTTCCGGCTCGCCGATGGCCAGCAATAGACGCTCGGCGGCGGAAACGTAGGCGCTACGGTCTTTCTTGCACAGCTCCAGGTACTCTTGCAGCGAGAGTTCTTCCTGGCGTGTGGACTCGAAGCGTTGTTGGAAGTGGCTAAAGATACTCATGACGTCACCTCGCTCGATACGTGGAGCCGACGCCGGATCACTCAGTCGATGCTGGCAAACAACCGTTTTGGCGGCTGTTTGTTTACCCCCCAGAACACTTCCACGATCGACAATCGTGAAAGTCACTCCCGATGACCCGTGCGCCGGTGTACCGGCTCTCCCCTGATTTGGATGGCCTGGGCTTAAGGATAGTTGGGAATTCGGGAGGTAAAGGCGAGATACGTAATTAGTTGTGGCAAGACCGTTCGTCTGCCAGCGCAGGCCCACGGCAGCCGGGGCCTGCGCGTTGCAAAAAAATTATTCGGCGGTGCCTTGCGCGGTTTCCGCAGGATACGTCGTACGCCACAGCTCAAAGCCGCCGTCCATGCTGTAGACGTCGGAAAAGCCTTGGCTGATCAAGTAGGCCGCAGCGCCCTGGCTGGAATTACCGTGATAGCAGACGACCACGGTCGGGGCGTCGAGGTCAGCGCCTTGAATGAAGGCGTGCAGCGAGTGATTGTCCAGATGCTTCGAGCCACTGATGTGTAGCGCTGCAAAAGTTGCCGGATCACGGACGTCGACGACGACCGCGCCTTGTTCACGCAGGGCCTGGGCCTGTTCCGGGGGGATTCGTTTGAATTCGCTCATGACGGGTTCCTGTTGCTCGGCTGAAAGCGCAGTCTAACGCGGTGCGCTGACTGGCGAAGATTCGGGGATAAGTGGTGCGACGGTCTGAGCTAGACCGCCGTGTTCGTCGCATTTGCACGACAGGCGTTCGCCGCTGTCGACGTTCATCAGGGTCAGGCTGCCGCCCCAGACACAACCGGTGTCCAGCGCCGAGATGCCAGGCTCATGGATATTGCCTTCAAGGGCCGCCCAGTGGCCGAAGATGATCCTCAGGCCCTTGGTCTTGCGCTCCTTGTGCTGGAACCACGGTTTGTAACCCGCTGGCGCGGTGTCGAGGCCTTCCTTGCTCTTGAGGTCGAGCTTGCCCTCGGTGGTGCAGAAGCGCATGCGCGTGAAATAGTTGGTGATGACGCGCAAGCGGGTCACACCTTTGAGGTCGTTGTCCCATTTCGCTGGATCGTTGCCGTACATGCCGTCGAGGTAAGCGGGGAACAGATTATCGTCACGCAGGGCGCTTTCGACTTCGGCGGCGCACTTCAGCGCGCGGTTCAGCGACCATTGCGGCGGAATGCCGGCATGCACCATGGCGACATCGCGAGTCTCGTCGTAATGCATCAGCTTTTGCTGGCGTAACCACTCAAGCAACTCGGCGCTGTCCGGTGCCTCGAGAATCTCGCGCAAGGTGTCCGACTTCTTCAGGCGCTCGATGTTTTTCGCCGCCGCCAGCAGATGCAGGTCATGGTTGCCGAGCACGCAGACCAGCGACTCACGCATGCCATAGAGAAAACGCAGGGTTTCCAGCGATTGCGGGCCACGGTTGACCAGATCGCCGACCAGCCACAGACGATCAAGCTTGGGGTCGAACGCCACCTGCCTGAGCAGGCATTTCAGCGGTTCGAGGCAGCCCTGCAGGTCGCCGACAGCATACGTCGCCATCAGTGCAAGGCTCCGGGCACCGCCAGACGGAAAGGTTTGATGATGGCGTCGAAATGCTTGCCGTCGTCGGCGACCATTTCGTAGGTGCCCTGCATGGTGCCGACCTTGGTGGTCATCACCGTGCCGCTGCTGTAGGTATGGCTCTGGCCCGCATCGATCAGCGGTTGCTGGCCGACGACACCGGCGCCGCGCACCTCTTCGACATGGCCGTCACCATCGGTGATCACCCAATGTCGCGACATCAGGCGCGCGGGCTGCTCGCCATTGTTCTGCACGGTGATGGTGTAGGCGAAGGCGAAGCGGTCGTGCTCGGGTTGCGATTGGTCTGCCAGATAGCGGGTAACGACACTGACATCGACCTGGTAACGGGAATCGGACATGCAAGGGGCCTTAAACGAAGCGGAACGCGGGGCGTAGCTGATGGGGAATCAGTCTAGGCAAGTATCGGGCAGTAAACCAGAGTGGCGTCCTGCCCGATAGCGCTCATCGCTTGTCAGTCGGCGGCGGGGGAGGCCGGAACCTGTATGGCGAGTTGGTCAGCCAAGCGTACGAACGCGGCCAGGTCCAGTTGCTCCGGACGCAGGCTGCCATCGACACCAGCGGCTTCGATCTCGGCATTGCTGAGCAATTGCTTGAGCGTGTTGCGCAGGGTTTTACGGCGCTGGTTGAACGCTTCGCGCACGACGCGCTCCAGCAACTTGTGATCCTTGGCCGGGTGCGGCAGTACGGCGTGCGGCACCAGGCGAACGATCGCCGAGTCGACTTTCGGCGGCGGGTTGAACGCGCCGGGGCCGACATTGAACAGATGTTCCACGCGGCAGTGGTACTGAACCATGATCGACAGACGACCCCAGTCACCACCGCCCGGGCCAGCAGCGAGGCGTTCGACCACTTCTTTCTGCAGCATGAAGTGCATGTCGCGAATGATGCCGGCGTTGTTCAGCAGGTGAAAAATCAGCGGCGTCGAGATGTTGTAAGGCAGGTTGCCGACCACGCGCAGGCTGTTCGGCGCGGCATTGAGCGTGTTGAAGTCGAACTTCAGCGCATCGCCCTGATGCAGGTTGAAGTTGCTCTTGCCGGCAAACTGCTGATTGAGGATCGGGATCAGATCCTTGTCCAGTTCCACCACGTCCAGTTGCGCGCCGGAGTTGAGCAAACCGGCAGTCAGTGCGCCCTGGCCCGGGCCGATTTCAAGCAGGCGGTCTCCAGACTTGGCACTGATGGAGCGCAGGATGCGATCGATGACGCCGGCATCGTGCAGGAAGTTCTGGCCAAAGCGTTTGCGCGCCTTGTGTTGGTATTGCTCGGTCATAAACGGGTCTCGGCCATCTGGTAGGCGGTTTCCAGGGCGACTTGCAGGCTGCCGGTGTCGATCTTGCCGCTGCCGGCCAGGTCCAGGGCGGTGCCATGGTCGACCGACGTGCGGATGATTGGCAAACCCAGGGTCACGTTGACGGCAGCGCCGAAGCCTTTGTACTTGAGCACAGGCAAGCCCTGGTCGTGGTACATCGCCAGCACTGCGTCGCAGTGCTCCAGATATTTGGGGGTAAACAGAGTGTCGGCGGGCAGCGGGCCACGAAGGTCCATGCCCTCGCTGCGCAGGCGCTCTAAGGTGGGTTCGATGATGTCGATTTCTTCATGGCCCAGATGTCCGCCTTCACCCGCGTGCGGGTTGAGCCCGCAGACGAGGATGCGTGGCTGGGCGATGCCGAATTTGTTTTGCAGTTCGCTGTGCAGAATCCGCGTGACCCGCTCCAGGCGCTCTGGCGTGATCGCATCGGCGATGTCACGCAGGGGCAGGTGAGTGGTGACCAGTGCAACGCGCAAACCGCGTGTCGCCAGCATCATGACGACCTGTGCGGTGTGGGTCAGGTCAGCGAGAAATTCCGTGTGTCCGGAGAACGCGATGCCCGATTCGTTGATCACGCCCTTGTGCACAGGCGCAGTGATCATCCCGGCGAAGTCGCCGTTGAGGCAGCCATTGCCGGCGCGGGTCAGGGTTTCGAGGACGAACGCGGCGTTGGCCTTGTCCAGTTGCCCGGCAACCACGGGGGCGCTGAGCGGTGTATCCCAGACGTACAGGCTGTTCGCAGGCGCCGGGGCTTTCGGCCAGTGATCAGGGCCGACCTCCAGCAAGTTGACGGCCAGCCCCAGCTGCGCGGCCCGCTCTTTGAGCAGGTCGCGGCTGGTAATGGCAATCAGGGGATGTGGCTGGGCTTGCGAGGCGAGCAGCAGGCACAGGTCGGGACCGATGCCGGCTGGTTCGCCGGGTGTCAGCGCGAAACGCTGGGGTTTCACTGCGCTGCCTGGTCTGCACCAGGGAGTTTGATCTCTACGTACGCTTCGTCACGGATCTGACGCAGCCAGGTTTGCAGCTCTTCGTCGTATTTGCGGTTACGCAGTACGGTCATGGCTTGCTGCTCGCGGGCTTGTTCGGTGCTGTCGGTGGCGCGGCGGCCAAGGACTTCCAGAACGTGCCAGCCGTATTGGGTCTGGAATGGCTTGGACAGCTGACCTTGTGGGGTCTTGGCCATCACTTCGCGGAATTCCGGCACCAGTGCGTTCGGATCGATCCAGTTCAGGTCACCGCCGTTGAGGGCCGAACCCGGGTCTTCGGAGTAGTTCTTCGCCAGTTCGGCGAAATCTTCACCGGCCAGGATGCGCTCGTACAGCGATTGCACCAGCGCCTGAGTCTTGGCTTCGTCACGGATCGGACTTGGTTTGACGAGGATGTGGCGGACATGCACTTCGTCACGCATCTGCGCTTCGCCACCACGTTTGGCCAGCAGCTTCAGGATGATGAAACCACCTGGAGTGCGTGCAGGCTGAGTGATGTCGCCAACCGCCATGCTGCTCAGCTCGCGATCGAACGGCGGTGGCAGTTGCGCGGCTTTACGCCAGCCCATGTCGCCGCCTTCCAGAGCGTTGTCGCTGCCGGACTTGGCAACGGCCATTTGACCGAAGTCGGCGCCTTGCTTGAGTTGCTGGTAAACCTCCATGGCCTGACGGGCAGCGCTCTGAATGGCGTCAGAGTTGGCGCTTTCCGGCGTCGGGATCAGGATGTTGGCCAGGTGCAGCTCTTCGGACAGTTGCATCTTGCCGAGGTCGGAGGCGAGGAAGTTTTTCACTTCCTGCTCGGAAACCTGAATGCGTTCTGCCACACGACGCTGACGCACACGGCTGATGACCATTTCGCGTTTGATCTGGTCACGAGCGTCGTCATAAGACAGACCATCGCGAGCCAGAGCGGCGCGGAATTGATCCACTGTCATGTTATTGCGCTGGGCAATCGTACCGACAGCCTGGTTCAGCTCTTCATCGGTGATACGGATGCCGGAACGTTCGCCGATCTGCAATTGCAGGTTCTCGACGATCAGGCGCTCAAGCACCTGTTGATCCAGCACGCCTGGCGGTGGCAAACCACCCCCACGCTTGGCGATGGTCTGCTGAACTTCGTGGACGCGCTGGTCCAGTTGGCTCTGCATGACCACGTCGTTATCGACGATCGCTACCACTTTATCGATGGACTGTACGGCGGCGTTGGCCGCCGTACCCAGGAACAGCGCGCCCAGCATCAGCGGGCGCAGACAATCAGAAAGCTTGGTCTTCACGTTGACGATAACCTTGGATGCCTTTGTCGAGGAAGCTCTCTACCTTGGCGCCGGTAAGGCCGCCGAGTCCCTTCAGAACAATTTGGAGGAAGACGCCGTGGTCGCCTTTTTCGTTTTCCGGGGCGTTCTGACTGAATTCGTCATAGCTGACCCAGTAACGGTTGATCAGGCGCAGTTTCCAGCAGCAGTTGTCATATTCGAAACCACCGAAGGCTTCCAGCGTACGGTTGCGGTTGTAGTCGTACTGCCAGCGGCTGATCGCGCTCCACTGCGGAACGATCGGCCAGATGACCGAGAAGTCATGCTGCTGGATCTTGTAGTAGTCCTTCACGTAGTTCGGTTGGCCCGGGGTGCCATAGTCACCACCACCCACCGACCATTTACCGGTGTTCTGGTCGTAACGAACCTGGTCGTTGCGATAGCGATAGCCGAGGTTGACGACCTTGTTCGGGTTGTCTTCCGGCTGGTAGTGGAACATCGCGCTGCCGGAACGTGGGCTGCGGCTGTCCGGATCCCAGTTGTAGTCGGCCGTGGTCCGCCAATCGCGGTTCCAGCGATATTCGTATTCCAGGGCGTAAGGCGAGACATTGGCCTGGGCATCGTCGCGGGTTTTCGCATCGATACCCGGCAGCTGTACTTCACGATCCTTGAAGTACAACGCCTGACCGACGCTGATGCGTTGACGTTCGAAACCGTCGTCTTCGATCCAGCGGCTGGTTACGCCCAGCGACAGTTTGTTCTCGTCACCGACACGGTCGGAGCCGGAGAAGCGGTTGTCGCGGAACAGCGAGGCGTAGTTGAAGGTGTATTCGCTGGTGTCGAACACTGGAATGTCTTCTTGATCAACCTCAGGTACGTAGAGGTAGAACAGGCGCGGCTCCAGGGTCTGGCGGTAGTTCTTGCCGAAGAACGACGTGTTGCGGTCGAAGTACAGGCCGCTGTCGATGCTGGCAATCGGTACGCCACGGTTCTGATTGCTGTCGAACTTGCCGTTGATCTTCTGCTGTTCGGCAGTCTGAGCAGCAATCTGCGACTTGCCGGTACCGTCGAGATCAAGCTGGTACTGAGTGTACTGATACTTGAGCGACGGCTTCAGGAAGCCATAAGTCCAGTTCATCGGCAGGCTCACACCTGGCTTCAGATTCAGACGGTCGCCGTTGGCGCGAGCCAAGCCGGTAACGTTGTTGTCGAGGCGGGACTCGACAGTGCCGTCTTCATTGGTGAAGTTGCCGTTTTCCAGATCACGATCAAAACGAACCAGTTCGGTCTCGTAATCGAAGTTCAGGCCTTCCGGGTGATACGGCAGCCGACCATTGAAGGTGATCTGCGGCAGACGGTCATACGGGGTGATGTTCGACACGGTCGCCAGCTGATACGCCTGAGCGTTCAGTCGAGCGGTGTAGCTGTCGCCACGGTAAGTCACCGAACCCTGCTGGTTGACGAAGTCTTCGCTCTTCACGCCAATCTGGTCAGTGGTCAGATCCTGGAAGTAGTACGGATCACTGATCTTGGTGTAGTCAACCTGGGTGAGCACACGGGAGTCGAGACCGCCCTTGTGCTGCCAGTTGTACATGTAGCGATTCTTTTCGTAGTCGGTCTGTTTGCTGCGATCAGTATCTTCGTCGTTCAGATACGCCGCGCCGAACTGACCTTCACTCGACTTGGTCAGGTAACGGAATTCGCCTTCCACCAACATGCCGCGTTTGCTCATGTAACGCGGATACAACGTGGCATCGTAGTTCGGCGCCAGGTTGAAGTAGTACGGAGTGACCAGCATGAAGCCGGTATCGCTGCCGGTGCCGATGGTCGGCGGCAGGAAGCCCGACTGGCGACGGTCGTCGATCGGGAAGTAGATGTACGGCGTGTACAGGATCGGAATGTCCTTGACCCGCAGTGTCACGTTGGTCGCAGTACCGAAACCGGTCGCCGGGTTCAAGGTGATGTTGTTGCCCTTGAGCTGCCAGGCGTTGCTGTTCGGTTCGCACGTGGTGTACGTGCCGTCCTTCAAGCGGATGATCGCGTTCTCGGCACGCTTGGCGTACAGCGCGTTACCGCGGATGCGCGACTTGTGCATCACGTATTCGGCGTTGTCGACCTTGGCTTCACCGGTGTCGAGCTGTACATCGGCGTGATCGCCGACGATCAGCGCGCCGTTGTCACGGATGCGCACATCGCCATTGAGTTCGGCGCGGCTCTCGGCCTGGTACAGGCTCGCTTCATCGGACTCGACCTGCATGCTGCCCTGACGCAGGACAACATCACCGGCCAGGGTGCCAACTTGATCATCGGTGTTATAGCGCGAAGCTTTTGCGCCGATAAAGGTCGGAGCATCGCTTTTATTCGTCTTGTCATTCATGCCAGGACGAGTCGGCTCGATGTAGGCACCAGAGCAATACGGACCGGTCTCGGCCAGTTGGGCGGCGGTGAGTTTCTCGCGCGGAACCCAGTCGAGATGACTGAAGTCTTCGCTGCGGGATTTCAGGCCACGGCCTTTGGCTTCGGTGACCAGTGCCGTTTTAGGGCCTGTGTCGGCAACCGAACCATTTTCGGCCGGGGCGTCGCCGGTGGCGCTGATGGCACTGCCCTCGTGCACTGGACGTGGCGGCAATGCTGCTGCCGACGTCTTGGGCGCACAGGCCCAACCACCCGAAGCCGAGACGGAGCAGTCATACTGCTCGGCGGCGACAACGAATTGACTGGCCAGAGGTTGCATAGCCAGCAGACTGCCGGTTACCAACAACGGAAATTTTTTACGAAACGCGGGGGATTTCAATGCCATCTTATTAGTCCGGGCTTCCTGCGTGCCATCTGCCCGCGGTGTGGGCCGCACGCCTCTCGATGGTCTGAAAAAGATGCTGGATAATAAAGCATGACCCGCTTGACGGCTAGCGCCGTCGGAGACCCTTGCAATGCCTGACCAAGATGTACGCTTGCAACACCTGAAAGTTTGGCTCGATGAGCAGTTGGCAATCCTTTTTGCAGATCAGGGTTGGGGCGCCGTGCCCCCGGCCACGTTGATCGCGGCCAGTAGCGACGCGAGTTTCCGTCGCTACTTCCGTTGGGAAGGAGCCGGTCGCAGCTTTGTCGTGATGGACGCGCCACCACCGCAGGAAAACTGCAAACCGTTCGTGGATATCGCGTTTTTGCTGGCGAAATCCGGAATAAATGTGCCGAAAATTTATGCCGAAGACCTCGATCGTGGATTTCTTTTGCTCAATGACCTGGGCAACAAGACCTATCTCGACGTGATCGATGGCGAAAATGCCGAGCAATTGTTCAGCGATGCCCTGCAAGCGCTGCTGGCTTTTCAGCAGTTGCCGATGGTGGCACCGTTGCCGAGTTATGACGTTGCGTTGCTGCGCCGTGAACTGGAACTGTTCCCCGAGTGGTACGTGAAGCGTGAACTCGGCGTCGAGTTCGATACGGCCCAGCAGCAGCAATGGCAGCGTGTCAGCGATCTGTTGATCAACAGCGCCCTGGCCCAGCCGAAAGTCCTGGTGCACCGCGATTACATGCCGCGCAACCTGATGCTCAGCGAGCCGAACCCTGGCGTGCTGGATTTTCAGGATGCCGTTTACGGCCCGGTGACCTACGACGTGACCTGCCTGTTCAAGGACGCCTTCCTCAGTTGGCCTGAAGAGCGCGTGCGTGGCTGGCTGGAAAGTTACTGGCAGCAAGCCTCGGCGCTGAACATTCCGGTGCAGCCGGACTTCGAAGACTTCCTGCGCGCCAGCGACCTGATGGGCGTGCAGCGTCACCTGAAAGTGATCGGCATTTTCGCGCGCATCTGCCATCGCGACGGCAAGCCGCGTTACCTGGCCGACGTGCCGCGCTTCTTCTCCTATATAGAAGCAGTGACTGCCCGTCGTCCTGAGCTGGCCGAGCTGCAAGCGCTGTTCACCAGCCTGCGGGGTGGAGCAACAGTATGAAGGCAATGATTCTGGCGGCGGGCAAAGGCGAGCGCATGCGCCCGCTGACCCTGACCACTCCAAAACCGCTGGTGCGTGCCGGCGGCGTGCCGTTGATCGAGTATCACCTGCGCGCCCTCGCGGCAGCCGGCTTCAACGAGATCGTCATCAATCATGCGTGGCTCGGTCAGCAGATCGAGGATTACCTCGGCGATGGCTCGCAATTCGGCGTGAGCATCGAGTACTCGCCGGAAGGCGAGCCACTGGAAACCGGCGGCGGGATTTTCCGTGCGCTGCCGTTGCTCGGCGATGATGCGTTTCTGGTGGTCAACGGTGATATCTGGACCGATTACGACTTCAGCGTGCTGCACCAGCCGATTAATGGTCTGGCGCATCTGGTGCTGGCGGACAATCCGGCGCATCACCCCACCGGCGACTTTTCTCTGATCGACGGGCAAGTGTTCGACGGCCAGCCGGACGCGGCGACTTTGACTTACAGCGGCATCGCTGTGCTGCATCCGCAACTGTTCGACGGCTGCGCGGACGGTGCTTTCAAGCTCGCACCTCTATTGCGCAAAGCCATGGCGGACGGTGAAGTCACTGGCGAGCGGCTAAAGGGTCACTGGGTGGATGTCGGCACCCACGAGCGTCTCGCCGAAGCTGAAACCTTGATAGAAGCGAGTCGCTGACATGTTGTGGCCAGGGACTCTGATTGGAGCCGGAGCGGGTTTTGCGATTGCCAGCATTCCGGGGGCCATGCTTGGGGCATTGTTGGGGCAGGCGCTGGATCGGCGTCTGCATTTGCAGAGCTGGGGGCATTTGCGCGAGAAGCTCGGCGGGCGGCCAATGCTGCGCAACGACGAGTTGTTGTTTGTGCTGCTTGGGCGTCTGGCCAAAAGTGACGGTCGGGTCACCGACGGGCATATCCAGCAGGCGCGCAACGAGATGCGCGCGCTGGAGATGGGCGAGCCGGCAACGCGTCGGGCGATTGCCGCGTTCAATCGCGGCAAGTCCGGCAGTGATCATCTGCGCGGTTATCTGAAACGTCTGAGTACGCAACCGCATGCTGCCGAAGGCGTATTGCGCGCCTGTTGGCGAATGGTCTGGGCCGATGGTCGCGCGGGTGTCAGCGAGCGTGAGTTGCTGGCGCAGTGGGGCAAGTGGCTGGGCTGGACGACGCAGCAGGTGCAGGCACTGGCCAGTGATTACGAGCCGGGCAAGCGCCCGATCGTCAGTGCGGCGGTGAGTTATCAGGAAGCAATGAAATTGCTTGGGGTATCGGCGACCAGTGAGCCGGCGCAGATCAAACGGGCGTACCGGCGGCTGTTGAGCCGGCATCACCCGGACAAGATTGCCGGCACCGGCGCAACGGCGGCGCAGGTGCGGGAGGCGACCGAGAAAACCCGGGAGTTGCACAATGCCTACACGTTGGTTCGTGAGCGGCGGGATTTTCGCTAACGGTTAGATCTTTCTTGCCTGCACCGGCCCCTTCGCGAGCAGGCTCGCTCCCACAATGGTTTGTGTACGCAGATCCAGTGTGGGAGCGAGCCTGCTCGCGAAGGGGGCGACTCGGTCTACCGGTCAGTCGGTGCTCTGCGGATTCAACCAGCCACGCACCCGGCGGAACAATTGTTCCTGTTCAGCCTTGTTATCCGGCAGCGCCTTGAGCGCGACCTGGCTGAACGCCGAGGTCTTCAAGCGCTTGTTTGCCTGCATGCGCTCCAGCGCGGCGTTGCGATCCAGCGGCTTGTCCATGTAGAAAATATCCGCAGTCGGCAGCTTCAGTGTCGGCGTCAGTTCGACCAGTGCCGGTTTGGCCTTGGTCGGCGTTTGCACATCAACCATGACAAATTTCTCGACCTGCGAAGTTTGTTTTTCGCTCAGGTAGCGTGCGGCCCAATAGGCACCGGTACCGTGTCCAAGCACGACAATGCTGCGCGCGCTCTGTTGCTCGGCGTAGGCAATCGCCGCGTCGATGCGCGCGAAGATTCGCTCGGCGTCAGCCTTGGACTGCTCTTCAGTGGTTTCGGCGACCACTTGATCGGCCACTTCGGCTTCACCGCCAGCGGCTTGCTCAATCGGCTGCGCGGTGGTGGCATCCTTGCTGCCGGTTTCCGGCGCTTTCGGCGCGGCGGCAGGCTCGATCACCCGCGGTGCGATGGCATCGCTTTGCAGATCGGGCAGAGTGATACTCAGGCTGCTCCACTCGGCGTCCGGCAATTTGCGCCGCAATGGGCCGATTGCCTGCGGCCAGTCAGCGGTTTCGCCCGCGCCGGGGATGATGATCACTGCGCCCTTGGGGTCGGCGGTGTTGGCCGGTTTCCACAGGGCGAGAAATGTATCGCTGCCCGCCTGCAATTGTTGCTGTTCTTGCGCCGGGACCTTACGTTCCAGTGCGGCCGCCTCTTCCTGACTACGCTCAAGCAGTGGCTGGCGTTCGGCGGGTTTTTCTTCGGCAGGTTTTTCCGTGGCGGCGGCAGGTGCCGGATCGGCGGCTTCGACGGAAAACGCACAAGGCAGGATCAGCGACAGGCACAATGCTGGCATTGCCAGGCGGTAGACAGAGGGCATCGGTTATTCCAGGCCAGAAAGTATCCCGGCAGCCTAATGGGTTGGTCAGAATTTGTCAGTGTATGAGACTTCAATGAAGCGATTTTGCTGCCTGTGGGTTATCGGCTGTTTGTGGTTTCCCTTGATGGGCTGGGCGGCGCCTGCGCCACCGACACACGCGGCGCAGTTGTCGGCGAGCCAGCAGCAATGGCTGGCGCAACACAATGAGTTGCGCGTCGGTCTGGTGTTGCAGGCGCCGTATGCAACCTACGATCGACGCCTGCAGCGGCTGTCGGGGGCCAACGTCGAGTTGATGAAGTTGCTGGCCAAGGCGCTCAACGTCGAACTGAGCTGGCGCAATTTTCAGGACCTGGCGCAACTGGAAACGGCGCTGCGCGAAGGCGAGATCGACATCGCTCCGGGCCTGAGTCAGACCCCGAGCGCACTGCGCCTGTGGCAGTTTTCCGATCCGTACATGCGCGTGCCGCAACTGATTGTCAGCGATCAGAAGGCCGGCGCTGTCGTCGATCTGGAAAAACTCGACAACCAGACTCGCGTGGCGGTGCGGATGCCGAGTAACACGGCCGATTATCTGCGCGGCACCTACCCACATCTGAACCTGCAAGACGTGCCGCTGGAGCGTCAGGCGCTGCAGTTGCTGTTGAGTCAGCAGGCGGCTTACGCGGTGGTCGATGAGGCGCAGCTCGGGCGTCTGTCGGCAGAGCCGGAGTTCGCCGAACTGGTGGTGGTCGGTGATATCGGTCTGCCGCAGTTGTTGCGGGTCGCCTCGCGCCGCGATTGGCCGGAACTGGCCGGCATCGTCCAGAGTGCTTTACGCGCTATCCCGGCCAAGGATCTGGAGCAGTTGCACAATCAATGGCTGCAACCGAAATACCCGCGACTGTCGGAGTCGCCGGGGTTCTGGCAGAACCTCAGCCTGTTGTTCGCGGTGATGCTGTTCAGTTGCGTGGCCATTGTGTTCTGGCAACGACGCCAGCAGCACAGCCTTGAACAGCGCTTGCTCGCCGCCCGAGAAGACATCGCCTTGCGCGCCGCCAGCGAAGAAGCCTTGCGGCTGACACAGTTTTCCATCGATCAAAGCACCGTCGGCATTCTCTGGGTGAATTGGGACAGCCATGTGCGTTACGCCAACCGTGCCGCCGAAGTCATGCTCGGTTATCCCTCGGGCGGACTGATCGAGCGACCGCTGATCGACTTCGAGCCGGGCCTGCACATGGATCGCTGGCTCAATCTGTGGAAACGCGCGCGGGCCAGTGAAGAGGGGCCGCTGAGTTTCGAGACCAGTTGCGTGCGCGCCGATGGCAGTGTTTTGCCGGCGGACGTGTCGCTGAGTTTTCTGCGCTTTCGCGACAGCGAATACCTGGTGGTTTATCTCACTGACGTCACCGAACGCCGTCGCGCGCTGGCGGCTTTGCAGGAGAGCGAGGCCCGCCTGCAAGGCATCGCGGCGAATGTGCCGGGGCTGGTTTTCCGGCTGGAGCGCGCGCCGGTGACCGGGCAGATCGACTTTGCCTACATCAGTGAAGGCAGCGAAAGCCTGGTCGGTTACGCGCCGGCCGTTATTGCTCATCGCGACATGGGCCTGCGAAGTCTGGTGCATCCGGATGACAAGGCCAGTTACCACCGCACTCAGGATCAGGCGCTGGACACCGATAGCGACTGGTCATGGCAGGGTCGAATCCTCACGCGTCAGGGCGAGCAACGCTGGGCAGAAATCAAGGCGATTACCCGTCAACTGGAGGATGGCGCCTACGTTTGGGATGGCATCGTCTGGGATATCACCGAGAGCAAGCGTATCGAGCTTGAGCTGGCGGCATCCCGTGAGCAGTTGCGCGAACTGTCGGCGCACCTTGAGAGCGTGCGTGAAGAAGAGAAGGCGCGGATTGCCCGCGAGGTTCACGATGAGTTAGGGCAGATGCTTACGGTGCTGAAACTGGAGACATCGATGTGCGAATTGGCCTACGCGCAACTCGACCCCGGTCTGAACGAGCGATTGAACAGCATGAAGCGCCTGATCGCCCAGCTGTTCCAGTTGGTGCGCGATGTGGCGACGGCGCTGCGACCGCCGATTCTCGACGCCGGGATTGCCTCGGCGATCGAATGGCAGGCGCGCCGATTTGAGGCGCGCACACAGATCCCGTGTCTGGTGCAGGTGCCGGACAATCTGCCGGCGCTCAGTGATGCCAAGGCAATTGGCCTGTTCCGGATTTTGCAGGAAGCGCTGACCAACGTGATGCGCCATGCTCAGGCGCATACTGTGGAGCTGACGCTGGCGCTGGAAGGCGACGAATTGTGTCTGACGGTCAGTGATGATGGCGTAGGATTTGTAGCCGCTGCCAGTCGGCCGACTTCGTTTGGTCTGGTCGGCATGCGTGAGCGGGTGTTGATCATGGGCGGGCGGTTGGAGCTGGAGAGTGAGCCGGGGGAGGGTACCAGTCTGAATGTCTGGGTACCTTTGGATCGCTAGAAGATCGCAGCCTACGGCAGCTCCTACAGGGGAATGCGATCAATGTAGGAGCTGCCGCAGGCTGCGATCTTTTGCCCTTAAAAACAACAACCGAGGAGAGTGCGAGTGATCCGTGTACTGGTAGCCGAAGACCACACCATCGTCCGCGAAGGCATCAAGCAATTGATCGGCCTGGCCAAGGATCTGCAAGTGGTGGGGGAGGCGAGCAATGGTGAACAGTTACTCGAAACCCTGCGCAGCGTGCCGTGCGAGGTTGTGTTGCTGGACATCTCCATGCCGGGCGTCAACGGCCTCGAAGCGATCCCGCGCATCCGTGCATTGAACAACCCGCCAGCGATTCTGGTGTTGTCGATGCACGACGAAGCGCAGATGGCTGCGCGAGCATTAAAAGTCGGCGCCGCCGGGTATGCGACCAAGGACAGCGATCCGGCGCTGTTGCTCACGGCGATTCGCAAGGTCGCGGCGGGTGGGCGATATATCGATCCGGATCTGGCGGACCGCATGGTGTTTGAAGTCGGCCTGACTGACACGCGGCCATTGCATTCGCTGCTGTCCGAACGCGAATTCTCGGTGTTCGAGCGCCTGGCCCAAGGCGCCAACGTCAACGACATCGCCCAGCAACTGGCGCTGAGCAGCAAAACCATCAGCACCCACAAGGCGCGGCTGATGCAAAAGCTCAACATCACCTCGCTGGCTGAACTGGTCAAATACGCGATGGAGCACAAACTCCTCTAACAGTCACCGCGATCAAAATGTAGGAGTGAGCCTGCTCGCGATAGCTTTCTCTCAGTCAACACTGCAGTGACTGATCCACCGCTATCGCGAGCAGGCTCACTCCTACAGGGGATCTCCATAGCGCCGGAAATTTCGGGCATGTCCATAAGCGACACGCGCTTTGGCTTGTTCTTACGGCTCGCAGCTCAACCCTCGCCACTGCCTTACCTGTTAGCGCCATCCTTGTAGGGCAATCCCTACCCCCAACCTTCCATCCGGCTGAGGCGATTCTCTCCTGCGCCCCGATTTGCGTGCCTGTCAGCAACCACTAGGCTTAATCCACAAGCAGTCATCAACAACAAAGGTGTGGGTATGAGCCAGGTCGATACAAACGCAGGGGCCAGTGATGTGCTGGTCAGCTTTCGTGGAGTGCAGAAGAGCTACGACGGCGAGAACCTGATCGTCAAAGACCTCAACCTCGACATTCGCAAAGGCGAATTTCTCACCCTGCTCGGGCCGTCCGGTTCCGGCAAGACCACCAGCCTGATGATGCTCGCCGGTTTCGAAACACCGACCGCCGGTGAAATTCTGCTGGCCGGGCGCTCGATCAACAACGTGCCGCCGCACAAGCGTGACATCGGCATGGTGTTCCAGAACTACGCGCTGTTCCCGCACATGACCGTGGCGGAAAACCTCGCCTTCCCGCTGACCGTCCGTGGCCTGAACAAAAGCGATGTCAGCGACCGGGTGAAGAAAGTCCTCAGCATGGTCCAGCTCGACGCGTTCGCCTCGCGCTACCCGGCGCAGCTGTCCGGTGGTCAGCAGCAACGTGTGGCACTGGCCCGTGCGCTGGTGTTCGAGCCACAACTGGTGCTGATGGATGAACCCCTAGGCGCCCTCGATAAACAACTGCGTGAACACATGCAGATGGAAATCAAACACCTGCACCAGCGCCTCGGCGTGACCGTGGTCTATGTAACTCACGATCAGGGTGAAGCGCTGACCATGTCCGACCGCGTTGCGGTATTCCATCAAGGTGAAATCCAGCAGATCGCGCCGCCACGCAGCCTTTACGAAGAACCGAAAAACACTTTCGTCGCCAACTTCATCGGTGAGAACAACCGCCTCAACGGTCGCCTGCTCAGCCAGAACGGCGAGCGCTGCGTGGTCGAGTTGGGCCGAGGCGAAAAGGTCGAGGCGCTGGCGGTCAATGTCGGCCAGACCGGCGAACCGGTGACCCTGTCGATCCGTCCGGAGCGCGTCAGCCTCAACGGTTCGAGCGATCAATGCGTTAACCGCTTCTCAGGGAGGGTGGCGGAATTCATCTATCTGGGCGACCACGTCCGGGTGCGCCTGGAAGTCTGCGGCAAGACCGACTTCTTCGTGAAACAACCGATTGCCGAGCTCGATCCAGCGCTCGCGGTCGGTGACGTGGTACCGCTTGGCTGGCAGGTCGAGCACGTTCGCGCGCTTGATCCACTTCTAGAGGCGCATTAATCGCCCCGGCAACACCAACACCAACCCTGCACGTGGAGAGAACAATAAATGTTGAGATCCCTGAAGTTCACCGCCCTGACCCTGGGCCTGATGGGTGCGGCCAGCGCAATGGCCGCTGGCCCGGATTTGACCGTGGTGTCGTTTGGCGGGGCGAACAAGGCGGCGCAAGTCAAAGCCTTCTATGCACCGTGGGAAGCGGCGGGCAACGGCAAGATCGTCGCCGGCGAATACAACGGCGAAATGGCCAAGGTCAAAGCCATGGTCGACACCAAGAGCGTGTCGTGGGACCTGGTGGAAGTTGAATCGCCAGAACTGTCCCGTGGCTGCGACGAAGACATGTTCGAACAACTCGATCCGGCACTGTTCGGCAAAACCGAAGACTACGTCAAAGGCGCGATTCAGCCGTGCGGCGTAGGTTTCTTCGTTTGGTCGACCGTGCTGGCTTACAACGCCGACAAGCTGAAAACCGCACCGACCAGTTGGGCGGATTTCTGGGATACCAAGAAATTCCCGGGCAAGCGTGGCCTGCGCAAAGGCGCCAAGTACACCCTCGAATTCGCGCTGATGGCCGATGGTGTGGCGCCGAAAGACGTCTACAAAGAGCTGGCGAGCAAGGGTGGCCAGGATCGCGCGTTCAAGAAGCTTGATGAGCTGAAGCCGAGCATTCAGTGGTGGGAAGCCGGCGCACAACCGCCGCAATACCTCGCTTCCGGCGATGTGGTGATGAGCTCGGCCTACAACGGTCGCATCGCTGCCGTGCAGAAAGAATCCAACCTGAAAGTGGTATGGAACGGCGGTATCTACGACTTCGACGCCTGGGCCATTCCGAAAGGTCTGGACGCCAAGCGCGCGGAAGCTGCGAAGAAATTCATCGCCTACTCGGTGCAGCCGCAACAGCAGAAGACCTACTCGGAAAACATCGCCTACGGCCCGGCCAACACCCAAGCCGTACCGCTGCTGGCCAAGGATGTCCTGAAAGACATGCCGACCACTCCGGAAAACATCGCCAACCAGGTGCAGATCGACGTCAGCTTCTGGGCTGACAACGGCGAGCAACTGGAGCAGCGCTTCAACTCCTGGGCTGCGAAATAACCCGAGCATACGGGCGACGGCTTTCCGGATGATCGTTCCCACGCTCTGCGTGGGAACGCCGCCCGGGACGCTCCGCGTCCCTGTGACGCAGAGCGTCACTGGATGCGTTACCACGCAGAGCGTGGGAACGATCAGTAGCTAAAGTTCGAGGTGGTTCACCACCTCTGTAACGATCAAAGATTTGCGGAGTACGTCATGGCCATCGCCGTTCCCCTGAACGAGGGCAACAGCCCCACCTTGAAGCAGAAGCTCAAGCGCGCCGAGCGGGTCAACCGCTGGAAGGCTCAAGCGCTGATTGCGCCGCTGGTGCTGTTTCTGCTGCTGGTGTTTCTGGTGCCGATCGTGGCGCTGCTCTACAAAAGCGTCGGCAACCCCGAAGTGGTCGGCGGCATGCCGCGCACGGTGGCGGCCATCGCCAGTTGGGACGGCCGTGGCCTGCCCGCTGAACCCGTCTACAAAGCCGCCGGCGAAGACCTCGCCGAAGCGCGCAAAAACCAGACGCTGGGCGATCTGTCCAAGCGCTTGAACATGGAGTTGGCCGGCTATCGCAGCCTGCTGACCAAAACTGCCCGGGCGCTGCCCTTCGCCAGCGAACCGGCCTCTTATAAAGAAGCCCTCGAAGCACTCGACGAACGTTGGGGCGACCCCGCCTACTGGCAGGCGGTGAAACGCAACACCAGCAGCATCACACCTTATTACCTGCTGGCGTCCGTCGATCACCGCATCGACGACCTCGGCGAAATCGCCCCGGCGACCCCGGATCAGGCGATCTACCTCGACATCTTCGCCCGCACGTTCTGGATGGGCCTGGTCATCACCGTGATCTGCCTGCTGCTGGCTTATCCGTTGGCGTACCTGCTGGCGAACCTGCCATCGCGGCAAAGCAACCTGCTGATGATTCTGGTGCTGCTACCGTTCTGGACCTCGATTCTGGTGCGCGTTGCTGCGTGGATCGTACTGCTGCAATCGGGCGGTCTGATCAACAGCGGCCTGATGGCCATGGGCATCATCGATAAACCGCTGGAACTGGTGTTCAACCGCACCGGTGTGTACATCTCGATGGTGCACATCCTGCTGCCGTTCATGATCCTGCCGATCTACAGCGTGATGAAAGGCATCTCGCCGACCTACATGCGCGCCGCAATTTCCCTCGGCTGCCACCCGTTCGCCAGTTTCTGGCGGGTGTACTTCCCGCAGACCTACGCCGGTGTCGGCGCCGGTTGTCTGCTGGTGTTCATCCTCGCCATCGGCTACTACATCACCCCGGCGCTGCTCGGCAGCCCGAACGATCAAATGGTCAGCTACTTCGTCGCCTTCTACACCAACACCAGCATCAACTGGGGCATGGCCACCGCGCTGGGCGGGCTGTTGTTGCTGGCGACCGTGGTGCTTTATCTGATTTACAGCTGGCTGGTGGGCGCCAGTCGCCTGCGCCTGAGCTAAGGGGAATTCGAGATGCTGAGTCCTTACATGTCGCCCATCGAACGGGTGTGGTTCTACAGCCTGCGGATTCTCTGCGGCCTGATTCTGTTGTTCCTGATTCTGCCGGTGCTGGTGATCATTCCGCTGTCGTTCAACTCGGGCAGTTTTCTGGTCTATCCGCTGCAAGGCTTCTCGCTGCAGTGGTATCACGACTTCTTCGCTTCGGCGGAATGGATGCGCGCGCTGAAGAACAGCATCATCGTCGCCCCGGCGGCGACGGTGCTGGCGATGATCTTCGGTACGCTCGCAGCGATTGGCCTGACCCGTGGCGACTTCCCCGGTAAAGCGCTGGTGATGGCGCTGGTGATTTCGCCGATGGTGGTGCCAGTGGTGATCATTGGTGTGGCGAGTTATCTGTTCTTCGCGCCATTGGGGCTGGGTAATAGCTTCTTCTCGCTGATCGTCGTGCATGCGGTGCTGGGCGTGCCGTTTGTGATCATCACAGTGTCGGCGACGTTGCAGGGCTTTAACCACAATCTGGTGCGTGCGGCGGCGAGTCTTGGTGCTTCGCCACTGACGGCGTTCCGCCGGGTGACCTTGCCGCTGATTGCGCCGGGGGTGATTTCCGGGGCGCTGTTTGCGTTTGCGACTTCGTTTGATGAGGTGGTGGTGACGCTGTTTCTTGCCGGGCCTGAGCAGGCGACGTTGCCTCGGCAGATGTTTAGCGGGATTCGCGAGAACCTCAGCCCAACCATCGCCGCTGCCGCTACTTTGCTGATCGCCTTCTCGGTCATCCTGCTGCTGACCCTGGAATGGCTACGTGGCCGCAGCGAAAAACTGCGTACCGCCCAGGTCTGACGCATACCCCTGTAGGAGCTGCCGAAGGCTGCGATCTTTTGATCCTGATCTTATAAACAAAGATCAAAAGATCGCAGCCTTCGGCAGCTCCTACAGGGGGTAGTCGTTGGTCATTCATGCAGTGAATGGCAGACAACCCCAAATCCCCAGCTAATCTTGTGCCCAGCTCCCACATCTATAAGAGGCTGCGCACGATGAGTCTGTCCCAGTTCAAAATCGCTCACAAACTGATCACCGGCGCCGGAGCCATCGAACAACTGGCCGCCGAACTCACACGCCTGGATATCGACAACCCGCTGATCGTCACCGATGCCGCGCTGGTCAAATCCGGCACGGTAGAGCTGGCGCTGGTGCAACTCGGCGGGCGCGACTACGAGATTTTCGACCGCGTACTGCCCGACCCGGAAATCGCCATCGTCGAAGACTGCATGCGTGTTTACCGCGAAGGCGGGCATGACGGTTTGATCGGCCTCGGTGGCGGTAGCGCCATCGACATCGCCAAAAGTGTCGCTGCGTATGCCGGTTACCACGGCGCACTGGAAGATCTGTTCGGTGTTGACCAAGTGCCACGCAAAGGCCCGCCGCTGATCGCCATCCCGACCACCGCCGGCACCGGTTCCGAAGTGACCAACGTCGCAATCCTCTCGGACAAAGTCGCGCAGCTGAAGAAAGGCATCGTCAGCGACTATCTATTACCGGACGTCGCACTGGTCAGCCCGCAAATGACCCTGACCTGCCCCCGCAGCGTCACCGCCGCCAGTGGCGTCGACGCCTTGGTGCACGCCATCGAATCCTATCTGTCGGTGAATGCCTCGCCGATCACCGACTCCCTGGCCATCGGCGCCATCAAGTTGATCGCCAGCGCGTTGCCCAAGGCCTACGCCAACGGCGCCAACCTGCAAGCGCGCGAAGACATGGCCACCGCCAGCCTGATGGCCGGCATGGCGTTCGGCAATGCCGGGGTCGGCGCGGTGCATGCGCTGGCGTACCCGCTGGGCGGGCGTTTCAACATTGCCCATGGCGTCAGTAATGCCTTGCTGCTGCCGTATGTCATGACCTGGAACAAGATGGCTTGCGTCGAACGCATGCAGGATATTGCCGAAGCCATGGGGGTGAAGACCGCTCATCTGAGTGCAACCGAGGCGGCGGACAAAGCCGTGCAGGCGATGACTGATTTGTGCGCGGCGGTGGAAATTCCTGCCGGGCTGCGCAGTTTCGGTGTGCCGGAAGAAGCGATCCCGGCCATGGCTGCAGAAGCCGCGGGCATCGAGCGCTTGATGCGCAACAATCCGCGCAAACTCAGCGCCGTCGATATCGAGAAGATCTACCGAGCGGCGTACTGATCATCGCGGTCACGGTGCGCGCAGCAATCCATGAGGCTACAATGCGCGCCATCGTGATTTAGCTCAGAAAAGGTGCGTCATGCAGCCCTTCGTAATTGCTCCGTCGATTCTCTCCGCCGACTTCGCCCGCCTCGGCGAGGAAGTGGACAACGTTCTCGCCGCTGGCGCCGACTTCGTCCACTTCGACGTCATGGACAACCACTACGTGCCAAACCTGACCATCGGCCCGATGGTTTGCGCGGCGTTGCGCAAGTACGGCGTCACCGCGCCGATCGACGCGCACCTGATGGTCAGCCCGGTAGATCGTATCGTCGGCGACTTCATCGAAGCCGGCGCGACCTACATCACCTTCCACCCGGAAGCCACGCTGCACGTTGATCGTTCGCTGCAACTGATCCGTGAAGGCGGCTGCAAATCCGGCCTGGTGTTCAACCCGGCGACCCCGCTGGACGTGCTCAAATACGTGATCGACAAGGTCGACATGGTCTTGCTGATGAGCGTCAACCCGGGCTTCGGCGGGCAGAAATTCATTCCTGGCACCCTCGACAAACTGCGCGAAGCGCGGGCGATCATCGATGCCTCGGGCCGTGACATCCGTCTGGAAATCGACGGCGGCGTCAACGTCAACAACATCCGCGAAATCGCCGCGGCTGGCGCTGACACCTTTGTCGCTGGCTCGGCAATTTTCAACGCGCCGAACTACCAGGAAGTCATCGACAAGATGCGCTCCGAACTGGCGCTGGCGCGCCCATGAGCGGATTTGAGCAGCTGTTCCCGGGAAAACTGCCACGGCTGGTGATGTTCGATCTGGATGGCACATTGATCGACTCGGTTCCAGACCTGGCAGCGGCGGTGGACACCATGCTGCTCTCGCTCGGCCGCAAGCCCGCGGGTATCGAATCGGTACGCGAGTGGGTGGGTAACGGCGCGCCAGTGTTGGTGCGCCGGGCGTTGGCCGGTGGCATTGATCATTCGACGGTGGATGACGTCGAGGCCGAGCATGCGCTGGAAGTGTTCATGGAGGCTTACGGCGCCAGCCATGAGCTGACCGTGGTCTATCCCGGCGTGCGCGACACCCTCAAGTGGCTGCACAAGCAAGGCGTGGCCATGGCGCTGATCACCAACAAGCCGGAGCGTTTCGTCGCGCCGTTGCTGGATCAGATGAAGATCGGCCGCTACTTCAAGTGGATCATCGGCGGCGATACCTTGCCGCAGAAGAAACCTGATCCGGCGGCGCTGTTCTTCGTGATGAAAATGGCCAACATCCCTGCCTCGCAATCGTTGTTCGTCGGCGACTCGCGCAGCGACGTGCTGGCGGCGAAAGCGGCGGGGGTCAAATGCGTGGCGCTGAGTTACGGTTACAACCATGGCCGGCCGATTGCCGAAGAATCACCTGCCTTGGTGATCGACGATCTGCGCAAGCTAATTCCCGGTTGCCTCGTCACGGCCGCTGAGATAACGTTGCCCGACGCTTCTCAATCCCCTTCTGGAAACGCCATCGTGGTGGTCACTCGCAAACTCTGGATGAAAGTCATCAAGGCCCTGGCCCGCTGGCGTTGGCGCGCCTGACTTGTTTCTGGCCGGCCTGCCGGCGCGTTTGCATACCTGACTGATTTGCCCCTCACACCACGAGGCACCTTATGATCCGCGAAGAATTCCTGCGCTTGGCCGCTGACGGCTACAACCGCATCCCGTTGGCCTGCGAAACCCTGGCCGACTTCGACACGCCGCTGTCGATCTACCTGAAACTGGCTGACCAGCCCAACTCCTACCTGCTCGAATCGGTGCAGGGCGGTGAGAAATGGGGCCGTTACTCGATCATCGGTCTGCCATGCCGCACGGTTATGCGCGTTCACGACCATCACGTCAGCATCACCGTTGATGGCGTCGAGACCGAAAGCCACGACGTTGAAGACCCGCTGGCTTTCGTCGAAACCTTCAAGGCGCGCTACAACGTGCCGACCATTGCCGGTCTGCCGCGTTTCAACGGTGGTCTGGTCGGTTACTTCGGTTACGACTGCGTGCGTTATGTCGAGAAGCGCTTGGGCAAGTGCCCGAATCCGGATCCACTGGGCGTGCCGGACATTCTGCTGATGGTTTCCGACGCCGTTGTCGTTTTCGACAACCTTGCCGGCAAGATGCACGCAATCGTGCTGGCCGACCCTGCCGAGGCCGATGCTTTCGAACAGGGGCAAGCACGTTTGCAGGAACTGCTGGAGCAATTGCGCCAGCCAATCACGCCGCGCCGTGGTCTGGACTTCAGCAAACAGCAATCCGCTGATCCGGTATTTCGTTCGAGTTTCACCCAGGACGATTACGAAAGAGCCGTCGACACCATCAAGGAATACATCCTGGCCGGTGACTGCATGCAGGTCGTGCCGTCGCAGCGCATGTCGATCGACTTCAAGGCTGCACCGATTGATTTGTACCGCGCCCTGCGTTGCTTCAACCCGACGCCGTACATGTACTTCTTCAACTTCGGCGATTTCCACGTTGTCGGCAGTTCGCCGGAAGTGCTGGTGCGCGTTGAAGACAACCTGATCACCGTGCGCCCGATTGCCGGCACGCGCCCACGTGGCGCGACCGAAGAAGTCGATGTGGCGCTGGAAGAAGACTTGCTGTCGGATGACAAAGAGATCGCCGAGCACTTGATGCTGATCGATCTGGGGCGCAACGATACCGGTCGCGTTTCGGAAATCGGTTCGGTGAAACTCACCGAGAAGATGGTCATCGAGCGCTATTCCAATGTGATGCATATCGTCTCCAACGTCACCGGTCAGTTGAAAGCCGGGCTGACGGCGATGGACGCGTTGCGGGCGATTCTGCCGGCCGGCACCTTGTCGGGTGCGCCGAAGATTCGCGCGATGGAAATCATCGACGAACTGGAGCCGGTCAAGCGTGGCGTGTATGGCGGTGCGGTCGGTTACTTCGCCTGGAACGGCAACATGGACACCGCGATTGCCATTCGTACAGCGGTGATCAAGAACGGCGAACTGCACGTGCAGGCCGGTGGTGGCATCGTCGCTGATTCGGTGCCGGCACTGGAATGGGAAGAGACCTTGAACAAACGCCGCGCGATGTTCCGCGCCGTGGCGCTGGCCGAGCAAACCCCGGCAGCCTGAGCCAACGCACCCCCCCCTGTAGGAGTGAGTCTGCTCGCGATAGCGGATTGACATTCAACGGATATGTTGTCTGAACCACCGCAATCGCGAGCAGGCTCACTCCTACATTTGATCTGTGTTCGGCCATAAAAAAAGCGGCGCCTGTGAGGGCGCCGCTTTTTTTGTGCCTGCGGTTTTAGAAATCCAGCACCACTCCGACGTTAACGCCCTGCTGAGTAAAGTCATCATCCTTGCGCAACGTATACCCGCCACGCAACGCCAGATCAGCCGTGAGCTTGTGGCTGACGCCCAGGCTCAAGCGGTTCAAATGGCTCTGCGGCGTGTAACCCTCAAGTTTGAAGTCATTGGCTGGCAGGGTATTGAGTGCGATGCGGACCTTCTGCACGTCATCTTCGTACTCACGCTCGTGCGCATACTCACCAAACACCTGAGTTTGCGGGGTGATGTTGTATTTGCCCTGCAAGCCGAGACCGAGGCGTTTCGAATCGCGGGTCTGATCATCGAAGGTCAGCGCGGTGGCGCGGTTGCTCTTCTCTGAATAGCCGTCGACATCGACGCTGGCGTAATCGGCGCTGACGAACGGCGACAGATGCCATTCGCTGCCCGGCTGGGCAATGTCATAACCGATGCGAGTGCTGAACGCCCACAGGCTGCCGTCGGTATCGCCTTTCTCCGCACCCTCGCTTGCGCCGAGATCGAACTTGCGCTTGAGGTTGTCGTAGTCGAGTTTGCCGCCGGTCAACGCCATGTCAGCCCACCAGCGATTCTGCTGAAACTGAGCAAACGCGGTGGCCATGTAACTGTTGAGTTTGTAGTCCGAGTCGTTGTGACCGGCCTCCAGGTTCTGCCGGTAGAAACCACCCGCCACACCGACACGCCAGTCTTCGTTGAGACGATAGCTGCCGCCGACGTTGAGGTTGTAACCGCTGCCGTCGGCGCTGGCGCCGCTGCTTTGGCTGTCGACATCCAGGTGCTGACCGCCAGCGGAAACAATCGCCCGCCATTGACCGACCGCTTGCCAGTTTTCCCAATCCGCCTGCCATTGGCTGCGCAATTCATCCTGATGCGCACGTACGGTGGCGTGGGCCATTTCCGGCAGCAGCGTCAGTTCCCACGGCGCGGCCAGCAGGGAGTAGGCGTAGTCGGAGATCAGTTTCTGGCCGGCTTCGGTGGGGTGCACGCCGTCGTTGTAAATCAACTTGCTCGGATCCGGGGTCGCACTGTTGATGCCGTAACGGGCGTTTTCCGGGCAACTGCTGCCGCTGAAGCAGGTCGCGGTCAGGTTCTGATCGGTGGCGAGACCAAAGCGGCCCGGATCGGCGAACACCTCCGATAGCAGCACCGGAATGTTCAAAGGAATGATTTCGGCGTTGATGCTTTGCAGGCGCGTGACCAATTGGCTGTTGAACTGGCTGGCGAGCTGACTGCTGAAAGCCTGCAGCGGCGTGCCATTGATCGCCGGAGTCAGACCGACGTCAGGCAGCAACCAGACCATCACGTATTTGGCACCGGCGGTTTGCAGTGTCTGCACGCTGTCGGCCAGTCGATCTGCTGCGGCGTTGGCTTGCGGCAGACTGAGAATGCGCCCCTGCAGGAAGTCGTTACCGCCTCCGGAAATGTAATACAGCGCATTCGGGTCGGCACGGAAGCCGTTCGAAGGCAGGTAGCCGGCGCGGGTGCGTTCGCCGGTAGCGGACTGTGTGGTGATCGAGTCGAGGATCTGGTCGGTGCGATAGCCGCCGACCGCCCAGTTGTTGCCGTCAGGCTGGCCGTTTTCGGCGCGCACGGCGGAGCTGGAAGAGGCGGTCTGGTCTGGCGAAAAGCCAAGGCGTCCGCCGAGCAACTGCGTGGAGTTCAATGAATACAGTTCACCGCTGCCATTCTGATACACCGGCCCGGTCCGGTTGGTGTAACGCTCGGTGGAGCCGGCCGGTCCGCCAGTGTCGGCGAAGGTTCCGGCGTCATTGAGACTGTCGCCGAAAACTATGAAATTCGAATAGGGATTGGGTGCTGCATTCGCCTGAGCACAAGCCAGTGCGAGCAGGCAGCCAGCCAGCGGTACAAACAACGTCTGTTTGATCATGAGCAAGTCCGTTTATTTATTGTTGTAGGTGAACGAAACGACAGTACCAAAAACTTCCGGCGTTTTGCCATCGGTCGCCAATCCTCCACTGGATTTAACCCCCAAATCCCCGGCCATATTGCACGCTCCGCCCAGCTAAGTTACTGTGCTGGAACGTATGAACGAGACCTTCCCCGTGTTGATCACCAGCAAACTTCTGGATCAAGTCATCAAGGCACACGCCCGCTGGCGTTGGCGCGCCTGAATCTTTTCTGCCGGCCCCGCCGGATCTGTATCGCTTTGCCTTCCTTGCCTGTTTGAAATGCCGCTGTGCCGACGCATCTACCTGCGTCCGACATCGTGCAGCGCCCTGCGGGCAAGTGATCTGAAGGCTGTTTTCAAATCAGAATTCAAGAGGTTCGACACGCCATGTTGCTGATGATCGACAACTACGACTCCTTTACTTACAACGTTGTGCAATATCTCGGCGAGCTGGGTGCCGAGGTCAAGGTTGTGCGCAACGACGAATTGACCGTCGCTGAAATCGAAGCGCTCAAGCCTGAACGTATCGTCGTCTCGCCAGGTCCTTGCACGCCGACCGAAGCGGGCATCTCCATCGAAGCCATCAAACACTTCGCTGGCAAACTACCGATCCTCGGTGTCTGCCTTGGTCACCAGTCCATCGGCCAGGCCTTTGGCGGTGACGTTGTACGTGCGCGTCAGGTAATGCACGGTAAGACTAGTCCGGTATTTCACGAGGACAAGGGTGTTTTCGCAGGACTGAATCATCCACTGACGGTTACCCGCTATCACTCGCTGATCGTCAAGCGCGATACTTTGCCCGACTGCCTGGAGCTGACCGCGTGGACGCAACACGACGACGGTTCGGTCGACGAAATCATGGGCCTGCGTCACAAGACCCTGAACATTGAGGGTGTACAGTTCCACCCCGAGTCGATCCTGACCGAGCAGGGTCATGAACTGTTTGCCAACTTCCTCAAACAAACCGGCGGCACGCGCTAAGGACTTTCCATGAATATCAAGACAGCCCTGGGCCGTATCGTCGAACACCTCGACCTCAGCACCGATGAAATGCGCGACGTGATGCGCGAAATCATGACCGGCCAATGCACCGACGCGCAGATTGGCGCGTTCATGATGGCCATGCGCATGAAGAGCGAGAGCATCGATGAAATCGTCGGCGCGGTCTCGGTGATGCGTGAGCTGGCCGATCAGGTTGAACTGAAGACCCTTGATGGCGTGGTCGATGTGGTCGGTACCGGCGGTGACGGTGCAAACATCTTCAACGTCTCGACCGCTTCTTCCTTTGTTGTTGCCGCTGCTGGTTGCACCGTCGCCAAGCACGGCAACCGCGCGGTATCGGGCAAGAGCGGCAGCGCCGACTTGCTCGAAGCCGCCGGTATCTATTTGAACCTGACGCCGGTGCAGGTCGCGCGTTGCATCGACAACGTCGGCATCGGTTTCATGTTTGCCCAGACTCACCACAAAGCCATGAAGTACGCCGCCGGTCCGCGCCGCGATCTCGGCTTGCGTACGCTGTTCAACATGCTCGGCCCGCTTACGAATCCGGCCGGTGTGAAGCATCAGGTGGTGGGCGTATTCAATAAGGCGCTGTGCCGGCCCTTGGCCGAAGTCTTGCAGCGTCTGGGCAGCAAGCATGTGCTGGTGGTGCACTCGAAGGACGGTCTGGACGAGTTCAGTCTCGCCGCGCCGACCTTCGTCGCTGAGCTGAAGAACAATGAAATCACTGAATATTGGGTCGAGCCGGAAGACCTCGGCATGAAAAGCCAGAGCCTGCACGGTCTGTCGGTCGAAGGCCCGGAGGCGTCGCTGGCGCTGATCCGCGATGCCCTCGGCAAGCGCAAAACCGAAAACGGCCAGAAAGCTGCCGAAATGATTGTGCTCAACGCCGGCGCCGCGCTGTACGCCGCCGACGTGGCCAGCAGTTTGAAACAGGGCGTCGAGCTTGCGCACGACGCGCTGCACACCGGCCTCGCTCGGGAAAAACTCGAGGAGCTGGGTGCCTTTACCGCGGTATTCAGAGTGGAGAATGAGGGATGAGTGTACCGACGGTTCTGGAAAACATTCTGGCCCGAAAAGTTCAGGAAGTCGCCGAGCGTAGCGCCCGCGTCAGCCTGAGCGAGCTGGAAAGTCTGGCCAAGGCGGCCGATGCACCTCGTGGTTTTGCCCAGGCATTGCTGGCGCAGGCAAAGAAGAAGCAGCCGGCGGTGATTGCCGAGATCAAAAAGGCTTCGCCAAGCAAAGGCGTGATCCGCGAGGACTTCGTTCCGGCCGATATCGCCAAAAGCTACGAGAAGGGCGGGGCGACCTGTCTGTCCGTACTGACCGACATCGATTACTTCCAGGGCGCCGATGCGTACCTGCAACAGGCGCGCGCCGCCTGCAAGCTGCCGGTGATCCGCAAGGACTTCATGATTGATCCTTACCAGATCGTTGAAGCCCGCGCCTTGGGCGCCGACTGTGTGCTGCTGATCGTCTCCGCGCTGGATGACGTGAAAATGGCTGAGCTTGCAGCCGTCGCCAAAAGCGTCGGTCTCGATGTGCTGGTCGAAGTGCACGATGGCGATGAGCTGGAGCGCGCGTTGAAAACCCTCGACACGCCGCTGGTCGGGGTCAACAACCGTAACCTGCACACCTTCGACGTCAGTCTGGAAACCACGCTCGACCTGCTGCCACGGATTCCACGTGATCGTCTGGTCATCACCGAAAGCGGCATTCTTAATCGTGCCGATGTCGAACTGATGGAAATCAGCGACGTGTATTCGTTCCTGGTCGGTGAAGCGTTCATGCGTGCGGAAAATCCGGGCACTGAACTGCAGCGTCTGTTCTTCCCGGAGCGCGGCGTGTCGATCAGCGGTTCGACCCTCGACTGATTCGCTTCAGGCCGAGTCGACGCCATCGCGAGCAGGCTCACTCCTACAGGGGAACGCGTTCCAATTGTAGGAGTGAGCCTGCTCGCGATGAGGTACTAGAAATCCCCAAAGATTCCAGATCTGCCGGAGCCTTCCATGTCGCTGCCAACCCTCCTGACCATCGAAGCCGGCCTGCAAGCCGAACAGGACTTGCTGGCCTCGGTCTGCGCCGGCGATACAGAATTCGGCCTGCTGTTCTGGCAACCCAGCGATCGCGCCCTGGTCATGCCGCGCCGCCTCAATCGTCTACCCGCTTTCGAGCACGCCAGCGAAGTCTCCGCCGCTGCTGGCTGGCCCGTCCTGCTACGCGAAACCGGCGGCGAACCCGTGCCGCAATCTGCCGCCACTATCAACATCGCCCTGGTCTACGCACCACCGCGTAGCGAAGGCGATCTGAATCGCATCGAAACCGGCTACCACCGCCTCTGCGATCCGATCTGTCAGTTGCTGGATGAATTGGGTGGTACCTCGTCGTTGGGCGAAATCGACGGCGCATTCTGCGACGGTCGCTTCAACGTCAACCTCGACGGCCGGAAAATGGTCGGCACCGCCCAGCGCTGGCGCCAGAGTCAGGGCGGGCAGCGTCCGGTCGGTCTGGTTCACGGAGCGATGTTGATGGATAACGAGCGTGAGTCGATGGTGGCGGCGGTCAATCGCTTCAACGAAGCGTGCGGCCTGGAGCAGCGGGTGCGGGCGCAAAGCCACATTGCCCTGCATGAAAAATTCAACGCGCCACAGGCCTTGGCGCGTCTCGATGAGCTGTATCGTTTGATGCTGGCGCAAATGTACGTTTAACGCGTACCGAAGACCACCATGGTCTTGCCTTTCACATCGACCAGGTTGCGTTCTTCAAGATCCTTGAGCACGCGACCGACCATCTCCCTTGAACAACCGACAATTCGCCCAATCTCTTGACGCGTCACTTTGATCTGCATGCCGTCCGGGTGGGTCATCGCGTCCGGCTGTTTGCACAACTCCAGCAAACAACGGGCTACCCGGCCAGTGACGTCGAAGAACGCCAGGTCGCCGACCTTGCGCGTGGTGTTGCGCAGGCGTTGTGCGATTTGTCCGCTGAGTACGTAAAGAATGTCCGGATCCTGCTGCGATAATTCGCGGAACTTGGCGTAACTGATTTCCGCAGTTTCGCACTCGACCTTGGCGCGCACCCAGGCACTGCGTTCCTGTTCCTGGCCGGCTTGTTCGAACAGACCCAGCTCACCGAAGAAATCCCCGGCGTTGAGGTAGGCGATGATCATTTCGCGACCGTCGTCGTCCTCGATCAGGATCGTCACCGAACCCTTGATGATGAAGTACAGCGTGTCCGAACGATCGCCCGCACAGATGATGTTGCTCTTGGCTGCATGACGACGGCGCTGACAATGCATCAGCAGCTTGTCGAGGTTCTTGATTTTGGGTGTGGGGGTAATAGCAACCATGGTTGTATCCCGAAAAGACTGCACGGTGATGTTTGATTTTTTTATGAGGCGCTGAAGGCGGTCGCTACACAGCTGGCATGGGCGCCAGTGAATTGGCGCCAGCTTAACAGACACTTCGTCGAGAATTCGAGAAATTACCTACACCGCAGAGGCATCCGTCCTAGGAACGCCGCCGCTGTCCGGGCAAAGCCCTGTGCTAAGCTGGCGACCCTTTTTTCTACAGTGGAGTCTTGGCGATGAAGGCACGCATCCAATGGGCTGGCGAAGCCATGTTCCTCGGCGAATCCGGCAGCGGTCATGTCGTAGTGATGGACGGTCCGCCGGACGCCGGTGGTCGTAATCTGGGTGTTCGCCCGATGGAAATGCTCCTGCTCGGTGTTGGCGGTTGCAGCAATTTCGACGTGGTCAGCATTCTCAAGAAGTCGCGTCAGGCCGTTGAGAGCTGCGAAGCCTTCCTTGAAGCCGAGCGCGCGACCGAAGATCCGAAGGTGTTCACCAAGATTCACATGCATTTTGTGGTCAAGGGCCGTGGCTTGAAAGAAGCCCAGGTCAAACGTGCGATCGAGTTGTCTGCAGAGAAGTATTGCTCGGCCTCGATCATGCTCGGCGCGGCTGGCGTGGCGATCACTCACGATTACGAAATCGTCGAACTCGGTTGAACCGACATTCAACTATCATAAAAGCAGTGCAGACTCTGGCGATCCCCCGCTGACGTCTGCATAATGCGCCACTTTTTTCAGGGCAGTGATCGGTCAGCCGACAGGTCATCCGCCTGAACAGATAACCAAAATCGCCATCGCGAAGAGGTGTTAACCGTCCTACGCAGGTGCGTTGTTCGCACTTGACGGGCATGCTTGATCACGCGGCCGGGCCGCATACATAGAGAGTTTTTAACGGTGAAAAGCAAACTCAAGCTCCACGGGTTCAATAACCTGACAAAGACCTTGAGCTTCAACATCTATGACATCTGCTACGCGGAAACCCCGCAAGACCAGCAGGCTTACGTTGAGTACATCAATCAAGAGTACAACGCGAAACGCCTGACGCAGATTCTCACAGAAGTTGTCGAGATCATTGGTGCCAACATCCTGAACATTGCCAGTCAGGACTATGAACCTCAGGGCGCCAGCGTCACGATTCTGATATCTGAAGAGCCGGTAACCCCGACTGAAAGCCAGATCGAAGAGTCGCCGGGCCCGTTGCCCGAAATTATCCTGGCCCACCTCGACAAGAGTCATATCACGGTGCACACCTACCCGGAAATCCATCCGGACGACGGTATTGCAACCTTCCGTGTGGACATCGATGTGTCGACCTGTGGTGTCATTTCACCGCTCAAAGCGCTCAATTTCCTCATTCACCAGTTCGATTCGGACATTGTGACTGTGGATTATCGTGTGCGTGGCTTCACCCGTGACGTTGAAGGCAACAAGCACTTCATCGACCACGAGATCAATTCGATCCAGAACTACCTGTCCGAAGATACCCGCGACGCGTACCAGATGACCGACGTGAATGTGTACCAGGAAAACCTGTTCCACACCAAAATGCTGCTGAAGAACTTCGAACTGGACAACTACCTGTTCGGCGACGCCACCAGCAACCTGTCTGCGGAGCAGCGTGCTCAGGTGACTGACCGGGTGAAACACGAAATGCTCGAAATCTTCTACGCGCGCAACATGCCGACCTAAGATTCCCGGGCACAAAAAAAGGCGACTGTCTCAGGACAGTCGCCTTTTTTATTGTTGAAACAAAGACCCCTGTGGGAGCTGGCCTGCCAGCGATGGGGCCCTGTCCGGCAATACACTTCTCAAATCCGATAAGTACTCTTGGTCATCACCTTAGCCAGAATACTCATCCCGAACTTCACCGGCGCCGGAAAACGAAACCCTCCAGCCTCCAGCGCACTCTCCGCATGATGCTCTTCATCAATGCGCATCTGCTCCAGAATCGCCCGGGACTTCTCGTCCTCAGCCGGCAATTGTTCCAGGTGTTCATTCAAATGCTTGCACACCTGATGCTCGGTCGCTGCAACAAACCCCAGGCTGACCTTGTCGCTGATCAATCCGGCCACCGCGCCAATGCCGAACGACATCCCGTAAAACAGCGGATTGAGCACGCTGGTATGACTGCCCAACTGGTGAATGCGCTGTTCGCACCACACAAGGTGATCAATCTCTTCTTCGGCGGCGTGCTCCATGGCTTCGCGCACTTGCGGCAGCTTGGCGGTCAGCGCTTGCCCTTGATACAGCGCCTGGGCGCAGACTTCACCAGTGTGGTTGATGCGCATCAGCCCGGCAACGTGGCGGGTGTCTTCATCGCTCATTTGCGTGTCCGGCTGCAAAATCGCCGGCGACGGACGGTACGGCTGGCCACTGAAGGGCAGCAGGGTACGCATGGCGGCATCGGCTTGCAGCAGCAGACGGTCAATGGGCGAGTAGTGACGTTGGGTAGTCATGCTGACCTCCGGGAAGAATCTCGGCGGCCAGTTTAACCGAATCGGCCGGGGAAGGTTTGCGCTGGGTCATCAGTAACACTGGATGTGCTTTTTGCTTTATGTAGGAGCTGCCGAAGGCTGCGATCTTTTGATCTTGTTTTTGATACTCGAAGATCAAAAGATCGCAGCCTTCGGCAGCTCCTACACACAGGTTTGCTGGGTATCAGCCCGGTGGCCAGTTCATCTGGCGCTGACCGAGTACGTGCATATGAATGTGGTAGACGGTTTGCCCACCCTTTTCATTGCAGTTCATCACCACACGGAAGCCTTCCTCGCAACCCAGTTCCAGCGCCAGACGTTGTGCAGTGAACAGGATATGCCCGGCCAGTGCCTTGTCGTCTTCGGTCAGGTCATTGAGGGTGCGCACCGGTTTCTTCGGGATCACCAGAAAATGCACCGGTGCCTGAGGAGCGATATCGTGGAAGGCCAGAACCTGGTCGTCTTCGTAAATGATCTTGGCCGGGATTTCCCGGTTGATGATCTTGGTGAACAGAGTATCCACTGCTGTTTTCTCCGTTGTTTGGGCTGGTCTGAGTGTACGCAGGGCGGCTTATCCCGCCCAGTGTTTTACCTGTAGGGCATTTCAGCGCGGGCAGTAAGCCTTGTTGACCATGCCGACAATGGTGCGATTGAGCCAGCGCGACCCCAATCTCGGCAGGAAGGCGAACCATCGATTGCGTCGCCCCGGGATGATGATCGCGCGGTTCTTGTCGAGGGCGCGTACGGTGTATAGCGCGACTTCCTCTGGGCTCATCATTAACTTGCTGTCTTTGAGTTTGTCGCTGTTGAGCTGTGCCGTGCGGAAAAATGCCGTGCGTGTCGGGCCTGGGCAGAGTACCGAGACATTCACCGCACTCTGTTTGAGTTCGACCCGCAAGGCTTCGGAGAAGTGCAGAACATATGCCTTGCTGGCGTAGTAAGTGCTCATCCATGGGCCCGGGTTGAACGCGGCCATTGAGGCGACATTGAGAATCTGCCCGCCACCCTGCAGCGCCATGCTGTTGCCGATCGCGTGGCATAGACGGGTGAGGGCGAGGATGTTCACCTCGATCAGATCCTGCTCGGTCATCCAGTCCTGAGCAAGGAACGGCCCGCAAGTGCCGATGCCGGCGCAGTTCACCAGTAAATCGATCTGCCGGTCGCCTTCTTCCAGCTCAAGCAGAAAACCGGACAAGCGCAATGGTTCGCCCAGGTCGCAGGCGCGGAACAGCACCTCGACACCAAAACGTTGGGTCAACTCGATCGCAATGCTTTCCAGCTGATCACGCTGTCGAGCCACAAGAATCAAACTGCGGCCGCGCCGGGCCAGCGCTTCAGCCATGGCCAGGCCAATGCCGCTGGAAGCGCCAGTGATCAGTGCGTAACGGGTCATGCAATTCTCCATCGCAACAGCTCCGCGCCGACGACGCGGGTGTCACGGCGGGGAGCGCTGTTCATTCTTTCGCAGAGTCTACAGGGGCCTGCGCCGCTTCGGCTGCATCGTCGGCGGAATTCGCTGCGGGTTCGACTTCCACGTCGATTTCGTCGGTGGTCACCGAGCCGCTTTCGTAGCTGCTTTCCAGATTGCTTTCGTATTCCTGCTGGATAGCCGAGATTCCGCCGAGGATGCCGCTGACGAAAAACAGGGCGATAAACACGATCCACAGGGAACACAGGACCTTGACCGCAGTGCTGTTCGGTGGCGGCGGGGGGCCATAGCGGTTGGCGACGGTATTACCCGGTACGATCATGACCACAAACGGGAAGAAACTGCCCACGAAAGGCACCAGTGTCAGCAACCAGAGCCAGCCGGACCAACCGATATCATGCAAGCGTTGAACACTGAACATGATGCTGACGATGAGCAGTGCCAAAAACAAGAAGACCGCGACGATGCCGCCGATGATCAGGCCGCTGGTGGAGTCGGCGCCGACAAGTCCCAGCGCGATCAACGCAAAGATGCCGATAATCGGCAGGGTCACCAGCGTCAGTACCATCGACCAGGCGAGGTAGCGTAAACGTCCGATCCGGCCTTCCACCCCAAACGGTTTGAGCGTAGCGAACGCAGGCAGGCTTTCGCCGACGTTCGCTCGAGGTGGCGCGTACGGTGAGCTCGGTTCCATCGCGGCAGCGGCGTGTTCATGCACGTCCGCCAGATTCAGTTCGATGGGGGTTTCGGTTTCGATGCGGGCATTGATACCGGTCTTGTTCAGCGCTTGCAGGTAGGTCTGCGCATCGCTGTGGGATAGATCGCGCTTGATCGCGACGACGCTGCCATTGAAGAGTCGCTCGATGGCGGCTACTTCGCTTTTGAACAGGTTCGCCAGATTGAGTTTGGCAGTGGTGATGTCGACACCGGGCTGTAGAGCTCCGTCGAAAACGATCTTGTAACGGGTGTCGCTCATGGCCGAGGCATCCTTGTCGCGAATAGATTGAAAGGTCGTCAGTGTAAGGCCAGTCCTTCAGAGACTGGCCTGATTTTTACGTGGCCAGCGTTGTGGCAGTTGCGCTGCGTGTTGCTGGGCCTGTCGGTATTCAGCGTCAAAGCGAGCGATCAACTGATCGACGCTTGGCAGGTCGTCGATCTGCCCGACGCCTTGGCCGGCAGACCATACGGTCTTCCAGGCTTTGGCTTCGTCGCTGACCGGTTTGAGTTTGTCGCCGAAATTCACCTCGCCTTTGCCTTGCAGAGTTGCCATGTCGAAACCGGCCGCCTCCAGGCTCTGGCGCATGAAACTGGCCGGAACGCCCGACACCGCTGGGGTATGGATGATGTCCGCAGCCTTGGCTGTCAGCAGCATCTCCTTGTAGGCGTCAGGCGCATGGCTTTGCGTGGTGCCGATGAATCGCGTGCCGAAGTAGGCCAGATCCGCGCCAAGCAGCTGTGCGGCGAGAATCTCGTGGCCGTGGTTCAAACATCCTGCAAGCAACAGTGTCTTGTCGAAGAACTGACGGATCTCGGCGATCAGTGCAAACGGGCTCCAGGTGCCGGCATGGCCACCTGCGCCGGCGGCAACGGCGATCAATCCATCGACACCGGCTTCGGCGGCTTTCTCGGCATGTCGCCGAGTGGTGACGTCGTGGAAGACCAGGCCACCATAGCTGTGCACGGCATCGACCAACTCCTTCACCGCCCCGAGGCTGGTAATGACGATGGGGACTTTATGCTCGACGCAAATGTTCAAATCCGCCTGCAAGCGTGGGTTGCTGTTATGAACGATCAGGTTCACCGCGTACGGCGCCGGGTTGTCCAGTGTCGCCAGTCCCGCTTCGATCTGTTCCAGCCAGGCTTTGAAGCCGCTGCTTTCGCGCTGGTTAAGTGCCGGAAAGCTGCCAACCACGCCGTTGCGGCAACAGGCGAGCACTAACTCGGGGTTGGAAATCAGAAACATCGGCGCTGCAACTACAGGCAAACGCAAACGTTGTTCGAGCAGAGCGGGCAGCGACATGATGAACACCCCAGAGATCTGTACTTGTTGAAGTTAGAACGGCTTGACCACGACCAGAATTACGATAGCCAGCAATATCAGAACCGGGACTTCATTGAACCAGCGATAAAAGACATGGCTGCGGGTGTTTTCGCCACGGGCAAAACGTTTTACCTGCGCGCCGCACATATGGTGATAGCCGATCAACAAGACGACGAGGGTCAGTTTGGCGTGAATCCAGCCACCCATGCTGAAGATGGTCGGATTGAGGTAAATCAGCCAGCCACCGAAGATCAGCGTAGCGATCATCGCCGGGCCCATGATGCCGCGATACAACTTGCGCTCCATGACGCTGAAGCGTTCCTTGCTGATCGAGTCTTCGCTTTGCGCGTGATACACGAACAGTCGCGGCAAGTAGAACAGTCCGGCAAACCAGCAAACGATGCTGACAATGTGGAAAGCCTTGATCCATAGATAGAGCATTTTTAGTTATTTCCTTAATCACGGTAAGCCGGATAGTAGAGGCTTGAGCGCCCGCACGTCACCTTGACGGTTGTCGCAGGGGCGCGCGGCCCCTATTATCGACGGCTTTCCAGTGGGTTCGTTGAGGGCAGGTTTATGGTCAAGGTCGGTATCGTCGGCGGCACGGGTTACACCGGTGTCGAACTGCTGCGTCTGTTGGCGCAACATCCGCAGGCAGAAGTGGTTGTGATCACTTCCCGATCCGAGGCAGGTCTGGCCGTGGCTGACATGTACCCGAACCTGCGCGGTCACTATGACGGCCTGGCTTTCAGTGTGCCGGACATCAAAACCCTCGGCGCTTGCGACGTGGTGTTCTTCGCCACGCCACACGGTGTGGCTCATGCACTGGCGGGCGAACTGCTGGCGGCGGGCACCAAAGTCATCGACCTGTCGGCAGACTTCCGTCTGCAAGACGCCGAAGAATGGGCCAAGTGGTACGGTCAGCCGCACGGCGCGCCTGAGCTGCTTGATGAGGCGGTCTACGGTCTGCCGGAAGTCAATCGCGAGCAGATCAAGAAAGCGCGTCTGATCGCCGTGCCGGGTTGCTATCCAACCGCTACGCAGTTGGGTTTCCTGCCGCTGCTTGAGGCTGGTCTGGCGGATGCTTCGCGTTTGATTGCCGACTGCAAATCCGGTGTCAGCGGTGCCGGTCGCGGTGCGGCTGTAGGCTCGTTGTACTCCGAGACGTCGGAAAGCATGAAGGCTTACGCGGTAAAAGGTCACCGTCACCTGCCGGAAATTCGCCAGGGTTTGCGTCGTGCCGCAGGTAAGGACGTTGGCCTGACCTTCGTTCCGCACCTGACTCCGATGATTCGTGGCATTCATTCCACGCTCTATGCGACCGTGGTCGATCGCTCGGTAGATCTGCAGGCTCTGTTTGAAAAGCGTTATGCCAACGAACCGTTCGTCGACGTGATGCCTGCCGGCAGTCATCCGGAAACCCGTAGCGTACGTGGCGCCAACGTGTGCCGTATCGCCGTTCACCGTCCACAGGATGGGGATCTGGTTGTAGTGCTGTCGGTGATCGACAATCTGGTCAAAGGCGCCTCGGGTCAGGCGGTGCAGAACATGAACATCCTGTTCGGGCTGGACGAGCGCTTCGGCCTGTCCCACGCTGGTATGTTGCCGTAACACTTTAAGCTGCACAGTAAAAAGGCCCGTTGAACGGGCCTTTTTGCATGCTGAGCAGCTCATCGGGTTTATTGATATACCGTAACAATAGTTGACCGATTTTCTAGGACAAGCGGATAATGCCCGTCATCACGCATTATGGCGGCGTAACGCCGGGAGATAGTCAGCATGAGCGTCGAATCCTTCACCCCCACGGTTTTGCAATTCACCCACGGTGCCGCGCACAAGGTGAAGAGCCTGGTCGATGAAGAGGGGAATGATCGCTTGAAGCTGCGCGTATTCGTTACGGGCGGCGGTTGTTCAGGTTTTCAGTACGGTTTCACCTTCGATGAAGATGTGGCCGATGACGACACCATTGTCGAGCGCGAAGGTGTGAGTCTGGTGGTTGATCCGATGAGCTTCCAGTACCTGGCCGGTGCTGAAGTGGATTACCAGGAAGGTCTGGAAGGTTCGCGATTCGTGATCAAGAACCCGAACGCCACCACCACGTGTGGTTGCGGGTCGTCGTTCTCGATCTGATCGTTTTTCGCTACAGACAACAAAACGCCGCAGAGCCTTACGGTTCTGCGGCGTTTTTTGTTGCTTGCGTTTTATTCAGTTGGGGTAGATGGCGCCGAGTACGCGAAGACCTTTGGCGCCTGTGACGCTTGGCCGGTTGGCTGCGATGCCTTCAAGGCAGCAATGGGCAAGCCAGGCGAAGGCCATGGCTTCGACCCAGTCCGGATCAACGCCGTGGGTCGCGGTGCTGGCAACCGTTGTGTTGGGCAGCAACTGGGCCAGGCGTTTCATCAGTGTGGCGTTGTGTGCGCCGCCACCACAAACCAGCAGCTCCTGCGTGGCGCCCTGTGCGCTTTGCAGCGACTCGACGATGGTCAGGGCCGTCAGCTCAAGCAGCGTGGCCTGTACGTTTTCTGCTGCGAAGGCTGGCAACCGTGACAAGTGTTGTTCCAGCCAGGGCAGGTTGAACACTTCGCGGCCGGTGCTTTTCGGGCCTTTGGTGACGAAGAATGGATCGCTGAGCAGCGCCTGCAACAGGGTTGGCTCAACAGCGCCTGATCTCGCCCAGTCGCCATTACGGTCGTAGTTTTCACCGCGCTGCTGCTGAATCCAGGCGTCCATCAGAACATTCCCAGGGCCGCAGTCGAAACCGGCTACAGGCCTGGTCGGCTCTATCAGACTCAGATTGCTGAAACCGCCGACATTCAAGACTGCCTGATTGCCGGTACTCTCTTCAAACAACGCCTCATGGAAGGCGGGAACCAGAGGTGCACCCTGACCGCCGGCAGCGACATCGCGGCTGCGAAAGTCGCTGACTACGGTGATGCCGGTCAACTCGGTGAGCAGAGCAGGGTTGCCGATCTGCACGGTGAAGCCGCGCGCCGGTTCGTGGCGAATGGTCTGGCCATGGCTGCCGATCGCCCGTATATCTTCAGGTTTGAGTTGCTGCTGATCAAGGAGGGTGTGAATACCCTGCGCGGCGAGTTTCACCCAGTGATGCTGAGCAATCGCCGAGCGGGCGATTTCGTCCGGGCCGCTGGCGCACAAGCCAAGGAGCTCGGCGCGAAGGGAAGCAGGCATGGGAATGTAGTGCGTGGCGACCAGTTTGATCGCCTGGGTCTGTTCGATCAGGGCAATGTCCAGACCGTCGAGACTGGTTCCGGACATCACGCCGATATACCGGGCCATGGCTTAACGCTTGCTCGAGGCCAGCATGGTGGCCTTCTCTTGATCCATGCGCGCCATCAGCGGTTGGCTCTGCGCCAGGAAGCGAGCGCGTTCGGCTTTGGCGATTGGATCGGCCATTGGCAGCTTCTGACCCAGTGGGTCTACGTGAACGCCGTTGACCTGGAACTCATAATGCAAGTGCGGGCCGGTGGAAAGACCGGTGGTGCCAATGTAGCCGATCACCTGGCCTTGCTTGACGGTGCCGCCGGTTTTCACGCCTTTGGCGAAACCTTGCATGTGGCCATAAAGCGTACGGTAAGTGTTTCCGTGCTGAATGATCACGGTGTTGCCGTAGCCACCACGGCGGCCCGCCAACAAGACTTTGCCGTCGCCGGCAGCCTTGATGGGTGTGCCGCGGGGCGCAGCGTAATCGACGCCTTTGTGAGCGCGGATCTTGTTAAGGATCGGGTGCTTGCGGCCCATGGAGAACTTCGAGCTGATGCGGGCGAAGTCCACCGGAGTACGGATGAACGCTTTACGCATGCTGTTGCCGTCAGCCGTGTAATAGCTGCTGTTGCCTTGTTTGTTGGTGTAACGCACAGCGGTGTAGGTCTTGCCGCGGTTGGTAAAACGGGCGGACAGGATCGGGCCGTTGCCGACCGACTTGCCGTTGACCACTTTCTGTTCGTAGATCACATCGAATTCGTCGCCCTGGCGGATGTCCTGCGCGAAGTCGACGTCATAGCCGAAGACGCTGGCCATATCCATGGTCAGGCTGTGAGACAGGCCTGCGCGGGCGGCGGATTGGGAGAGCGAGCTATTGATCACGCCGTGGACATAAGCGGTGCGAACGGTAGGTTTTGCCGTGACCCGGTTGAAGGCGTAGCCCTTGTCATTCTTGGTGAGAGTGATGGTTTCGACGTCACTGACCTTGCTGTGAAGGCTGGTCAGTTGGCCTTCCGGGCTCAATTCGAATTCGAGTTTCTGGCCGTGTTTGAGTTGGCTGAACTGTTTGGCTTGTTTATCGCTGGCCAGCACTTCGTGCACGGAAGCGGCTGGGAGGCCGACCTTTTCGAACAGGGTGGACAGTGTGTCGCCCTTGGCGACAACGACTTCGCGGTGACCGGGAGCCTTTGCTTTTTCCGTTGCCGGCGCAGGTGCGGGTTCGGTTTCAGCAGTTTGCGGGGTATTTTCGTCGCTGTTTTCGATCTGGGCGAACGGTGAAGCTACTGGCTCATTTGTGGCTTGAGCCGCGTCAGCGGCGTCTTGATCTTGTGTCAGTTGTTCAGCAGGACTTTCCAGTTCAAGGCTCAGGGTCGTCTTTTTGGCTTCAACATCACTGGAAGGGAATACCAGGAGAGCCAGGCTAAGAAGGGCGGCGATTCCACTTGCAGCAAGCAGGTGGGTCTTTGGGTAAAGCGGGGGCGCTTTAGACGGTTCTGTGGTCATAAGTAATTTTTGACTTTGAAAAATGATGAATTGGAAAAGATGAATGACATGATGAAGATGAAATAACTGTATAAAATATAACCAAATCATCTCTGAAGCAAGTCTGCAGACATCGCGTCTGTGGATTGGTGTCCGTGCGCCGGGCAAAACTTGTAATTGGTGCGCGATCTTGTATGGTTGGTTCCCTTTGAATCTGAGCCTTGCGGGTCTGTTATGAAGTCGGTTGAAGAGCAGCTAGCGCTGATTAAACGTGGTGCGGAAGAACTATTGGTCGAGTCCGAGCTGATCGAGAAGCTCAAGCGCGGCCAGCCGCTGCGTATCAAGGCTGGTTTTGACCCGACCGCTCCGGATCTGCACCTGGGTCACACAGTGCTTATTAACAAGCTGCGCCAGTTCCAGGAGCTGGGGCATCAGGTGATCTTCCTTATAGGAGACTTCACCGGGATGATCGGTGATCCGAGCGGCAAGAGCGCCACGCGTCCGCCGCTGACTCGCGAGCAGGTTCTGGAAAACGCCGAAACGTATAAAACTCAGGTGTTCAAAATTCTCGACCCGGCGAAAACCGAAGTGGCGTTCAACTCCACCTGGATGGATCAGATGGGGCCGGCGGACTTCATTCGCCTGACTTCGCAATACACCGTCGCTCGCATGCTTGAGCGCGATGACTTCGACAAGCGCTACACCACTAATCAGCCAATCGCTATTCACGAGTTTCTGTATCCGCTGGTTCAGGGTTATGACTCGGTGGCTCTGCGCGCGGACGTGGAGTTGGGTGGTACTGATCAGAAGTTCAACTTGCTGATGGGGCGCGAACTGCAGCGTGGTTATGGTCAAGAGGCTCAGTGCATTCTGACCATGCCGTTGCTTGAGGGGCTGGATGGTGTGAAGAAGATGTCCAAGTCGTTGGGCAACTATGTCGGCATTCAGGAAGCACCGGGTGTCATGTACAGCAAGCTGGTTTCGATTCCTGATGCATTGATGTGGCGTTACTTCGAGCTGCTCAGCTTCCGCTCGATGGATGAGATCAATGCGCTGCGCGCTGAAGTTGAGGCGGGTGCCAATCCGCGCGACGTGAAAATCAAGCTGGCGGAAGAAATCGTTGCGCGTTTCCATGGTGAGGAGGCTGCGGCCAGTGCTCATCGCGCGGCGGGCAATCGCATGAAGGATGGCGAGCTGCCGGAAGATCTGCCAGAGATCGAGCTGGCTTCTTCGGAAGATATGCCGATTGCGGCCGTTCTTAATAAGGCGGGCCTGGTAAAGAACTCGGCTGCTGCGCGCGACCTGTTGGCGTCTGGCGGTGTGCGCGTTGATGGTCAGGTGGTTGATCGTTCCTTTATATATGTACTGGGCGCGACCCACGTCTGTCAGGCGGGCAAGAAGGCGTTTGCGCGGATTGCGCTGAAATCCGAGTAAAACTGAAAATAGGGGTTGACGGCGAATTTTAGATGTCTATAATTCGCCCCACTTCCGGCGCAGTCGAAACGGAAAACTCCTTGAGATTCAATGAGTTATGTAGGTTT
>NZ_PCQC01000003.1:0-165141 GCF_002979955.1 Pseudomonas sp. MYb2
GCGTCCCCTAGGGGACTCGAACCCCTGTTACCGCCGTGAAAGGGCGGTGTCCTAGGCCACTAGACGAAGGGGACACAAACCTTCTATACAACTGATCAGTGCTGAGAGCTGATCGATTCAAGGCCGGTGTGGCCAGACCTTGAACCTGTAAATTGGTGGAGCTTAGCGGGATCGAACCGCTGACCTCCTGCATGCCATGCAGGCGCTCTCCCAGCTGAGCTAAAGCCCCGGATTTTTCGCCTCGCGGCGGAGTGACATCTTGCAACATCACTTCTGTAAAACTGGCGTCCCCTAGGGGACTCGAACCCCTGTTACCGCCGTGAAAGGGCGGTGTCCTAGGCCACTAGACGAAGGGGACGCAAACCCTTCTATACAACAGATCAACGCTGAGTGTTGATCGCTTCGGAGCCGGTGTGGCCAGGCTTCGAAGTGTAAATTGGTGGAGCTAAACGGGATCGAACCGTTGACCTCCTGCATGCCATGCAGGCGCTCTCCCAGCTGAGCTATAGCCCCTCATCGTTGATGTCATCGCTGAGGACGGGGCGAATCTTAAGGGCGTATCGAAAGCCTGTCAAACTTATTTTTGAAATTTTTCAAAGTTTTTCGTCGGCATAACAATCACTTACCGCCCTCCTCCCGAAAATCCGGGACTTGGGATAAAGCATGCCCCTGTAGGAGCTGCCGCAGGCTGCGATCTTTTGATCTGGTTTTTAAAAACCAAAATCAAAAGATCGCAGCCTTCGGCAGCTCCTACAGGGGGGTTAAGCTATCAGGCGATAGCGCCCAGCAGCTTTTCCCACTCTTTGTTTTCTTTCTTCGACACGCCGCCCAGCAGGTCGATCGCCTGACGCAGACGGAAGCGGGTCAGATCCGGGCCAATGATTTCCATGGCATCGAGCACCGATACCGAACTCGCCTGCCCGGTGATCGCAGCAAACATCAGCGGCATCGCATCGCGCAGCTTCAGCTCAAGGGATTCGACCACCGCCTGAATCGTTGCAGTGATGTTGTCCTTCTCCCACTGACGCAGGCTTTCCAGCTTCCACAGGATCAACTGCATCAACTGCCGAACCTGATCACCGGAAAGCTTTTTCGATTCGAACAGCTTGGCATCCGGGTTAACACCACCGGCGAAGAAGAACCCGCCCAGCGGTGCAACCTGGCTGAAGGTTTCAACGCGACCCTGAACCAGCGGCGCGATCTTCATCATGTATTCCGGGTTCAACGCCCAGGTCTGCAAGCGGCTGGCGAATTCTTCCACCGGCAGATCACGCAGCCATTGGCCGTTGAGCCACGACAGCTTCTCGATGTCGAAGATCGGCCCGCCAAGGGACACACGCTTGAGGTCGAAGTTGTCGACCATTTCCTGCAGCGAGAACTTCTCGCGCTCGTCCGGCATCGACCAGCCCATGCGGCCGAGGTAATTGAGCATCGCCTCTGGCATGAAACCCATGCGCTCGTAGAACGTCACCGACGTCGGGTTCTTGCGCTTGGACAGCTTGCTCTTGTCCGGGTTACGCAGCAGCGGCATGTAGCACAGCTCTGGTTGCTCCCAGCCGAAATATTCGTAGAGCAGAATCAGTTTCGGCGCCGATGGCAGCCACTCTTCACCACGCAGGACGTGGGTGATGCCCATCAGGTGATCGTCGACGACGTTGGCGAGGAAGTACGTCGGCAGGCCGTCGGTCTTCATCAACACTTGCATGTCCATGCGATCCCACGGGATCTCGACGTCGCCACGGAGCATGTCCGGCACCACGCAAACGCCTTCGCTCGGGACTTTCATGCGGATCACGTGGGGTTCGCCGGCAGCCAGACGAGCCGCGACTTCTTCTTTCGACAGCAGCAGCGCGCGGCCGTCGTAGCGTGGAGTTTCGCCGCGGGCCATTTGCTCGGCGCGCATCTGATCGAGCTCTTCAGCGGTGCAGAAGCAGGGGAACGCGTGGCCCATGTCGACCAGTTGCTGGCAGTACTTCTGGTAAATGTCGCCGCGCTCGCTCTGCCGGTAAGGACCGTGCGGGCCGCCAACGTCCGGGCCTTCGCTCCAGTCGATACCCAGCCAGCGCAGGGCGTCGAAGATCTGCTGTTCGGACTCGCGGGTCGAACGCAACTGGTCGGTGTCTTCGATCCGCAGGATGAACTCACCGCCGTGCTGCTTGGCAAAGCAGTAGTTGAACAATGCGATGTAAGCGGTACCTACGTGGGGGTCCCCGGTAGGCGATGGCGCGATGCGAGTGCGGACGGTGGTCATGGCATGTCTCGAAAAGAATGAAAAGCAAAACAATCAAGCGGCGAATGGTAACAGGCGACACCCGCCCCGCTCCAGCGGGCAGGGCATTTAAGCCAAGTTTGCGTCTGTAAGGCCCGTAAGCCGTGATGAATGGCGGAATATCAGCAGATGGCATTTACCGTTTATCGGCTGTATGCCAGATTCGCCGGCTGATAACTTTCCTTACAATTCCTCGACTACAGTTTGCCCATGCCTGCTCAACTCAAGCGTCGCCTGTTGATTTTCCTGCTGCTCGTCCTGCTGATTGCCGGGGGCTTCTTCGCCCATTGGTTTTTCAAGGGACGCTTTTATGAAAGCACCGACAACGCCTATGTCCAGGGCGAAATCACCCGTGTGTCGAGCCAACTGAGCGCGCGCATCGATGAAGTGCTGGTGCAGGACAATCAGCACGTCGAAAAAGGCCAGTTGCTGGTGCGCCTCGAACCGAATGATTTCCGCCTCGCTATTGATCGTGCCAACGCCGCCCTCGCCACCCGCGAAGCCGAACGCCTGCAAGCGCAAAGCAAACTGACCCAGCAATCGAGCCTGATCGCCGCCAGCGACGCGCAAGTGGCAACCACACAGGCGACGCTTGGCCGTTCGCAGATGGACTTGTCACGTGCCGAAACCCTGCGCAAACCCGGTTATGTTTCCGAAGAACGGGTGACCACCCTCTCCGCCGACACACACATTGCTCGCTCGCAAGTGGCCAAGGCGCAGGCCGATGCACAGGGCCAGCGCCAGCAGGTCAACGCCTTGAACGCGGAAATCAAACGCCTCGACGCGCAGATTGCGAACGCCCGCGCCGATCTCGCGCAAGCCGAACTTAATCTGACCCGGAGCGAAATCCACGCGCCGATCAGCGGCCTGGTCGGCCAACGCGCTGCCCGCAACGGCCAAGTGGTGCAGGCCGGTGCCTATCTGCTGTCGATCGTTCCGGACGAAGACATCTGGGTGCAGGCAAACTTCAAGGAAACCCAGATCGGCCACATGCAGCCCGGGCAAAAAGCCGAGCTGACCTTTGATGCGTATGGCGACACGCCGATCGAAGCGCGGGTCGACAGTCTGTTCGCCGCGTCCGGCGCGCAGTTCAGCTTGCTGCCGCCGGACAACGCCACCGGCAACTTCACCAAAGTCGTGCAACGGATTCCGGTGAAACTGACCTTCAAGGCCGATAACGCGCTACACGGCAAGATCCGCCCGGGCATGTCCGTCACCGCCACCGTGAATATCAAAGACGCCCCAGAAGATGGCCGGTGATTCATTGATCCGACCGGTCGGCGAACCGACCCGGCGCGACTGGATTGCAGTGATGAGCGTAATGCTCGGCGCCTTTATGGCGGTGCTCGACATCCAGATCACCAACTCGTCGCTGAAAGATATTCAGGGCGCGCTGTCGGCGACCCTGGAAGAAGGTTCGTGGATTTCCACCTCCTATCTGGTCGCGGAAATCATCATGATTCCGCTGACCGCGTGGCTGGTGCAGTTGCTCTCGGCGCGGCGCCTGGCGGTGTGGGTGTCGCTGGGGTTTCTGGTGTCCTCGCTGCTGTGCTCAATGGCCTGGAGCCTGGAGAGCATGATCGTTTTTCGTGCCATGCAGGGTTTCACCGGTGGCGCGCTAATCCCGCTGGCGTTCACCCTGACGCTGATCAAACTCCCCGAACACCACCGTGCCAAAGGCATGGCGATGTTCGCCATGACCGCCACGTTCGCGCCGTCGATCGGCCCGACGCTGGGCGGCTGGCTCACGGAAAACTGGGGCTGGGAATACATCTTCTACATCAACATCCCGCCGGGCCTGATCATGATCGCCGGCCTGATGTACGGACTGGAGAAGAAAGAAGCGCACTGGGAATTGCTGAAAAGCACTGACTACACCGGCATCCTCACGCTGGGCATCGGCCTCGGGTGCTTGCAGGTTTTTCTCGAAGAAGGTCATCGCAAGGACTGGCTGGAATCGAGCCTGATCGTGACGCTGGGCAGCATTGCGCTGGTGAGCTTGATCACTTTTGTGATCGTGCAGATCTCCAAACCGAATCCGCTGATCAACCTTGGCATTCTGCGCAATCGCAATTTTGGGTTGTCGAGTATTTCCAGCCTGGGCATGGGCGTCGGGTTGTACGGTTCGATCTATTTGTTGCCGCTGTATCTGGCGCAGATCCAGAACTACAACGCCCTGCAGATCGGCGAAGTGATCATGTGGATGGGCGTGCCGCAGCTGTTTCTGATTCCGCTGGTGCCGAAGCTGATGAAGATTGTCTCGCCGAAATGGCTGTGCACGCTTGGCTTCGGGTTGTTCGGCTTGGCGAGTTTTTCTTCCGGAGTGCTCAACCCGGACTTTGCCGGACCGCAATTCAATCAGATCCAGATCATTCGGGCGCTGGGGCAGCCATTGATCATGGTGACGATTTCGCTGATCGCCACCGCGTACATCCTGCCGCAGGACGCGGGGTCAGCGTCGAGTCTGTTCAACATTTTGCGTAACCTTGGCGGTGCGATCGGCATTGCTCTGCTGGCGACGCTGCTGGACGCGCGCACCAAGACTTACTTCGATTATTTACGCGAGGCGGTAGTGCCGACAAATCCGCAGGTGGCGGAGCGACTGGCGTCGATGACGGATCGGTTTGGCAGTGACACGGCGGCGTTGGGCAAGCTGAGTGAGATCGTCCATCAACAGGCGGCGATCATGGCTTACAACGATGCGTTTCATTTTGTCGGGATTGCGTTGGGGGTCAGCATGCTGGCGATTTTGTTGACCAAGAAATTGCCAGAGGGACTGAAGGCTGGGGAGTCTCATTAAGACCGCGTCGCCCCATTCGCGAGCAGGCTCGCTCCCACAGGGGGTTTGTGAACGACACAGATCCAATGTGGGAGCGAGCCTGCTCGCGAAGAGGCCCGCCAAGGCAATGAAGATCAAACAGCCAAAAGCCGCTCACGCAGTTTGGCAATCTCATCGCGCATCTGCGCCGCCGCTTCAAACTCCAGATCCCGCGCCAACTGGTACATCTTCTCTTCCAGCGCGCGAATGCGCTTGGTGATCTCGCTCGGCGAGCGCAATTCGGCTTCGTACTTGGCGTTCTCTTCGGCGGCCTTGGCCATGCCTTTGCGTTTCTTGCTGCGCGAACCCGGCACGGTGGCGCCTTCCATGATATCGGCGACGTCCTTGATCACACCGCGCGGGGTGATGCCGTTTTCCAGGTTGAAGGCAATCTGCTTGTCGCGACGACGCTCGGTCTCGCCAATCGCCCGCTCCATCGAACCGGTCATGCGATCGGCGTAAAGAATCGCCCGGCCATTGAGGTTGCGCGCCGCACGGCCGATGGTCTGGATCAGCGAGCGCTCGGAACGCAGGAAGCCTTCCTTGTCGGCGTCGAGAATCGCCACCAGCGACACTTCCGGCATGTCCAGGCCTTCACGCAGCAAGTTGATCCCGACCAGCACGTCAAAAGTGCCAAGGCGCAGGTCGCGAATGATCTCGACGCGCTCGACCGTATCGATGTCCGAGTGCAGATAACGCACGCGCACGCCGTGATCGGCGAGGTAATCGGTAAGGTCTTCGGCCATGCGTTTGGTCAGCGTGGTGACCAGCACCCGCTCTTCGACCGCCACGCGTTTGCTGATTTCCGAGAGCAGATCGTCGACCTGCGTCAACGCCGGACGCACTTCAACCTGCGGGTCGACCAGACCGGTCGGCCGCACCACTTGCTCGACCACGCGCCCGGCATGTTCGGCTTCGTAGTTGCCCGGTGTCGCCGAGACGAAAATGGTCTGCGGGCTGACCCCTTCCCACTCGTCGAAACGCATTGGCCGGTTATCCAGCGCCGACGGCAGGCGGAAACCGTATTCGACGAGGGTTTCCTTACGCGAACGGTCGCCCTTATACATCGCGCCGACCTGCGGCACGCTGACGTGGGACTCGTCGATCACCAGCAAGGCATCGGCCGGCAGGTAATCGTAGAGCGTCGGCGGTGCAGCGCCGGCCGGACGCCCGGACAGATAGCGCGAATAGTTTTCGATGCCGTTGCAGTAGCCCAACTCGAGAATCATTTCCAGGTCGAAACGGGTGCGCTGCTCAAGGCGCTGGGCTTCCACCAGTTTGTTGTTGCTGCGCAGGTATTCCAGACGCTCCTGCAATTCGACTTTGATGTGTTCGATGGCGTCGAGCAGGGTTTCCCGTGGCGTCACATAGTGACTCTTCGGATAGAACGTGAAACGCGGCATCTTGCGGATGACTTCGCCGGTCAGCGGATCAAATGCGGAAATGCTTTCGACCTCGTCATCGAACAGCTCGATGCGGATCGCTTCCAGATCGGATTCTGCCGGGTAAATGTCGATCACATCGCCGCGCACGCGGAAGGTCGCGCGGGCAAAATCCATGTCGTTGCGGGTGTATTGCAGGTCGGCCAGACGGCGCAGCAGTGCGCGCTGATCGAGTTTGTCGCCGCGATCGACGTGCAGCACCATCTTCAAATAGGTTTCCGGGCTACCGAGACCGTAGATGCACGACACCGTGGTGACGATGATCGCGTCCTTGCGCTCCAGCAACGCTTTGGTCGCGGACAGACGCATCTGCTCGATGTGGTCGTTGATCGACGCATCCTTCTCGATGAAGGTGTCGGACGACGGCACATAGGCTTCGGGCTGGTAGTAGTCGTAGTAGGAAACGAAGTATTCGACGGCGTTGTTGGGGAAGAACGCCTTGAACTCGCCGTACAGCTGCGCGGCGAGGGTTTTGTTCGGCGCCAACACTAACGTCGGCCGTTGAATCTGCGAGATGACATTGGCGATGCTGAAGGTCTTGCCCGAGCCGGTCACACCGAGCAGCGTCTGGTGCGCCAGCCCGGCTTCGATGCCCTCGACCAATTGGCGAATGGCTTCCGGCTGATCGCCGGCGGGCTCAAAGCGGGTGACGAGCTGGAATTCGGACATATACACCTCTGGGATCGCGGCGTTCCGCGCAAAGCGGAGCACTACGGGGACAACCGCAAACGACCGGTGTCGCGCAAGAAAAAACCTGGATTGTGCTCAATGTGGTGGCGATTGCCCGCTCTTTCAAGGCAAACGTCCTACATCAGCTAAAGACTCTGACAAGAGCAGTCGACTAACGGTCAAGAAATAATCGGAAAAACTTACCCTAAAAGCCGAATCGCCTGTCGCCATTGTTCCGTAATGGCCTCTATACTAGCTCCCCGTTTGTGCACCGCTCTAGTGCATCCGGCTGGAGCGCGACACGTCCCTCCATTCTCCATTCAGAGCCGCCGCAATAATGAGCCTGTTCTCCGCTGTCGAAATGGCACCCCGCGATCCAATCCTGGGCCTCAACGAAGCATTCAACGCCGATACCCGGACCACCAAGGTCAACCTGGGCGTTGGCGTGTACTGCAACGAAGAGGGGCGAATTCCACTGCTGCGCGCTGTAATCGAAGCCGAGACGATTCGCGTCGCTCAACACGCTTCGCGCGGTTACCTGCCGATCGATGGCATCGCTGCCTACGACCAGGCCGTGCAAAAGCTGCTGTTCGGTAACGACTCGCCGCTGATCAGCGCCGGTCGCGTCATCACCACTCAGGCCGTCGGCGGGACCGGCGCACTGAAAATCGGTGCCGACTTCCTCAAGCAATTGCTGCCGAACGCCGTTGTGGCGATCAGCGACCCGAGCTGGGAAAACCACCGCGCGCTGTTCGAAACCGCTGGTTTCCCGGTGCAGAACTACCGCTACTACGACGCAGCCACCCACGACGTCAACCGTGCCGGCATGCTCGACGACCTTAACGCCCTGCCGAACGGCTCGATCGTTATCCTCCACGCCTGCTGCCACAACCCGACTGGCGTCGACCTGACCCCGGCGGACTGGAACAACGTCCTGGAAGTGGTCAAAGCCAAAGGTCACGTGCCGTTCCTCGACATGGCTTACCAGGGTTTCGGTGACGGTATCGACGAAGACGCCGCAGCCGTGCGTCTGTTCGCTGAGTCCGGTCTGACGTTCTTCGTTTCGAGCTCGTTCTCCAAGTCGTTCTCGCTGTACGGCGAGCGCGTTGGCGCCCTGTCGATCATCAGCGAATCGAAAGAAGAAAGCGCGCGCGTGCTGTCGCAAGTCAAACGCGTGATCCGCACCAACTACTCCAACCCGCCAACCCACGGTGCAAGCATCGTTGCTGCGGTGTTGAACAGCCCGGAACTGCGCGCGCAGTGGGAAGCCGAGCTGGCCGAAATGCGTCTGCGCATTCGCGGCATGCGCGAGCAGATGGTTGCCCTGCTGGCGGAAAAAGCGCCGGGCCGCGACTTTAGCTTCGTCGGTCGTCAGCGCGGCATGTTCTCCTACTCGGGCCTGACCACTGAACAAGTGCATCGCCTGCGTAACGAGTTCGGCATCTACGCACTGGACACCGGCCGCATCTGCGTGGCTGCGCTGAACCAGAGCAACATCAAGGCTGTGACAGATGCGATCGTTCAGGTCATCTGATAACGCTGCGTGATGAAAAACGGGAAGCCTTGGGGCTTCCCGTTTTTATTTGTCCGAAGGAATGCCACATTCCCTCTAAACTGCACACAAATCAAAACTGTAGGAGCGAGCCTGCTCGCGATAGCGTCTTGTCGCCCGAAGCATCACTGTCTGACGCACCGCTATCGCGAGCAGGCTCACTCCTACAGGGATTTGAGTACACCTTGGAATTCTGTGAGAAGCCAAATGAAAAACGACAACCTGCGCGCCGACCGTGACGATCTGGATGATTTCATCCCGCGCGCCTCGGCCAAGCGCGAAAAAAGCCTGGTGCTGCAAGTCGCGGCCGGGGTGTTTCTCGGCGGCCTGGCCTTGTGGCTGGTGCAACTCGCAGCTACTGCGGCCTACGCCAAACTGATGCTGGGCACAATTACCTTTGGCAGTTAAGCCAGTTCAGTCGCACGCTGAGTCGCGGCATCGTCATAGGCGACGTACAGCGATTCGGCGATCTGGCTTTTGATCGCTTTGGTGCTTTCCAGACCGAGGACAAAACCTTCAGCCTTGCCGCCGGCACGATTCAGTTCTTCAGCGGTGCTGGCCTGAGTAATCGCGTCGAAGAGTTTTTCGGCATGTGGACCGACACCCTTGGGCAGGCTGATTTGCGCGATGCTCATGCGAACACCTCGCTGTTGCGGGACAAATGGTTCATGACGCGGACCTTTTTCGGCGAATGGCCGGCAGCGCGTGTGACCACTTCCGGGCGGTCATGGTAGACCTCTACTACGGTTCTGGTAACCGCCAATCGCTGACAAACCACCGTCCGCCCCGGGAATTCACTCGTTTTTGCAACCGGCGCTTGACTTCTCTTTTTGAATCAGTAACATACGCACCAATTCCGCAATAGCTCAGTTGGTAGAGCAAATGACTGTTAATCATTGGGTCCCTGGTTCGAGTCCAGGTTGTGGAGCCAAATAGCAAAGCCCCTGAATCGAAAGATTCAGGGGCTTTTTTGTGGGCGCTCGAAAAGATCAAAAGATCGCAGCCTTCGGCAGCTCCTATACAGGTCTCGTATTCCGCCCATTTTGCGGATGAACGCTGAACCTGTAGGAGCTGCCGAAGGCTGCGATCTTTTGATCTTCAAACAAAAAGGGCCGATCTGATTAACAGATCGGCCCTTTTCCATTCAGCTACAGCGGTCAGACATGCTCACTGCTTTTCACCTGCACCTTCGGCGCGCCATGCCCATGGTCGTGATCATCCGGCTCGATCACTGGCACTTCCTTGCCATCGCAGTCATGCAGTTTGCCGTCGCTGAAGTAGTCGCCTTCGCGCAGCGCATCCAGATCACGATAACGCAAGGTGCGCTCTTCCGCCGCCGCAAACACCGACTGCTGATCCGAGTTACCGGTGGTGAAGTGGTTGAACGCCAGGTTGAGCAGGATCGCCATGATCGCCGACGAGCTGATGCCCGAGTGGAAAATGGTCGCGAACCAGCTCGGGAAGTGATCGTAGAAGTTCGGCGCAGCAATCGGGATCATGCCGAAGCCGATCGAGGTGGCAACGATGATCAGGTTGACGTTGTTGCGATAATCAACCTTCGACAGCGTACGAATGCCACTCGCCGCCACCGTGCCGAACAGCACGATACCCGCGCCGCCGAGAACTGACGTCGGCACTGCGGCAATGACCCGGCCCATGAACGGCAGCAGGCCAAGAACCACCAGGAACACACCGCCAGTGGCGACCACGAAACGGCTCTTGATCCCGGTCACCGCCACCAGCCCGACGTTCTGAGCGAAGGCACTTTGGGTGAACGAACCGAATATCGGTGCGAACATGCTCGACAGCATGTCCGCCCGCAGGCCGTTACCCAGACGCTTGGAATCGACCTTGGTGCCGATGATTTCACCGACCGCCAGAATGTCCGCCGACGTTTCCACCAAGGTCACCATGACCACAATGCACATCGACAGGATTGCGGCGAAGTGGAAGGTCGGCATACCGAAGTGGAATGGTGTCGGGAAGCCGAACATCGGCCCGGTGGTGACGCTGGAGAAGTCCGCCATACCGAGGAACACCGCCAGCACCGTACCGATCACCATGGCCAACAGGATCGACAGACGCGAGATGGTCGAGCTGCCGACCTTGCTCAGCAGCAACACCAGCACCAGCGTGACCGCCGCCAGTCCGATGTTCTGCATACTGCCGAAGTCCGGCGCGTGGCTGTTGCCGCCCATGGCCCAGCGTGCAGCCACCGGCATCAGCGTCAGGCCGATGGTGGTGATTACGATACCGGTAACCAATGGCGGGAAGAACTTGGTAATGCGCGAGAACACCGGCGTGATCAGCAGCCCGATCAAGGACGCGGCAATCACCGCGCCCAGCACCGACTGAAAACCGCCCTCCCCGCCGCTGCTGACGATCGCGACCATGGTCGCCACGCCAGAGAACGATACGCCCTGAACCAGCGGCAACTGACAGCCAAAAAACGGTAGACCCAGGGTTTGCAGCAGCGTCGCCAGCCCCCCCGCAAACAATGAAGCAGCAATCAGCAAACCAATGTCCGCCGGCGACAGGCCGGCCGCCTGGCCGATGATCAGTGGCACCGCAACGATACCGCCGTACATGGTCAGAACATGTTGCAGGCCGTAAGCCATATTCGCGCCGACCCCGAGATTCTCGTCCTCGGGCCGTTGGTGTGAAACATGGGGCGTTTTCATGGTGGGGGGTTCCCTGGTTTTTGTTATGCGCACACTGTATTCAATACTCGTGACAAATGTCCATAGAGTTGTATACAACTTGTCAGTCACATAATGGATAGGTAGCCACCCAACCTTCTATCCCGGCGCTTGCATCCCCCACAAATCCGGCAACACATCCCTACCGGCGTCTGCGCCAACCCCCACTAGGCTGAACTGTTCATGGCGACCGACGGTACGGTCGCATCGTTTTTTATACATATAAAGTATGCATAATGAAGTCATTGGACATTCAGTACGACAAAAGCAAGAACGCGGCCAACAAACTCAAGCACAAAGGCGTCAGCCTCGCCGAGACCGAACCGGTCTTTCACGACGAACGAGCACTGACGATCGAGGACAACGACCATGACGAACAGCGCTGGATCACTATTGGCCTCAACGGCAAAGGGCGCTTGTTGGTCGTTGCGTACAGTTACCGAGACGCGAATGTCGTACGAATCATTTCTGCCCGTCTCGCCACACCGAGCGAACGTAGCGCATATTTTCAGGAGGCTTGACCGATGAAAGATGAATATGACTTCTCCCAGGGCAAACGCGGCGCACTGGCGCCCGCCAAGGGCAAAACCCGTATCACCATCATGCTCGACGATGCTGTCATCGAGGCGGCGCGCAACGTCGCGGAAAACGAGGGTTTCGGTTATCAGACGGTGATCAACAACACGCTGCGCCAGGCGTTGCTCGAGGGTGCCACACAGCCGGCCGATGATCCGGCCCTTTCCGGGCAGTTCAAACAGGGCATTACCGCCGCCGACCTCAAGAGTCTCGAGAAAAAGCTGTCGGCAGCCGTCGGGGAAATCCGTCGCGTACTGGAGCCGGATGCAAAACCCTGATTGTCAGACAGGCACGAGCATTCGCGCCAGCGACTGGCGTACATGCGGCTGATCCGGCACGCGCAGACCGAACGCCTGTTGCAGCACGTCGATGAGTTCATCGACGTCGGATATTTCGCGCCGCTCACTGTCAGCGCCCATGCGATGCAGGGCGAAACTGCCGTTGTTCAAGGTTTTACGCCAGCCGTCGCCAGTACGCGCAGCCATCAGGCGCGTGGCGAAAGGAGATTGCGGGTGGGTCGAGACGTACCAGTTGCCGATGGTGTAATCAATGTCTTCCTGGCGCTGCAGATCGAACAGGTACATCGACCGCCACTCGCCGGCGACCTTGGCGCGCAGCATGTAGCCATCGGCCTGTTTTTCGATGCGATAAGGTTCGTGAGGGGTGACCTGCTCAGCTTCGGAATCCAGCAACAGCGGTGCGGTCGGCACCATGCCGCCAAACCCGACGTCGGTGATGTAACGCACATCATCGATGGTCACCAGACTCAATCGGTGGGTGCGCGCAGTCCAGGTGCCTTCAGGCTGGTTCATGACCACTCGACCACTGATCGCACGAGCATCGAAACCCAATTCGAGCAACAGGGCATAAAACAGGTGATTGAGTTCGTAGCAGTAACCGCCACGCCCCTGATGCAGGACCTTCTGTTCAATGGACGGCAAATCAATCAGTACCGGCGCGCCAGTAATGGTCGAGAGGTTTTCGAAGGTAAAGGCGCCGGTATGACGCCATTGCAATTCACGCAGCGTCGCCAGTGTCGGCGCCGGCGGCGCAGCGAAACCCAGGCGTTGCAGATACAGTTTCACATCGTTCAGGCGTGGCTCACTCATTGCTCGATCCTTATGCATGGGGCCGCAGGTCACTGCGTTGATGGTCGCCATGTATACGGGATCGGGCAGCTGTTTCGATAATTGATTTCGCCAATCGTCAGCTAGCGCCTTTTGCGCGAGCCGATACGAATCCACGTCGGCGCATGGTCGCTGGCATGCGGCTCGTTGCGTACCCAGGCGTCTACCCCGGCCTCATGCAAATACGGACTGAGCGCCGGGTTGAGCAGCAGGTGATCAATGCGCAAACCGGAGTTGGTTTGCCAGTGCTGACGAAAATAATCCCAGAAGGTGTATAGACGATCTTCGGGATACAGATGGCGTAGCGAATCGGTCCAGCCCTGATCCAGCAACCGCTGATAACACGCACGGCTCTCGGGTTGCAGCAACGCATCCTTGAGCCAGGAACGGGTGTTGTAGATGTCCATGTCGGTGGGTACAACATTGTAGTCACCGGCCAGCACCACCGGATGATCGCTGCCTTGCAGGTCTTTCGCGTAGCTGATCAGTCGTTCGAACCAGGCCAGTTTGTAATCGAATTTCGGTCCCGGTTGCGGATTGCCATTGGGCAAATAAAGGCAGCCAACCAATACCCCGTGCACCGCCGCTTCCAGGTACCGGCTGTGCTTGTCATCAGGGTCGCCGGGCAGCCCGCGCCGACTCTCCAGCGGTTGCGCATCGCGGGCGAGAATCGCCACCCCGTTCCACGCCGCCTGCCCTTGCCAGATCGCGCCGTAACCGGCCGCTTCCAGTTCAGCGGCGGGAAACGCACTGTCGAGCGACTTGAGCTCTTGCAGACAAGCAATGTCGGGCTGCTCGCGCTTTAGCCACTCCAGCAGGTTCGGCAATCGAGCACGCAAACCGTTGACGTTGTAAGTGGCGATCCGCAGATTTTTCATTGGCTGAGGCTCCTGCCCATGGTCTGTAGAAAATCTGACTCCGCGTCACTCGCGCCGGTTGCATCGGATCGGCACGTTGCGGCGTAATAGGCCATCCACCCGCACCGCCGAGAACCGAATCCATGCAAACTACGCTGCAAGGCCAGCGCATCGTTCTGCGCCCGCTTCAGTATGCCGACGCCGACGCCCTGCTCCACGCCGCCGCTGACGGCGAGTTGTGGAACCTCACCGTCACCGTCGTGCCGTCGCCGGGCACCGTCGACAGCTACCTGAAAAAAGCCTTGGAAGGCCGCGACGCCGGCACGGTCATGCCGTTTGTCATTGTCTTGAAGGACAGCGGCGAAGTCATCGGCTCAACGCGGTTCTGGAAGATCGACCCGCTCAATCGCAAGCTGGAAATCGGCAGCAGCTGGATCGCCGAACGCTGGCAGAAATCCTTCGTCAATACCGAAGCCAAATACCTGATGCTGCGTCACGCCTTCGAAGTGCTCGACTGCGTGCGCGTGCAGTTCACCACCGATGAAAACAATCAGAAATCACGTCAGGCGATCCTGCGCTTGGGCGCACAACAGGAAGGTATCGTCCGCCATGAACGGATCATGCCGGATGGACGCAAGCGCAACTCTGTAAGGTTCAGCATCATCGATGACGAGTGGTTACAGGTTCGCCAGCGCCTTGAACAGAAGTTGGCGGCGTACGACTGAGGCGACCGCTCGTCACCCGACAGGCACCAAGTGCGACGCGCCTCAGACCAATGTCAGGTAACCGGCCCTATTCTGGAGACCTACCATGACTACCCGCACACTGACGTCACTCGTGCTTGCCGGCCTGCTGGCAAGCACTTCCGCCGCAGTCTTCGCCGCCAACGATGGCGCGGATGCCACCGGCACCAAATCCGGTGCCACCAGCGGCTCGAACATGCCACCCAACAGCACACCTGGCGCCCCTTCAAGCAGCACTGGCAATGGCAATGACGGGGCCAGGACTGGCACCGGCACCGGCACCAACGGTGGCGCCAGCGGCTCGGGTTCAGGTGCCGGGGGTGGCACCGGTGCAGCGGGCGGCGGCACCGGCGGCGCAGGGGGTGGTACTGGCAGCTGAACGAACAAGAGCAGGCCATGGTGAGCGCCATGGCTTGTCTGATTGCGCGCCGATCAACGATCCGAGCGCATCAGCTCCCCGATCACGGTTTCCATCGACAACACGGCGGCGCGATTTCGTCCGGCATTTTTCGCTTGGTACAGTGCAGCATCGGCGCGCTGGATAAACACTTCGGGGCTGTCATTGCCCAGAGGGATAAAGGAGTAGCAACCGAGGCTCACCGTGAGATACCCCGAAGGCGAGCCGCTGTGAGTGATGCGTTTGTCCATCACGCTACGCCGGATCTGCCCGGCAATGGCCAGTGCGCCATTGATGTCGGTGTCCGGTAGCAACACGGCAAACTCCTCACCGCCATAACGTACGGCCAGATCAGCCTTGCGCTGACAGCAACTCTTCACCACCTGCGCAACCTGGGTCAGGCAATGATCCCCTGCGACGTGGCCATAGGCGTCGTTGTAGCGCTTGAAAAAATCAATATCGAGCATGATCAGGCTGACCGGGCTCGACTGCCGTGCGCCGCGGGCAAATTCGATGTCCAGCGAACGCTCGAACAGCCGCCGGTTGGCCAACCCGGTGAGGCTGTCATGGGTGGCAATCTGTTCCAGCGTACGTTGTGCCTTGCGCAGGTTTTTCTCGATCCGTTCGCCGTCACGCACCTGGTGGATGAACACCCAGCCGAACAGACCGACCCCCAGAATCACCAACGCGATGATCACACTGGACTGGAACGCGCGCGCGTGCCAACCCTTGAGAATCGTGTCGCGCGACGTCGCCGCCGCCACCACCAACGGATACGACGCCAGTTGCCGGTAACCATATAAACGCACGACGCCGTCGACCACCGAGTTGATCATCGCCGTACCGGCCGAAGCCTCGGGCAACAACGACTGATAAATCCTGCCCTGCGCCAGCGAAGAACCGATCAAACCCTCATCGAAAGGTCGACGCGCCAATAGTGTGCCGTCAGTCAGACCGAGAAACATGATGCCGTTGTTATCCAGGCTGAAGCTTTCGAAGAACCGGTCGAAGTAGGACATTTTGATCCCGGCCAGCAACACGCCCTGGAAGTTGCCGGCGCGATCGTTGATGCGTTTCGAAATCGGGATGATCCATTCGCCGTTCTCGCGGCTGCGAATCGCCGGGCCGATGTGCGCCAGCGTCGAGGCATTCTGTTGATGAAATCTGAAGTACTCGCGATCCGCAACACCAGCGTCGCGCGGCAGATCGGTAAACGAGGTGATCGCCCACTGCCCCTCGCGATCGAACAGGAATATGCCATGCAACTGATCCAGTTGCTGCACGCGCCGGGCAAAGGTTTTCTGCAAACGCGCCTTCTGGCCGGAACCGTAACCATCGTCCTCGATCCAGTCGGCCAGGCTGGTCAGCACCAGATCAGCGGCCAGAAAGGTGTCCTCGGCCTGTTGCGCCATGGCCCGGGTCAGATTGCCCGAAACCATTTCAGCCATTTCCAGATCCTGCCGGCGCGACTGCTCGAGCTGCAGGTACAGCAAACCGAACAGGCACAGACATACCGCAACGATAAACAGCGCCGCCGCTTTGCGCAGCGGCAGACGCTTGAGCGTGCCGGAGGCTTGTTGCGGATCGTGAATGGGGATAGGCAAAAACGTGTCCTGGGCAGGTACGACAGGGGCAAACGCCCGAAACCCTTGTGTTGATGAGCGTAGCCCACCGGGACATACCGGGCAAACGCCCTGATCCCGCCCAGTAGTATCGGCGCGCAGCGAGTTTGGATGATCGCTGTTCGCCGATTTATTTTCGATTGTTCTTTACGGTTAGTCCGTTGTGAAGTGCCAGGCGGCGCAGTGCACCGTGCAGTGAAGCGCTGGCTAGCGACCTCGATCTGGAAATCCTGCGCATCGGCATGCCGGAAGACTTCGATGCCCGCCGCATGGCGCTGATCCTTGCCGGCTTCACCCGCAACCACCCGCACGCGTCTGGAAACCATCAGCGGCATGAGCCTGGAGCTGCGCCAGCGGCTCGATGCTGGCGACATCGACATCGCCCTGATCAAACGCGAACCGGACAGCGGCCCGACATGGGCAACCTGGCCGGAACGGCTGGTATGGGTCAAAGGCGTGGATTTCGATTCGTCCAGTGGCGTGCTGCAGCTGGCGCTGTTTCCTCAAGGCTGCCTGTATCGGCAGCGGGCGATTCGTGAGCTCAATGTTGCGCAAGGGCCGTGGCGGGTGGCGTTGATCAGCCGTGAGGGGGTCTTGAACGGGTTACAGCACGGCTTGGTGGAGTTTTTGCGTGGGGAGTTGGGTGTGGATGCAAATGGGCAAGTCTGATGGCGCGTCTGGCTTCACTGCCAACTTTGGAGAAATTGCAGCCTGGTTGTTATTCGATATAGCTGTTGGAAATAGTGGACTCATGAGTAAAAAAACTAAATGAACCCGCGAACCTCTTACTTCTTACAGTAGAGGCTTACGAAAAATACGCCGACCCTAGGACGCTCAAGACCCGCTCAGAATTCGCTTAAAGCACAGCAATCTCTGACACGGGTCAGAATCGGTTTCGAGGGAATAACCATGCAAACGACAAGACTTGCCTACTGCGCACTCGCCCTGCTATTTACACTCGAGAGCCCACAAATTCTTGCGGCACACGACCAGGAATACCAAGGGGCTTGGGCCCAGTCAAAAGCCTACAGAAGCTGCACCGGCGATGACTGGACCACTCAAAGTCCGGAAGGTGTTTGCAATTTGAAACAGACCTGCCAAAAGATTAAAAAAACCGACCCACTAGCAGGTAACAGCCCGGCGAGTTCCACGTATCAGAAACAGTCTGTCAGCTTTCCACTGAACGATGTATCGAAGTTGAATAACTGCGACGGCATTCTAAAAATCACGCCCTGCTAATGATAAGAACGAGGTGAGCACCAATAGCCCACCGCGTTGAAAAACCATATCGTCTTGAGTTATTAATCGATCAGCGCGACGGCGGCACCCGAATATCTCCCGCCCGGCACTGGGTTTTCACGCCCTTGCCACACGCGCCGAACTGTAGATCCTTACCCATGCACACGCGCACTTCCGACAGTTCCGGGCCGCTGCAAATCACCGCGATCCCATCGGCCGGAATTCCCGGGTTGGCCTTGCGGAACAGATCGGCGATTTCCTGGGCTTCGAAGTAATAGGAACTGCTGAACGGTTGCAGTTCGTCCGGGATTTTCACCGCCGCCACGGCTTTGTCCGCTTCATCCAGATAGCCCATCGCGCCGAGACCGCTGCACGTGCCGTGCTTGGACCATTCGTGGTCGAGCAGTTTTTTGGTCGGGAACAGCGTCAGGCCCTGGCTGGTTTGCGCCGCATTCAACGTCGTCAGCGGTGGGCAGGATTCCGGCCAGCCGCCCTTGGCGTATTGCGGCCACAAACCGTGAAGCACAAAGCCGTAGCCTTTGCCCGTGCACTGCGAGTCATCTTTGTGCGTCAAACAAAAGGTCGGCGACCAGGACAACGCCAGCAGGTAGTAGTCGAACACCCCCGCCACCGATTCCGTCTGCGCCTTGCTCGGCTGTGATTGCCGCGCCGAACTCAAGCCGATGCTACCGGCCGTCAGCGCGATCACCGCGAAAATTGTAAACAGCTTTTTCATCTACCCGCTCCTTGGGACGCCTGCGTCCGTGGTTTTCGATCCTGGCCAGACTGGGCCAGCGCTGATTTCGCCATGTTTGTGTTGCAAGCGCATGACGCAAGGCAAGGCCGTACGCCGTTGAAAGGTCTACGATTAACAGGCAGACATCAAACCAAGGGATCCGAAATGAGTAAAGCAGACGAACTCGCCGCCAAACTCAAGCAAACCCGGCACACCCACGCGGATGCCGCGCTGGAGATCGATTGCTGGCCGGCGCAGGTGTACGACTTGTACCACCGCATTGAAGCCTGGTTACAGCCAGTCACCGAGGTCGGGTTGAAGATTCGGCGCAATCCTACCCACGTTTGCGAAACGTCTCCCGATGGTGAATCCCACGATTACGCCATCGACCAACTGGTGATCGAAGCCAATCATCAAAGCCTGACATTCGATCCCATTGCGCGGTTTACCGAGGATGGCGCCGGGCGGGTGCAGATCATCCCGTCAGCCACGGACACCTACCTGCTGCGTACCGTGGATGAACACGGTGAAAGCCATTGGTGGGTGCAGTCGATTGAAACAGGCCAACAGTTGGACGCCATCGCCCTGACCGAAAACAATCTGTTGCTGGCGGTGCAGGAAGGCCTCGGCCTGTAGAGCAAATGATCAAACTGTCAAAACTGTAATCCCCGCCTCAGCCAACTGAAAGCTGGCGCTGGTTAGCCTCCCCGTCATGAGTCAAACGGGGATTTCCAGCGCATGCCTTCCAACCCATCACGACGCACCTTCGTCAAAGGTCTCGCCGCCGGTAGCTTGCTCGGCGGCCTCGGCCTTTGGCGCACGCCGGTCTGGGCGCTCGACGCGCCAGGTCAGGTGAATGAACTGAGCGGCAGCGACTTCGAACTGTTCATCGGCGAAACCCCGGTCAACTTCACCGGCCGCCCTCGCACGGCGATGACCATCAACGGCAGCCTGCCCGGCCCATTGCTGCGCTGGCGCGAAGGCGACACCGTGAAGCTGCGGGTGCGCAACCGGCTCAGCGCCAGCACCTCGATCCACTGGCACGGCATTCTGCTGCCGGCGAACATGGACGGCGTGCCGGGCTTGAGCTTTCACGGCATCGAACCGGGCGGCGTGTACGTCTACCAATTCAAGCTTCGGCAGAACGGCACCTACTGGTATCACAGCCATTCCGGCTTGCAGGAACAGGCCGGCGTCTACGGCCCGCTGGTGATCGACGCCCGGGAGCCTGAGCCGTTCCAGTACGACCGCGAGTTCGTGGTGATGCTCAGCGACTGGAGCGACGAAGACCCGACCAGCCTGATGAAGACCCTGAAAAAGCAGTCCGACTACTACAACTTCGACAAACGCACCGTCGGCGACTTCATCAGTGACGTCAGCGAGAAAGGCTGGGGCGCCACCATTGCCGATCGCAAGATGTGGGCAGAAATGAACATGAACCCCACCGACATTGCCGACGTCAGTGGCGCCACCTACACCTTCCTCATGAATGGCCACGCACCGGATAACAACTGGACCGGCCTGTTTCGCCCCGGTGAAAAGCTGCGCCTGCGCCTGATCAACGGCTCGGCGATGACCTACTTCGACGTGCGCATTCCCGGACTGAAAATGACCGTGGTCGCGGCGGATGGCTTGCACGTCAAACCGCTCAGCGTCGATGAACTGCGCATCGCCGTGGCCGAGACATACGACGTCATCGTCGAGCCGGACGCCGAGGCGTACACCCTGTTTGCGCAGGCCATGGATCGCAGCGGTTATGCCCGTGGCACCCTCGCCACTCGCGCCGGGTTATCTGCGTCCGTACCGGTACTCGACCCGCGCCCACTGGTGACCATGGACGACATGGGCATGGGTGGCATGGATCACGGCTCGATGGACATGAGCGCCATGGATCACTCGGCGATGGGCCCGATGCAAGCCCATCCCGACAGCGAAAAAGACAATCCGCTGGTGGACATGCAAGCCATGAGCACCGCGCCAAAACTCGACGACCCGGGCCTCGGTCTGCGCAACAACGGCCGTCGCGTGCTGAGCTACGCCGACCTGCGCAGCACTTTCGAAGACCCGGATGGCCGCGACCCGAGCCGCACCATCGAACTGCACCTGACCGGTCACATGGAGAAATTCGCCTGGTCGTTCAACGGCATCAAGTTCTCCGACGCCGAGCCTTTGCGCCTGAAGTACGGTGAGCGCATTCGCCTGGTGCTGGTCAACGACACGATGATGACCCACCCGATTCACCTGCACGGCATGTGGAGCGATCTGGAAGACGAAAACGGCAATTTCCAGGTGCGCAAACACACCATCGACATGCCGCCCGGTACGCGCCGCAGTTACCGCGTGACCGCCGACGCACTCGGCCGCTGGGCTTATCACTGCCATCTGCTTTATCACATGGAAATGGGCATGTTCCGTGAAGTGCGGGTGGAAGCATGAAGGGGCCGTTGATGACTCTATTCACTGCGTTTTCCTTGCTGCTGATCGGCAGTTCGGCCATGGCTGCCGGCGACATGCCGGGCATGGATCACAGCCAGATGTCCGGCATGGATCACCCGGCCATGCAAAGCATCGACGACGGCATGATGCAGCCCGCCGCGCCGACCGAAAGCCGCACGCCAATACCGCCACTGACCGACGCCGACCGCGCCGCCGTATTCACCAGCCCCGGCGGTCATCAAGTCCACGACAGCGCGATCCACACGTACTTCCTCGCCGACAAACTCGAATGGCAGGACGCCGATGACGGCAGCACGTTGGCCTGGGATCTGTCCGGCTGGATCGGGGGCGACATCGATCGGCTGTGGCTGCGCTCCGAGGGCGAACGCAGCAATGGCAAAACCGAAGATGCCGAGCTTCAGGCGCTGTGGGGCCATGCGATTTCGCCGTGGTGGGACGTGGTCAGCGGTGTGCGTCAGGACTTCAAACCCGGCGCGCCGCAGACCTGGGCCGCGTTCGGTTTGCAGGGCATGGCGCTGTACAACTTCGAAGCCGAGGCCACCGCTTTTATCGGTGAAGGGGGCCAGAGCGCCGTCCGGTTGGAGGGTGACTACGACATCCTCCTGACCAATAGGCTGATCCTCCAGCCGACCGCCGAACTCAATGTCTACGGTAAAAACGATCCACAACGCGGCATCGGTTCCGGCCTTGCCAACACTGAAGCCGGCCTGCGTTTGCGCTATGAAATCTGCCGCGAATTTGCGCCGTACATCGGCGTGACGTGGAACCGCACCTACGGCAACAGCGCCGATTACGCCCGTGAAGAAGGCGAGGATCGCAGCGAAGCGCGACTCGTGCTCGGCGTGCGGCTGTGGTTCTGAATTCCCTTAGAAAACACCCCAGAGGTCTTGCATGCGCACCTTGAAAATCACCCTCGTACTCGCCAGCGCCTTGCTCCTGAGCAACCTCGCCCAGGCCCACCCGAAACTGCTCTCGTCGACCCCGGCCGAAGGGGCCGACGGCGCCGCACCCGGCAAGATCGAACTGCATTTTTCCGAGAGCCTGCTGACGCAATTCTCCGGCGCCAAACTGGTGATGACCGAAATGCCCGGCATGGCCCATTCGCCGATGCCGATGAAAGCCAAAGTCAGCGCCGGCAGCGACCCGAAAAGCATGCTGATAACCCCGCTCGCGCCGCTGCCCGCCGGTACTTATCAAGTCCAATGGCGCGCGGTGTCTAGCGACACGCACCCGATCACCGGCAACGTCTCGTTCAAAGTGAAGTGAGCGATGGGCGAACTGATCAACATCATCCTGCGGTTTGCGTTGTATGTGGATTTGCTGCTGGTGTTCGGGCTGGCGTTGTTTGCGCTGTACAGCGCTGAGACGCTGCTGCGGTTTCGGCCAATGCTGCGCGGGATGGCATTGATCGGGGCGTTGTTGTCAGTGGCAGGATTGGTGCTGATGACCAGTGCCATGAGCGGCGAAACCGCGCTCGCGGCGCTGTGGCCGCCTGTGCAAATGATGGTGTTGGAAACGGATGTCGGGCTGGCGTGGGCCGTGCGGATGACTGCATTGATCGTCGTGGTGATTCGGCCGGGTTTGTGGCTTGCATCGTTTGCCGGCGCAATCGCCCTCGCCTCTCTGGCCTGGAGCGGGCATGGGGCGATGGACGAGGGCGCGCTGCGCTTCTGGCATTTTCTCAGCGACATTCTGCACCTGCTGGCGGCGGGTACGTGGCTGGGGGCGATGCTGGCGCTGGTGTTGATAGCGCGGGGGCTGGTTGATGAAGCGCGCATTCGTTCGCTGGCGTTTGCGGTTCGGCGCTTTGAGTGGGTCGGCGCAGCGATTGTGCTGACGCTGTCGATCACCGGCGTGGTGAATTACTTGTTCATCATCGGCCCGAGGCTGGATGAAGTGTTACTCGGCACGTACGGGATGCTGCTGGCGATCAAGGTTTTACTGTTTGCCGCAATGTTGGTGTTGGCGGCGTTGAACCGCTTTCATCTCGGGCCGGCATTGGCGCAAGCGTTACGCGATGGGCAGCATGTCGTCGCGGTCAATGCGCTTAGACGAAGCGTTGTCGTTGAACTGGCAATCGCATTGCTGATCGTGGCACTGGTGGCGTGGCTAGGCACATTAAGTCCGGACGCGGGATGACACCCGGGAAAGCCTTTCACTACACTGGGCCACCTTCCTTTTCAGAAGCCCATTTGCAATGACAATTCTAAAAAGCACGATGATCTTCTGCGGCCTGCTGACCCTGGCCGCCGGCGCTCACGCAGAGCAAAACCCTGCACACCTCGACAGCATCCAGCAACAGGGTGAACTGCGCGTCTGCACCACGGGCGACTACAAGCCCTACACCTTCAAACGCCCCGACGGCGACTTCGAAGGCATCGACATCGCCATGGCGCGCTCGCTGGCCGACAGCCTCGGCGTCAAAGTGCAATGGGTGCAAACCACCTGGAAAACCCTGATGCCGGACATGCAGGCCGGCAAGTGCGACATCGGCATGGGCGGCATTTCGGTGACGCTGGAGCGGCAGAAAAAAGCCTACTTCAGCAACACCCTCGACACCGACGGCAAGATCCCGCTGGTACGCTGCGCCGATGTCAGCAAGTACCAAACCATCGAGCAGATCAATCAGTCCAACGTGCGCCTGGTCGAACCCGCCGGCGGCACCAACGAAGCCTTCGTCCACGCCTTCCTGCCCAAGGCGCAACTGGCCCTGCACGACAACGTTACGATCTTCCAGCAACTGCTCGACAACAAAGCCGACGTGATGATCACCGACGCCTCGGAAGCGCTGTACCAGCAGAAACTCAAACCGGGTTTGTGCGCGGTCAATCCGCATCAGTACATGCAATATGGCGAGAAGGCTTATCTGCTGCCGCGCGATGACATCAGCTGGAAACTGTACGTCGATCAGTGGCTGCACTTGAGCAAAGTCACCGGCAAGTATCAGCAAACGCTAAGCGAATGGATTGCCGTGCCTGCCGCGCAGTAATCCTCAATCGTCATGCAACATGCCGGAGCTGTATTGATTGAGACTGCTGCCGATACTGTTGCCACCAAACTTCAACGTATTGGCGTTGCGCCCCTCCGGCGACTGACAATCGCCGGAGAAACAACGGGTGGTGGTCAAGCCACCCGCGCCCGAACAGGCACTCAACACCGATACCGTTGCAGCGATCAACAGCACTTTGACGACATTAAGGCGCATGGCACGATTCCCCTCGGGATGAACAGCGACGATCTCGCCAACATCCTAGGCCTGCGCCGCAATCGGCAAGATGAAACTTTGCTGATCGACAGCGCCGGTTCAGAATCGCTTACCCGCCGAAAAGGACATCCCCATGCAATTCTTGCCCCTCACCGACGCCAGCCCTGCTGTCCAGGCCCACGTCCGCACCCTGCGCAATCAGCCGGACGTACGCAAATTCATGTACACGTCGCATGAAATCTCCGAGCAGGAACATGCGAATTGGCTGAACTCGTTAAAGGGCAATCCACGCCAGCAAGTGTTTGTGGTGATCAAGGATGAGCAGGCGGTGGGGGTTGTTTCGTTGAATGCGATCAATGTTTTGCACAGGAGCGCGGATTGGGCGTTTTATCTGGATGTGGGGTTGCAGGGTAAGGGCTTGGGCAGTGTCGTTGAATTCTGGATGCTGGATTATGCGTTTGGCGTGGCGGGGCTGGAGAAGCTGAATTGTGAAGTGCTGGCGATGAACGCGGCGGTGGTGAAGATGCATCAGAAGTTCGGGTTTGAGGTTGAGGGGGTTCGCCGGCAGAACATCTTCAGGGATGGTGCGCGGATCGACGTTGTTCTGCTAGGTATTACCAAAGACGAATGGCAACACAAGCGCCCTGCTTTGGCGCCTGTGATCGAGCGGCTCAACGCCGTTTAAGGTCTGGAGCATTGCGATTGAAACGTGAACTGAACCCTGCCGACCTATACAAAATCCGCGCAGCCCTCTCCGATATTTTCGTCGACACCGGCGTCGATTATCCCTACATCGCCCGCGAAGTCGAAGGCTACGACCCGGAACAGGTTAAAGACATTCTGTATGCCGAAGTTGCCGTCGTCTGCGCGTGGAACCTGGAATGTGTACTCCCGCCGGTCTGGACAGGTTTCGAACTCGATGCGTTGAACAGGGACATCGAGCAAATGCTGCTCGCAAACACGAACAGCTGGATTCGGCGGCAACTGCATAAGCTGCACACCGCGTGGTTGCGATTCAGCTATCGGGAAGTCTGGGCAGAGATTACCGCTCACTGCAAAGGCTGGAATTAATACAGCCCTGCGTGGCAATGGCACATCAACGACATACAACGCGTTGAAACTGAAAAGATGATTGCCCCTCTGCCCGTTCAGTCCTTTCCTGGTTTAGGAATCGCAATCCGGCTCCCGGTCTTGACCTCGCGCAACGCCAGGCTGGACTGAATGGAGGCAATCCCCACCTGACGCCTGAGCACCTGCTCGATGAAGTCGCTGTAGCTATCAAGATCCTCCGCCAACACCTGCAACACATAATCGGCATCGCCGGTGATCTTGTGGCAGGCCACCACCTGCGGCAACTGCGCAATCACCGCCTCGAAGGCGTCCGGCGCGTGGTCGGCATGGGTGGAAAAACGAATGTGCACGAACGCCATGATATCCAGCCCGAGCATTCGCCGATCAAGGTTGGCCTGATAGCCCTTGATCACCCCCGCCTCCTCCATGCGCTTGCGCCGCCGCCAGCACGGCGTAAGGCTCAGCGACAGCCGCTCGCTGAGTTCAGCGTTGGAAATACTGGCGTCCTCCTGCAACAACTCGAGAATCGCCAGGTCGGTCTCGTCGAGGCTGATGCGTTTGGATATTTTTTTCTGCATGACGCCATTCCTGAGTAAAAACGCCCGAATAATCGACCAAACCACGAACACAAAGCAAAGAAAGCGCAGCCCAGCAGGAACAGAATATTTGCACTGGCTAACAATAACGGATGCGCAGAATGTTTACAGTTTTCAGTGATTCCCACCGCTTGCACCACGGCACCGAATTGAAAGACGGCGTGCTCAAACCGTCGTTCGAACAACCGAGTCGGGCCGACACCGTGCATAACCGCGTCAAACAGGTCGGCCTCGGACAGATCGTCGAACCGCGCGCGTTCGACCGCTCGTGCTACGTCAACGCGCACAGCGAGCGCTACGTCAGTTTTCTCGAAAGTGCCTGGATCGAATGGAGCGCAACCGGTCGCACTCACGACGCCTTGCCGTTGGTGTGGCCGGTGCGCGATCTGGCCGGCGAAGAGGTGCCGACCTTCATCGATGGCAAGCTGGGTTTCTATGCCATGGATGCTGGTTCGCCGATCACCGCGACGACTTGGCAAGCGGTGAAAACCAGCGCCGACATTGCCCTCACCGGCCTGGCCCTGCTCGATGAAGGCCACGACAGCGCCTTCGCCCTGTGCCGCCCGCCCGGCCATCACGCCGCGCGCGAATACATGGGCGGTTATTGCTACCTCAACAACGCCGCCATTGCTGCGCAACGAGCCATCACTCAGGGCGCCAAACGTGTCGCGGTGCTGGACGTCGACTTCCATCACGGCAACGGCACGCAGAACATTTTTTACCAGCGCAGCGACGTCATGTTCATCTCATTGCACGGTGAACCGGCGGTGTCCTATCCGTACTTCTCGGGCTACAGCCACGAAGTCGGCGCGGGTGCAGGCGAGGGTTACAACCTCAACTATCCATTGCCGAAAAACACCACATGGGAGAGCTACCGCAACGCCCTGCTCCACGCCTGCAAAAAGCTCCAGCAGTTCGCCCCTGAAGTGCTGGTGATTTCCCTCGGTGTCGACACGTTCAAGGACGACCCCATCAGCCATTTCCTGTTGGAAAGCGATGACTTCATCGGCATCGGCGAACTGATCGCCAGCGTCGGCTGCCCGACCCTGTTCGTCATGGAGGGCGGCTACATGGTCGATGAAATCGGCATCAATGCCGTCAACGTGCTGCACGGTTTCGAGAGCAAACGCAGCTGAGCCAGCTCGCGCTCTACAACCTTTCAATGACTGGATCGGAGAATAAGACCATGACGCTTTTTATTGATGTCGATGATGCTGCACGCCTGTTCACCCAGGTCGGTATCCGCCGCGCCCTTCGCGAAATGGCCGGCTACATCGAAGCGGACTACGCACGCTGGGCGCAGTTTGATAAATCGCCGCGCACGGCCAACCACTCGGCAGACGGCGTGATCGAGTTGATGCCCACCGACGACGGCCAGCAGTACTCGTTCAAATACGTCAACGGCCACCCGAACAACGGCCAGCAGAACTTGCTCACGGTCATGGCTTTCGGTCTGCTGGCCGATGTGCAGAGTGGCTATCCGACGCTGCTCAGCGAACTGACCTTGACCACCGCCGTGCGCACCGCAGCCACCTCCGCGCTGGTGGCGAAATCGCTGGCTCGTCCGGATTCGATCTCGATGGCCCTCATTGGCAACGGTGCGCAAAGTGAATTTCAGGCACTGGCCTTCCATGAAATGTTGGGCATCAGCGAAATCCGTATCTTCGATATCGATCGCGACGCTTCTCTCAAGTTAAAGCACAACCTCGCGGCGTTCCCGGACATCGAAGTGATTTTGGCCAGCTCTGTGAAGGAAGCGGTCAAAGGTGCGGACATCGTCACCACGGTCACCGCCGACAAAGCCTACGCAACCATTCTGACCCCCGAAATGATCGAGCCAGGCATGCACATCAACGCGGTCGGCGGTGACTGCCCGGGTAAAACCGAACTGCACGCCGACATCCTGCGCAACGCCCGGGTCATCGTCGAATTCGAACCGCAAACGCGCATTGAAGGCGACATTCAGCAACTGGCAGCCGATTCCCCGGTGATCGAGTTTTTCCGCATTGTGCTGGGCGAAGTCGCCGGACGCGAAAACCATGCGCAGGTGACGGTGTTCGATTCGGTGGGCTTTGCCCTGGAAGACTTTTCCTCACTGCGCTACCTGAAAGACTTGGCGCAGGCACAGCAAATCGGCCAGCGCATCCACCTGGTGCCGACGCCGGCCAACATCAAAAACCTCTTCCAACTGCTCGATCCGCAACCGGCCAAAGCCTCGCGTCTGCGCACCGTCAGTTGATCGCTAACCGCCGCCCCCAAGCCACGGGGGGCGATTCACTTTGTGATTAGCCGCTGCACCTCTAACAAGAACGCTCGACACCTACTTTCTGCCAAAACTCAAAAACATAAAATCAAGAGGTTTTGCAATGAAATCGACCCCTTCCGGGCTGCCTGAACAGCCCGCGCTGCAGCGCACGCTCAGCAATCGTCACATCCAGTTAATGGCCATGGGCGGTGCCATCGGAACCGGCCTGTTCATGGGTTCCGGGAAGATCATCGCCCTCTCCGGCACGTCGATCATCCTCATCTACATGATCATCGGCCTGTTCGTGTTTTTCGTGATGCGCGCCATGGGCGAAATGCTCCTGTCCAACCTCAACTTCAAAACCTTCGCCGACTTCGCCGGTGCCTACCTCGGCCCGCGCGCGGCGTTCTTCCTCGGCTGGTCGTACTGGCTGAGCTGGAGCGTGGCGGTGATCGGCGACGCCGTCGTGGTCGGCGGCTTCTTCCAGTACTGGTTCCCCGATGTCCCGGCGTGGATACCCGCCGTCGGCATGCTGGCGACCCTGTTCGCCCTCAACGTGCTGACCGTCAGGCTATTCGGTGAAGTGGAATTCTGGTTCGCGATCATCAAGATCATTGCCGTCGTGACCCTGATCGGCGTCAGCACCGTGCTGATCGCCAGCTCCTTCGTCTCACCCAGTGGCGTCACCGCGTCCCTGAGCCACCTGGTGGACAAACAGGCGGCGTTCCCCAACGGTTTGTTCGGCTTCTTCGCCGGATTTCAAATGGCGATCTTCTCCTTCGCCGGCACCGAGTTGATCGGCACCGCCGCCGCCGAAACCCGCTCGCCGGAGAAGACCCTGCCCAAAGCCATCAACTCGATTCCCCTGCGGATCATCCTGTTCTACGTACTCGCGCTGACCTGCATTATTGCCGTGACCTCGTGGCAACAGGTCTCCCCGGTCAAAAGTCCCTTCGTCGAACTGTTCCTCGTCGCCGGGTTTCCCGCAGCGGCCGGCATCGTCAACTTCGTCGTCCTGACCTCAGCGGCCTCCTCGGCCAACAGCGGCGTGTTCTCATCGAGCCGCATGCTGTTCGGGCTGGCCAACCAGGACAACGCGCCCGGCCTATTCCGCCGACTGTCGAGCAACAGCGTGCCGCTGCTGAGCCTGGCGTTCACCACGCTGTTGATGCTGGTCGGCGTGCTGGTGCTGTTCATCGTGCCGGAAGTCATGACCGCGTTCACCATCGTCTCCACCGTGTCGGCGATTCTGGTGATTTTCACCTGGTCGACCATCCTTGCGTCCTACATCGCCTACCGCAAAAAACGTCCGGATCTGCATGCGAAGTCGGCTTACAAGATGCCCGGCGGTGTGCCGATGGCGTGGTTCTCGTTGGCGTTTTTGGGGTTTGTGCTGGGGTTGCTGGCGTTGCGGCCTGATACGCGGATTGCGCTGATGGTGATGCCGGGGTGGTTTGTCTGGTTGGGGATTGCTTATCAGTTGACGCGGTTGAGGAAGCCGAAATCTGCGGTTGAGTCGGCTAGTCAGTTTGGCTAGATCTGCAAGCGAAAGCCGTCACCTGGAAGTGACGGCTTTTTGTTATCAGTGAACGAGCATTTCACCTGCCCATGGCGGGACAGGCTTCACGCCTTCACCTCAACGTTATCCAACGCCTGATTCACCGCCAACTCCCCCAACATCACCACCTGCGCAATGCCCAGCGCGGTTTTGCGGTGCGAGGGGTCGAGTGCTGCGGCGAAGTTGTTGAGCATTTCCGAGGCGGAACTCAGCGTTTCACTGGCATTGGCCAATAGAGATTCGGAGTCGTACTTCGGATTGGCGAGGTACATGCGCTCGGGTTCGTTGACGCTGGCCATGATGTGGCCGGCGGGAAGGAGGTAGTGATCGAGGGCGCGTTCGGCGGCTTCGTGGAGTTTTTTGGAGTTGAGGGATTCGTAGGGGGATGCGGGATCGGTTTCTGGTGGATTCGGTGTTGGTTTGAACATGGTGTAACTCCTGACGGATTAACGAAAAGGAGCCATCACTCTCGCTACCAAACGAAGGGTGGAGGCCATACGCAGGTTGGTAGACCGGTCGTCAGGAACCCCGGCGCATCCGAAGACGCCCCGCGCATGACCACCATAAAACGAAGACGAGAAACGTCGTCGCAAGACAGTAGTCTTGTGCTTCTGACGGAGACGGGCTACCAAACCCGATCACTGGTTTTCAGTGACGTAGGGACGATAGAACCTGCGGGCTAGAGGCACAAGCCGGGGGATTCTGTCTTAGGTGTAGGGGGAGGCGCAAGGGAGTGTAGGCTTAGGACTGCAGCAACAGGTTTCATTTAAACAGGCACGGTTTTTTCTGTTGAAAGGGCTCTACGAGCACGCTAAATGATCCAAATATTGTCACCAATGCAGAGAGCACATCGTTCTTCTTGAAGCACTGTCCGTCGCCCCGATGATGGATTGGGCGTAGTACGCGGTTTGCACCCCGGCCAGCCTGGCTTGTCCTCAAATACACAATGCTTCGTAGCAATTTCTAAGCATGCAGCAATTACCACCCACACAGGGCACTGCCAGTACTATGCTTTCCTTTTTCGAAAGGAGTCGAGCCATGTCCGACGAATATTCGTTAGCGGATGTGCTGGAGAGGATGTATCAGAATCAGCTCGGTCTAGAAGCAGCCTTGATGGAGCTTACGCTTCGTGCCGAACAGCAAGGCCAGGCCGAGGTTGGGGACAACGTTCGGGGTGCTTTGTGGATGATTGGCGAGAACGCTGGACACATTAAACAGGGCCTGGCAAAACTTCGAAGCAAAAACCTCTGAAAGACCACACCCCGATTGTGCTGGAATATTTCGGTTTTTAAGACCCAAACACATGTACTTATGGGGGTTCAGCGTATATCACAGCCACATGCACAAACGCATCCTCGGCATTGAGCGGCATGGATTGGCGTACGGTTTGCCCCATTTTTGCCCCATGAATACGATCGCCTTCGCTTAATGTCTTACTGTAGAAGGATCTCCCAAGACAAAGATATTCGTTTACACCACGAACCAGGGACTCAGCCTCTCAGTTCAGCAACTCTACCTCTTCGGCAGGAAGATCTGCGTTTTGCGCATCATGGTAACGGCGAAGCTGCTTGACAACTTTAGGCTATTCATCATACAGGAAAAGCTGCAGCGTTTACACATTCCACTTTTTCTGTGACGGAAGCATCGTATATTCTAGGTCTGTCCGAGTGACAGAACTTTTCTGTGTGGCACAATGAGAACTTGCACTCCAACCTATAAAATATAATCTTTTTGGAAATTAAAAGAATTCAGATGAATATAGTAGAGAGAATTGCCGCAATAGATAAAAAATTTGCCTGGTCTTTCCTTGGCTTTATTTTAGCCATACTTTTTGGCGGACTCACGCTATACAATGAATTTATAAAGGTGCGAGACCCACAATTAACCGTGGAAGTACTGAGCAGCGCGAACGTTCTTGACCTGAAGGAAAATGTTCCAGAGCTCAATATTTTGTACGGGGACGTTAATATAAAAAGTGTCGCGAAAGATTTATCCGTCATAACGATAAAAGTGAAAAACATCGGAGGAGTTTCAGTCCTTGGAAACAATTACGACTCAATATCACCATTTGTCATTATTCTTTCAGCAGGAGAACTGTTGAAGATTGAAACAATCGGCGCGTCAAATAATTATCTGGAACAGTTTGCTTTGGGTACGAAAGCTTCTGAATCGAGCATTTTGATGCCAAAAGTAATGATTGAGCCAGGCGAAAGTTACAATTTAAAATTATTGGTTATCCATGATGCACGTTCTACTCCTAAAATTTCAACTGGGGGCAAGGTAGGCGGAATGCTGACGATACCAGTTACCTCCACTGAATTGGAAGGACAAACTAACTCTTTCTTCGCAAAGGCCTTTTCAGGCTCCCCAACGATCCAAGCGACTAGAAGCCTTATATACTTCTTTTTCTTTATCGCATTGATTTTAGCCATAGCTCTTCCGATAGCTGGACTTCTCAGCATCGTAGAAAAAGCACGCAGAAAAAGAAATGTCAGACTTTTTAAAGTATATAATGGGAACAAAACACCTCAAGAATGTGAGATTTTTTTCGATTGTTATATCGTCAACGGAATTTCATCATTGAGGATGATTTCTTCCACCTTAATTAACCCTGGCGAGCTGGACACTGCATTGATGGCCGGCAAACTGAACGTTAATCTCCCTCTTGAAAAATTCAGCCATTCAATTGAAGTGTATTTAATGCTTAACAAACAAAGCATTTTGGTGACCCAAGTCGTGACTCATTCAAAAATGGTGTGGAGAGACGAGAGCGGCGCCGTTGTTATCGACCCTAAAAAGCAGAAGTTGCTTAGTGAATTCATCGAGTACGAAAAAATAAAAAATAGTTAAGAGGCGATTTGTGGCAGCACCACTCTTAACCCTTTTAAATAAATAGACTTGCTGATTCCCTCCTATAATCAGGGGGGAAATCAGGCTCTCGTTATCCGGCAACGATCTCCTGCAGGTCCTAGGCTCGTGGTCTACATGCAACGTACCCGTTTCAGGTAGTGATGAGCGTAATACATCCCTCCCCGACACCCGAGATCCATCGCTGATGAACTGCGCCCCATTTGCCTAGTTGATTCAGACTCGCAATCCCCCCTACCAACCACTTAACTCTCCTGCCGCGCCTCATAACTTCGATGATGGATTGGGCATAGCCCTCGACGCCGCCCCCCCGACCGTACTGGATAGTGCTAGATCGAGAGTGAAAGCGGATGCAAAAAAAAGGCCCCTCACGGAGCCTTCTTTACTTTAACTGTCACTTCGGCCGAAGCAAAGAATGAAGACGCTTGACAATCATGACAATCGTTAGCAACAGGTTCAACGTGATAAAAACACTTATTGGTGTGAAGACCAGCTTAGACAAAATCACTGATACAGACGTTGATGTTGCCTTAGGATCAGCAAAACTATCCGCCATCGAAAAAGCAAAACAGGTAGCAATAAGAACCAAAGAGGAAAGAATGCAAAAACTTATATTATAATACAGCTCATCAAGAAGCTTCTTCTTTGCATTATAAAATGCATCAACAGGGCGTTTCAACTCAATGTCACGTTGATATTTATCATCAAGCTTACTCTCTTGATCATAAACTAGAACCAGAACGGAAAGTAAAAGCGCGGTAAAAATTGCCCCAAAGTTTACCAAAAGAGAGGAAACATCTTTATTTAAGGAAAACCCAATCATGGCGCTAGCAGTACTAAAAGCAACAGGAACAAAACAAAATGTTAAAAAGTCGAACCACGACCAACCACCATCAACCTTCGACAAGGTGCCAAGGTGGCCATACACAATATCCTTAATATTAACTTTGCTGCTCATATTTTTATACCCATCCCAGGATACATAGTCGAAAGAAACTCATTCATAATATTCTTACACCATGCATCAAATTCTTTCATATCAGGATTGCCGGCAGTAACTGTAACTTCACTTTCATCGACATCAACCTCACAGACTTGACTATTTTGACTGCTCCCGAGTCGAAAGGTTCGTTTCCTACCATTCATCTCCACCACGGTCTTCACCTCGGCACAGAGCGGTGCAAGAATTTCCACGGTGGCGTTCTGCTCAGTGCCCGGTGTCAAATAATCAACAAGTGTTCCGAGATTGTTGCTTCGTGACGCTTTGATAATATAAACGTGTTCAGCTTCGTCATGGCCCATTTTTTTAATTTGATCTTCGATGGTATTCATGCCGCTAAAGCGAACCAACTTGATCTCTTTGGTCGTTGCCTTCTTCCACTCTTCAAAAGCTTTTTCATACGAGAGGGGATTCATTTGCAGCACCCTACTAGTTACTCGCGTAAACTCTTCCCGCAGCAGATCATAGACTAACGTTTTGACCCCGACATTTTTTTGGTTATGTAACAGAACTACACCTTCGTTAAGTTCGACCGGAACAAAAAACCTTACATAATGATTTATGACTTCAGCATTTTCCTCTAAACGCTTAAAGTCGATTTTACCGGTCTTGATATTAACTATATCGGTCCTAGACCCGTAACTTCCAGCCCTTACAACACCTCGAATCACCCTCTTCGCATCATCAAACTTGAAACTGGCGAACGCATATATTTGCTGGGTAGTTTGAATTACGTGGTAGCCAGTACCTTTTGCTTTAATGAACGCCTTGAAAATATCATACATATCGAACTGGCCAATTGCACCGAGAGGCGAATAGGAGTCTTCAACTTTTTTTCCTTTCAGGAGAGGGTTAAAACAGCGAATTGTGTATGGCGAAATGGTATTCAATTGTGCCCCAGCCCTATACTTATTTAATATACCTTCCTTGGTCTCGCCCTTATTTGGAGCACCTGGAGATCAGGCTTTGAGCCAAGCCCCCACCACTTGGTGGGGGGTTTTAGCCAGCACCAGCTAGCCGTTGTGCATCACGCACGTGCCATTGCGCTCCCCAGCGCGAGTACAGAGTTACCCGTCAATGCCTCGGATGGACCGAGAGGTACTGAACTATAAGGACCCCAAGGCATTCCCGCCACTGTGGCCACGATGCAAGCGACCTCACCAAGCTGCGGGCGCGCAGGTGATGGTCAAAAACGAAGCTAGCTCCATGGTTTCTGACAGCCCAACTGGTTGGCAGCATTGATGAATTGGGTGTAGTCGCCCCTTTGCCCTCCGTTCTGCCTAGCTAATCCCGCGAAGGCCCATTTCTTTGTAGCAATTTTCTAGCATGCAGAAAGTGCAGGTGATAATGTGCAATGGCGCGACCCGGCTTCGCTCGCTTGGGACTAGGATCATGCAGAATGATCGATAGATCAGCCAAGAATAGACTTCAAGGACGAGAACCATGCCAGATCGCTCAGATTTCAATATCATCGCGGCAGATGCTCTGACTTTGCTCCTGCACAACCAGCATGCACTTGGTGCGGCAATCGAAGAGATCACCCATTGGACTTCAGGGATTGGCGCAGACACAGTTGCCGATAATGCCGTTGCGGCACTGGAAACGCTTGATCGAAATGCGCAAGCGATCACTGACGCGATCATGCGACTTAGGCAGTTGAGTGCCCCTCGATAGATAGAATGCCGTTTGTGTTCAATAGCAAGGTGCGGAGCCTTTTATGTGAATATGGAGATTCCTCCAGGTAATGGCCTACCATACCTGACCTCGCAGCCCTTTCGATCTATTGTTGCTGCTGAATTTTCGATAGGATTCGAACCCGACCATGGTTAACCGTAATCCGTCCAAGGCGGAAAATGTCAAAAAAACGCTGCGCCCGACGACCCTGGTATCGGCTTCCCAAGCTGATAACGAGGGTTCGACTCCCTTCACCCACGCCACTAATTTCAAGGCCTCCAGACGATCCCATTTTTACGAGGCGTCTGCTGAGGTGTCTGTTTCAAGATCCCCGCGATCTTTGCACGACTGTTTCTGCACTTGCTCATAAGCTACTCCGTAAGAGAGTATGCGCACATATAAGTGAGCCTCGACTATGAGAGAATCTGAATTCAGCCACGCCGAATCCAATTGGATTGATAACCGGTTGATGAGTCCCCAATTACAATTCGGTCACAAGGCCAACCTCCCATAAGACGACAAAATGGCAGACAAAAACTACAGCAAGACTGTTGAATCAGGGCAGCGCCTGAAGGTCAAAAGCGCTTTGAATCCTGTGCTTTGGATGTGCGGTTTAATTTCTGCTCCAACTTTTGGTTATGGAGCTTTAAACCCGAACTTGCCAACTTGGCTTATTATAATCGGTTCCGCACCAGTGATTGTTGCACTCTACTCCTATATATTTTTTATGCATCGCGACCCCGACCGCTTGCAGTCTGAAGAGTTCCAAATACAAAAGCGCACTATTGAACTAGCTCAACAGAAGGGCGAACCACCTTCAGACCCTCGAAACCTGGAAATTGCAAGTAACCCAGTTCAAGATTGTATTAAGCATGACGCAGGACAGAATCAAAAATGATTAAATTATATATGTTCATTTACAACGACGAAGTTGGCACTGCATCACAGATAACAAAAATACTCGACAATATGCCCTCAGTCATTACATGGCGATATGACATGCCGCACATTATCTACGTCACATCATATTATGACGCACATGTACTTTCAAGCCAGTTCGAATCAAAGTTTAAGGCTAACGGAAGATTTATGTTCATTGAAGTAACAGCCAACGCACAGGGGCGCATGCTTAACGACACTTGGTTCTTGATAAACAACAAATATAACTGCGAACCAACCGGAAAGTGAATATTGCGCCAACATTAATTACATACTTTAAGCAAGCATGAAAAAACAAGCTTCAATTAGCCACCATATAATCATACCCCTTAAACTTCTGTTATCATCCGAAGCCTCTAAAATTCAAAAAGTGGCCTCTCAGCTCTACACCCGGGTCGTGCTGGAGGCTATGTCATCGAACTTCACACCATTTACGAGTGAAATAAAAGATCACATATTTTCGGGTTTCATACCTGCCGTCAAATCAGCGCCAGTGAGCATTCCTACCAAGAAAGTGCAGGCGTTCATTATCTGCATTTAACTCCCCACAATTGATCCAATTTCGTTGTATAGCTTTGACTCATCATTTTCTGCCGCATACCCCAATCTGGATTGGTCGGCACGCTAGCGGAACGGAGTGTTCCCCTCCCCCATCGTCTATTGATTTCGTCAAGCACTGCCATCACCCTTGTCGCCTCAGTAGGCTGAAAAGTGGCGAAGAGATCGTCCGTGTACTGACCTGGCTGACATAGACTCAGCAGCATTACTTCCGCTTTGCTATAACTGAAGCCGGGACGGAACACACGTTCAAGCGCGTCGATTGCTGCCTTCGTCAGGAGCCGAACGTCATCCGTTGGGTAAGGCAGATCCACCACGACACCACTCGCATATTTAGCCTCATCGGGATTGAACATTCCGGTGCGGATGCCGACCCGAATCTTCTTGCACAGCGACTTTTGTGCCCGGAGTTTTTCCGATGCCCGCATCATGTAAGTCGCCACGGCCTCCCTGATCGGCCGCAGTTCCAGCAGCCGTTTGCCGAACATCCGGCTGCAACAGATCTCCTGTTTTGGCGGATTCGGCTCGTCCAGTTCCAAGCAGGAAGTACCGGCGAGCTCACGGGCAGTCTTCTCGATCACGACACTGAAGTTTTTGCGAAGCGACCAAGCATCAGCCTTAGCCAAGTCCATGGCGGTCTTGATCCCCATGCCATCGAGGTGCAATTTCATGCGCCGCCCTACTCCCCACACTTCCGCTACGTCCGTATTACGCAGCACCCAGTCGCGCTTGATTGGGTCGCAGATATTCACAACACCACCGGTTTGCGCCTGCAGGCGTTTGGCGGTGTGGTTGGCCAGCTTGGCCAAGGTTTTGGTGTGCGCGATACCTACACCGACAGGTATGCCCGTGCAGCGGAGTACCTGGCTGCGGATCTTGCGGCCGAGGCCGTCCAAGTCATTGATACCGGTGAGGTCGGCGAAGGCTTCGTCGATGCTGTACACCTCAACGGCCGGTACCATCGACTCGATCAGGGTCATGACGCGTTCGCTCATGTCGCCGTACAACGCGTAGTTCGAGGAGAACGGGACGATGCCGTGCTGCTTGAGCTTGTTTTTGATCTGAAAGTACGGCTCGCCCATTTTCACGTAGGGCTTGGCATCGTAGCTGCGGGCGATGACGCAGCCGTCGTTGTTCGAAAGCACCACGATGGGCACCTTGGCAAGGTCAGGGCGAAACACGCGTTCGCAACTGGCGTAAAAGCTGTTGCAATCGATTAGGCCGAACACCGGCATTCCTTTAGACATGGCTGCGCACGCTGCCGATGATTACACCCCAGATGGCCAGCTCATCCCCTTCCAGCACATAGCGTGGTGGATACTTGGGGTTCTCCGACAAAAGGATCACATCCTTTCCGCGGATGCATAGTCGTTTGCACAGCGGATCGTTGTTCAGCAGCGCCACGACGATGTGACCATGAGTCGGCTCCAGCGAACGATCTACGACCGCCAGGTCCCCGTCAAAGATGCCCGCTCCCTGCATGCTTTCCCCGGTAATTTTCACCAGGTAGACATGCGGGGCGCGGATGTTCAGCACCTCATCCAGGGAGATGTGTGCCTCAATGTGATCCGCCGCCGGCGAAGGAAAACCAGCCGGCACTTGGAACAGACATAGAGGCAGTTTCCGGCCGACCTCTGCAATACGGCCTAAAATTGAATAGCTCATGACGCACCACTTCCGACACTGTACGAATGTACAGTTAACTTTCAGAAGCGCCTGCGGTCAATTTTTGCAGGAGATATCAGATAGGCGGGCGAGCTATGTGCGGACGACTTTCACAATACAATGGCATCCACGACTTTGTGGCCGCTCTGAGCATGCCCAACGCGCTGGTCAATCACACCGGCGACCAACCCTTCGAGCGTTACAACGCAGCTCCCACCACCCAGCTGGCGATTTTCCATCAGGAAGGTCAGTACCTGCACGCCGACATGGTACGTTGGGGATAGCGTCCACACTGGGCAAAGGATCGCGCTGCACCTATCAACGATCGGGTAGAGAAAGTCGCGCATGGCCCCTTCTTCCGGGCAATCTGGCCGCACCGGGCGATCATTGAGATTAACAATTGGTTTGAATGGGTGAATGAAGGCGGACCCAAGAAGCAGCCCTACTTGATTCGCAGGCGAGACCGGGCGCCGATTCTCTGCGCCGCGATTGGGCAGTATCCCAATGCAGAACATCTACCTGGCGAACACGACGGCTTTGTAATCATTACCGCTGACAGTGCTGGGGGCATGGTGGATCTTCACGACCGCCGTTCAGTGACGTTTTCGCCTGAATTCGCTAAGGAATGGTTAGACCCGGCCACGCCTAAGGACCGCGCCGAGCTACTGGTGTTACAACAAGGCGAACCCTCAGAAGCTTTCGAATGGTTCAAGGTCGAACGAGCCATTGGCAATGTGCGCAATCAAGGGAGGGACTTGCTAAACCCTAAAGAGGGCTAGGGCTAAATAGTTGATTTTCGAGCGATGTCGGCGAACTAAAACACCTTTTATTTCTTTATTTCTTTATTTCGTCATTTCGCTAATTCGTTAATTCGCTAATTCGTTAATTCGTTAATTCGTTAATTCATTAATTCGTTAATTCGTTAATCCACCATTGAATAAATATCCTTCGGATATCCTTCCGATATCCTTTGCATATTCTGAGTTGCAAAAGCCGCAGTGCAAGCTTGAAGATATCACGACCCTATACACTCATTGCCCTGGTCCCCGCCCGCCATATACACCCATTGCCCTAATCCCCACCCGCCATATACACCCATTGCCCTAATCCCCGCACGCCATATACACCCTTAGCCCTAGGACAAAGACGCTGATGCGAACGCATACACACTCACCCCTACTACAACTTCCCCGAAGGGGATTGCGGCAGCAGACGAAATTAATTTTGATCAACCATTGACGAATACCGCGATAAACAATTAGTTTAAAAAAACAGATCGACCTACCTCCTTTCCGCTACCGCGCCAATAAGCGCGGCATGTTTCTTTGCGAGAATAAAAAATGAATGTGCTGATTCTTCTGATGGCGACTGTCGAGTTTCTTATCAAACTCACCGAGCTTTTGCAGCTGTGGGGCATCGGATGTCCTGGTTACGCACCATGGTGATCAAAACAATCCGCCCAACGCTATCGGCTCCCAATTCATGATCACCAGCTCGCCACTGATTTCGGCCTTCCCCTGCCGCTGGTTGGTAGTGGTGTAGCGAATGTCCAAAGTCTCGAAGTGAAAGCCCTCGAACACACGGCGAATATCCGGATGGTCATTGATGCTGACCATCACTTTGCCTTTGCAGCGACGCATGAAATCCGCCATCCGTTCATAGTTCTCGAACGGAAAGTCCACGCCATAGCCGGCGGTCTGCCAATAAGGCGGATCCATGTAGTGGAAGGTGTGGGCACGGTCGTAGCGTTCCGCGCATTCAAGCCAAGGGAGATTTTCGACGTAGGTGCCGGACAGGCGCTGCCACGCGGCCGAGAGATTTTCCTCGATACGCAGCAGGTTGATGGCCGGTGCGGTGGTCGCCGTGCCGAACGTCTGACCGGAGACCTTGCCGGCAAAGGCATGGTGCTGCAGATAGAAGAATCGGGCGGCGCGCTGGATGTCGGTGAGAGTTTCGGGGCGGGTCATTTTCTGCCATTCGAACACTTGCCGCGAGCTGAGCGCCCATTTGAATTGGCGCACAAATTCTTCAAGGTGGTTCTGCACGACGCGGTAAAGCGTGACCAGGTCGCCGTTGATGTCGTTCAGGACTTCGACCGGCGATGGCTGGGGCTTCATGAAGTAAAGCGCGGCACCGCCGGCAAAGACTTCAACGTAGCATTCGTGTGGCGGAAAAAACGGAATGAGGCGGTCGGCTAGGCGGCGTTTGCCGCCCATCCAAGGGATGATGGGTGTGGACATAAAAGCAAGACCTTTACTGTATGGATAAACAGGTGCTAGGCTCGCCGCGCTTTGTGCACGGAGCAAGAGCCTTGGCTGGACTTGCAGGGACCATCTGCAGGGACGGCGGTCGATCCGGATGTTGACGCATCTGGACCGGCCGCTCTTTTCACTTCGGTGTTGAGACTTCTTTGGCGTATGCCTGACAGGCCGCGAGGGCAATCAGCCCCCGGTCGCCGTCATCGGTGACGCCGACAATTCGTTGAGCATGCGCTGGGTCAAGTTCGGCTTTTGTGGTGCCATGAACCATGCCGCCGGTGGCGGTGGTGGCTGACACCGATCCGTTGCCGGCGGTGGCGTCGAGTAGGACTGACAGGCGCAGATCAGCAGTGGCAAGGCGGTCGCGCAGGCGACCTTGATCACGTTGGGCATCACTCAAGGCTCGGTAATGGGTTTGTTCGCTGGTAGCCAGGCGCTGCTCGAGCGCAAAGCGTTTTTCCTGTTCGGCACGCTGCTGCGCGGCAGAAGCCAGATTCAGTTGGTTGAGGGTTTCGGTGTGGAGTCGGCCCTGCTCTCCGAGCTGTTTGCCGTAGCGCCAATCCTGGACTCGCCAAGTAACGGCAGCGGAACCACCGACCAAGACGACCAGCAGCACTCCTTTTGCCAGCAGCCGATACGGGGCCGGGATCAGTTCGCCGAGACGCATAGCACCGCCCTCGCCCGCCCCCACAACTCCAGCCGATCCTGCAGGCCATTGAGGCCGCCGTTGATCCTGCGGGTGATCGTGTTGAATTCATTTTGATCGGCCAGCGCATTCAGCCCATTAATGGACCAAAACCACGCAGCCGACTCGGCGGCCCACTGCGGCAGTTCCAGCAGTTCAGGCGTGCGCAGCAATCGCTCGTCGTCGAACAGCGCCAGGCTGCAGCGCAAGTAGTTGTCGTGGCCAGTGACTTGGATCAGGCCGCGACCGCGATAGCGCTGGCCATCACCATCCGCTGCCGGCGTGTTGCCCAGTTTTGCAGCCAGGTTGCCGGTGTCATATTTGCTTAGATATTGATCGCCACCCAACTCCCGGACGTACTTCAGCTGGCCCGACTCGTGACCGACTTGGGCCAGGAACGCGGCTTGGCGTTTCGGCGTGTTGATCTGCCGATGGGCCATGGCTGCGTTGAGGGCGGATACAAAAACGCCCGCTTGGCGGCGGGCGTTGGGCATGATGCTTTGCAGTTGTTGCTCCGTAATTGACATACAAACTCCAGACATGAAAAAGCCGCTCAAGGCGGCGAATGGGTGGGGCTGATGGCGTTATGCAAGGTTGACGATCTTGACCGGCTTGGCCGGCTTTTTCCCTTTCTTGCCCTTGGCGTTGGCCTTGCCCTTCTTGCCGCCGTTACATTCAACGGTGGTCGACCAGCCGGATTGGGTGTACGTCTGCTGCACCGACTCGGCAAGAAACTCGCCATCAAGCCCAACCTTGAAGCCCTGGGCGATGATCAGGCATTCCGCAAACAGATCAGTACGCCCTTCCATTTCGAGGCGCACGCCGGCGGTGGAGCGGTTGAACGCCGCCAAACGCGCCCGTGCCGCTGCCTGGGCGGCGGTCTTGTTCGGGTAGATATGCCGATCGGTATGCACCGCCGGCAGCCCGGCCGGGGCGTCGTCGTTTTCCAGCGACACCACAGCCAGCTCACCGGTCTTTTTGTCTTGATGCTTGGCCCCGACCGCCTTGTGCGAATCGCGATCCTCAAAGTTGAATTGCCAGCGGCTGACGTCGCTTTTGTTGATCACGATCGGCGGCAGCGCCTTGCCGCTTGCGCTCTGCCCGCCTTGACGCGGCATGACCAACAACTTGCCGTCGGCAACCTTCGCCGTGCAGTCGTATTGCTTAGCCAGGCGCGTGACGAAATTGAAGTCCGATTCGTTGAGCTGATCGGCCCGCGCGACCTTCGTGCCGACCGGACACGCCGGCGACCAGCCGTTGCGCGCGGCGATATCGCCAACGATCGTCGACAGCGGCACGTCCTCCCAGCTCCCGCTGCGCACGGTCTTGCCACTGCCACGCATGTCGCTGGCCTTGCCCTTGATCACAATCGTATCGGGCGGGCCGGACACCGCGACCCCGTCGACCACATAGCGGCCTAGCCGGACCAGCGACGTCTCCTGATAGCCCAGATAGATCTCGATGCCCACGCCTTTGCGCGGCAACGTCACCAGCCCGTCCCGATCGTCAATGCGCAGTTCGAATTCGTCGGACTCCATTCCGGTCTTGTCGGTAACACTCAATTGAATCAGCCGATCATTCAACAGGGCCGTGATGTCGGTCCCGTCGACCACAATACGAAAGCGCGGCGTCATGAATTTTTCCCAAAAAAAAGCCCCGCACAGGACGGGGCAAGCAAGCAAAGAGCGTTACGCGTAACGCGAGGATCCGCCGGCGAGGACTTCGGACGGGGTCAGTTCCACAAGGTAATCGCCTCGGTCACCGGCTGCGGCAGATCCGGCAACACGATCACCACGCCGGCGCGGTAGGGTTGATCTTCATCGGCCAGCCCCTGATTGGCATCAAGCACCGCCTCGACGCAGCCATCCAGATGCCCGTAATAGTTGTGACAGATGGTATCGAGCAGATCCCCGTCAGACGTCCTGCATGTCGTCGCCATAGCGCACAAACTCCAAAGTAAAGGCCTGCTTGCGCGGGATACCGCCCTGCATCAGCGCGCTTTGTTCTTCATCGACGTTCTCAAGGCACCACGTCCCCAGCACGTCGCCATAACCGGTGGTCATGGTCAGCGGCTGAAGCTTCCCGCCCATCGTGCGCAGGGTGTCGAGTTGTTTTAACCCGCCTTTCAGACCCGGCAGGATCACGCCCTTGAGGGTGATCTTCTCGTCACCGATGCCCACGCCCTGCTGCGCCGGGCGCCGCGATAGGCGCTCCTGCGAGGCCCAGCGGAATTTGGTCGACCGGCGCAGCTCGTCAAACGCCGCCGTGTCCAGGTTGAAGAAATACGGCTGCGCCTTGGGATCTTGCGGCTGGATGATCAGCAGGTGCGGGAACGGCTTCACCGCTTCCGGCGCCGGCGTCTGATCCGTGGCAAAGGTGCCGGTGGGCACGATGTTGGCCAATGCCGGGCTGATCTTGCCGGCGATCTTGTTGATGGCCGTGGCGGCCTTGCCGGCCTGTTCCTTCAGCACGCCCAAACGTTCCTCCACCTGGGCGACCGCGCGGGTGGCCGTGCCGTACATGGCCACCACCCGCCCGACTTGCGCCTGCGCGGCGTTTATCCCGCGCATCGCCCGCTGAAGCTTTTCCCCGATCGCCGGCCCGACAAAGGGCAGGCTTTCCAGCTCGGACGCGGCGCCGGTGATTTCGCCGATCGCGCCATTCACCGGTGACAGCATTCCGTCCAGACTGCGGCGGCCGGTTTCGCCTGCCGTGGCCAGATATTTCAACCCCGACTGCAACTGCCCCAATGCTTCCATGTGCCCCCCTTATCAAACGTGTGGCGTGTCATAGAGCTGATTGCCCCCCATCTGCTTGGCCATGTCGCGATAGTGCTGATCGAGCATTGGCTTGATCTGCGCGAACAACTGATTGCCATCCTTCACGTCGCCGTTGACCACCAGCGAAAACGGCGCCTGAATCGCCACGCTTGACTCGACTTTTGGCGGCGCCGGCGCCGCTGTCATCGGCTTGACCAATGCCCCCGCCGCCGCGTCTGCGCTGGCCGGTGGTATCATCATGTCTTTGGCGGCCATGCCGATCTGCGGCGGCAGCTCAGGATCTTCCAGCCCGGAGCGAATCACCTTCGGCCGACGCAGTTCCGAACCCGGGAAGCGCACCTTGTTGGCAAAGTGCGGCAACAGCATGGCGTCCTTCGAATTCAGGTCGCGCGGGTCATACGACACCGGCGGCGCCTCCGGAGCGGCCGGCGCCATCGTCGCGCCGACATCCAGCCCCTTGCCGGGATTGGTCAGCATCAGCGGGCCGGTGGTCGCCGGCGCGAACGCCTTGGCCGTAGCGCCCAACGAGGTATCCCCCAGCTTCGGCGCCATGTTCTTGCCGGCATCTGCCATCATCAATGGCCCGGCGTCCGGGATTTTCTTCAGCTCTTCGGGCGTGCCGAACATCTTTTTGCCCATGAAACCGCCGAGGGCATCCCCGCCCTGACTGCCCAGGTAGCCACCAATCAACCCGCCGATGATTGTGCCAATCACCGGCACCGCCGAACCGATCGCCGCACCGGCGGCCGCACCGGCCAGCGTGCCCGCCAAACCACCGGCGGCCGCGCCGTAACCCTCGGCCTTCTCGTCCTGAGTCTCGGCGTTTTCGTAGGTGTCGTAGGCTTTCATGCCGGCATCGATCACCGCGACTACCGCCGCACCCTTGACCACGGATCCGACGCTTGGCCCCTTGTAGCTGCCTTTCACGCCCTTACCACCCTTACCGCCCTTGCCCTTTTTGCCATCGCTGCCGGCATCGAGGTCGCCGGGATCCAAGCCGCCGCCCATACCGCCGGCGCCCATGTTGGTCACGATCACCTTTTGCGGGATGTTGGGATTGCCCATCAGCGAGCCACGGCCGATGTTCATCAAGCCCTTAGCCATCTTGAGGCCGCTCATGGCCGTCGACAGACCAATCAAACCGGCCGTGGCCAGCCCGATACCCGTCACCAGTCGCGGCGATTCGTCGGCGAGTTTGGCCAGACCCGTCGCCACCGAGCCAATCCCGTCAACCACCTTGTCCGTTACCGGGCGCATGGCATCGCCGATCGCGCGCATCGAGTCGTCAAGGCTCTGCACCATTTCCGACTGCTTTTGCGCCGAGGACTGCCGGCGCTCTTCCAGGTTCTTATCCAGAATCCCGGTCGCGCTGGCCGACTCCTTTTTCAAGCTGTCGTACAGATCCTTGTTCTGCATGTACGCGGTCAAGGCGCCCTTGACCTGCATATCGACGAACAGGTCGCCCGTTCGCAACGCCGATTCCAGCGAGGCGATCATGGCCTTGGCTTTCTCCGGATCGGCTTGCTCGCTGATCGCCGCCGTGGCCTTGGCCATTTCGGCGGCCTTCTTGGGGTCGGTCGCTTCAATGTATTTTTGGGCCAGTGCAAAGCTGGATTCCAGAGTGGACTTGCCATTCTGCAGCCCGGTGTTCATCGAGCCTTGATAGTCGATGCCGGCCTTCTGGTACGCCGCGACGGTTTCGCCTGAGCCGATTTTCTCCATCCAGTTCTTGAGGTTGTTGGCCGCCTCGTCCGAGCCGCCGGCAGTCTTCATCTGCACTTGCAGCATCGACCCCAGTTGCGTCACCGAGTCCATGCCGGTAATGCCCAGCTTGCCCATCCCCGCGAGCAGTTCCGGGAACCAGCGCGCCATGTCGGCCGCCTCAAAGCTACCCGCCTGCCCTTGATAGGCGATCGCTTCCAATGCCTTTTGCATCATCGCCGGGTCGGTGATCTTGGCGTTCTGCCCCAAGGCGTTGATCATCCGCGCGGTTTCAGTACCGTCCGAACCCTGACCCACGGCGAACTTGGCCGCCGTCGGCGCATAAGCCATTGCCTTGTCCAGCTCCATGCCGGCGCCCACCAGGGCGTTGACCACCTCGGCCACCTGATTGCGCGCCATGCCGGTATCGCGTGACGTGTCGATCACGGTCTTGGACAGCGTCGCCTCTTCGGGCGTGTTGGCAATGTTGGCCTTGATCGCGATGTCACGAATGATCGCGCCATAGTCCGCGCTGATCTTGGCCGGAATGGCCATTGCGGCCGAGGCGGCGACAGCCTGCCCGACGCTGCTGCGCATCTGCTGCTTGCCTTCGTCGAGCTGCATGTGCCCTTTGGCCTTCAGCTCGGCCCCGCGCGCCGTCCTGCCCATCTGAGTGTATGCCTTGCTCAGATTTCGAACTTCGACGCCTTGCTTCTTCAGCGCGGCTAGATTGGCTTCCAGCTTCTCGCGCAGGGCATCGGCACCCTTCGCGCCCGCCAAATGCGCCTTGCGCCATTCGTCACGCAGACGCATGGTGTCGCCAATGGTCTTTTCAAGAACCCGGGCGCGCTTGCCCGTGTCCTCCAATTTCTTGATGCGGCCGGTGACGTCCTTGAACGCCGCTCCCACCGTGGAACTGACCGCCCCGCCAATGACCAGCCCGAGCGCGAGTTTATTGCTCATATGCGTGCCCTACCTTGCTCAGTCGAAAGCGGCTCAATCCCTGAGCCACCACAGCATCCGGTCAAAGGGCATGGCCTCGATCTCGGCGGCAGAGAAACCCGTCTCTCTCGCCAAGGTCTTGGCCGCCACCCGTTGGGTCTCGGCGTTAAAGCTCATCCTCTTCGACCAAGCGAAAATAGCCGGCCTGCAGGCGGTTGTAGTTGCGCGTGGTCAGGGCCGCAATCTCCGGCTCGGTCGCCTGCAACAGACTGCAAAACATGCTGATTTCGAGCTGTTCATAGTCACCCTTCGCACCCGCCGAAGCGGCGCGCTGATCGCGAACGGTCGGCGCACGCATGGTCACTTTGTCGACCTTGACGCCGCCGAAGTCGGCAGCCCCCTTCAGGGTAATAACGACGCTGTCGTCATTGACGAGCAACCAGGAAGGGACTTTCTTTTCTTCGTTTACTTGAGTCATTTTCTAATTCCTTACATGCCCAGGGCCGAACGTTCGGCAGCTAGTTGGTCGACGCCATCCACCACAAAAATCATGGCGAGCGGATCAACTTCGAACATCACACGCCCGTCGATTTCGAGCTTGTAATAGGTGATCTTTACGCCGTGCTTGATTTCACCCACGGTCGACGGTTTCCAGTCGCCCATGTCCACCTCTTTCAAGCCGCCGCGCATGGTGACGATCACCGGCGTCACGCGGCCTTTCAGATCCGCGAAGGCGCCACGGAACACCAGATTGGCGGCGGTCTGGTCAGCCAGACCAAAGAACTTCAGCGCCTCACGGCGCACACCGTTGGTGGTAAAGGCAGACTCGATTTTTTCTAAGCCCACCGCGAACTCGATCGGGGCGAACATCCCGCCGCCTTGGTAGTCCTCGACTTTTTGGGTCAGCTTGGGCAGCGTCAGGGTCGGCACGTCGCCGGAGAAACTGACGCCGTCGACAAACAGGTTCATGTTCTTCAGAACTTGAGGAATCATTGATAAGCCCCCTTAGGCTTCAAGCACTTCTGTCAGCCACTCGTTCGTGACCTCGATCATGAAATTCGGGTTTTCCGCCGGCGGCACGTCGGTGAAGCGGATGCGCCAATACACTTTGCCCTGCTCGATCTGGCTGGCCGTGTTCAGCTCGGTGTCCGCATAAACTTCAAAGTTGATGATCGCGCCGGCGTTCTTCTGGTCGCGCATGAACGCTTGCAGGCCTTCGGTCACGTCCTTGACGTAGGTCTTGGTGATCGAGCGGTCAACCGCCCACTTGTGGCCCGCCTGAATCGCATCCATCAGGATGTCGCAGGTACGCACGCGGGTGACGAATGCCCACTTTGAATCGCTCGACAGCGTGCGGTTGCCCCACAGGCGATAACCGCCGTCACGAATGATCGTGGTGATATTGGCGTTGTTGAGCAGGTTGGCCCGGCAAGTGGCGTCGCCGTCCAGGTACTCGACCGGGCGCGAGGTGCCGGTGATGCCGACAAACTCCTTGTTCGACGGCGAGGCCCAATAGCCGTAAGTCTCGTCAGTCCAGGCGAACAACCCCGCGACCCACGCCGAACCCGGCGCGTCGATCGTCGCACTGGTGACCGTGTCCCAGAACTGCACACCCGGATCGACCAGATACAGGCGCTTGCTGCCGAAGTTTTCGGCGTACTCAATGACCGCTTCGTCGGTCGTGTTCGGCCCGTCGATGATCGCGATAGCACGCAGCTTGCCGGCCAACGCATCCATGGCCGTCGCAATCGCCTGAGTCGCCGAATGCTTCGGGGCGATCAGCAGCTTGGGCTGCGCGTTGTGCTTGCTCTTGCCATCGAGCAGCGCTTGCAGGCCGGTACGCTGACCCGAGGCCAACACGCCGCCGATGATCGCCGAGGTTTGCAGCGCGGCGTCTTCCAGCTTGGGCACGCCGATGGCGACGATCACCGCCTTGGCACGCACATAGATCGCCTGACAGGCCTTAGTGATAGCCGAGTCAGCACCGAAGGCGGCGATCGCCTCGCGCTCGGTCGTGATCAGCATCAGCTCGCCGGCCTGGGCCGTGCCGCCGCCGAGAACGCCGGGGGTGAAGGTGTCGCACAGACCAATGATCGAGGACGACGGCAGCGAGATAGTGCGCGCACCGGTATCAATCAGCGTGGTCGTGACGCCGTGAAAAAAACCACTCATAAGGGTCAATCTCCAGAAACGAAAAAGCCCCGCATAAGCGAGGCTGTGAGGGTGTTCGTGTTACGCGTAACGGAAAAGAAAACGCCCCGTCAGTGCGGGGCGTCTATTGCAGCTCGGCAGGATCTGGCGGCGAGGAATCCGGCCAGCCCTGCGACAGCATGTCGTCGTGAAACTCACCGGCCTCGATCGCGCGCAACAGCGTCAGCTCACGGTCAAAACAGGCTTGGACGTGCGCCCGCACCGCCTTGGCAATGGCGATGATCTGAGCTGAGCCGATCTCGACAAAGCCCGTCACCGTCTTGAAGTTACAGCGATATTCGGGATCGAGGACGGCGGACAATCCAGTACTGGCAATCAGCGCCTGGCTGTCACGCGTCGTCTCGATTTGCAGGCCGTCAATGGTCACGCCCGTCGCCTCTCGCTTGTAGCGCTCCAGGGCGACCAACAGCGCATAATCCGGCACCGGCGCCGGGCGCTCGCCCTTGACCACCTTCCCATCAACCAGACGCCAAATGCCGTCAGTCTCTTGGGTAATCTTGAGAAAGAGGCTGTCATCAACCTTGATCGCCGACGCGGGGATCTGATGGACGCCATCAATCAGGCACGTCCGTAAGGTCTGATCCTCATTAAATACTGCGTACTTCATAGCTCACCTCAGTAGCCGATGCAGATCCAGGAGAACGCATCAGGATAAGTCGCAGCAGCGTTTCGGTACTTAAACCCCGTGGCCACCAAATAGTTATTGTGAAAGGACAGAGTCGCCTCGTTTTGCCCAAACACCAGCGCACACGGCGCATTCGGAAACTGGATTGGAAAGGACACCAAAGCGTCAGCCGCGTTGACGGTGTTATTGCCCCACTGGATGATCAAGCCGCCGAGCCACGACGGGAACACAATGTAGCCATTAATGGCCTTCTGGATTTGAAACCCCCAGCGCATTTTTTTCGGGGTCACGATCGTGGCGTCATCAGTGCCCGCGTCGGCCTGCGCTTGCGTGGCGATCTTGGCCGTGCCGAGCTTAATTTCGGTGGCCTGGGTCGCCAAAGCCTCAAGCGCGGCAATGTCGATATTTCCCTGATTGATCGGCGCGTTCCAGGCCTTGATGCACCACATCACGGCCAAGTTTCGCGGGCGCACAGTTCGCCAATATGCCGTGCCAAACGAACCAGATTGCATCCCTGTCGAGGTGTAGTTGATATCCGCCGCGAAGCCCGGCGCAGGATCAGCATCAATCTGCGAAACGTTGGCAATTCCTTGAATCGTAGGGCCAACACCGTCGTCACCTTGAATCTTAGTGCCGACTTGATAGCTGCCAACCGCACGTCCAGCATCAACCCCGCGCCCATGATCCCAGCCCCGCAGAAACTCTGCGCGGGATTCCGGCATACGGAAATTGCCGGCGCCCTCGTCGCCCTTGTTGAAGGCCGTACCGAAGAACGCTGCCAGATCGGGATAGACCGCAATGCTTTTAACACTGCCGTCCAGCTCCAGAAACCCGGGCGCGATCTTGTCCAGCGGAAACGCCACCATGGCGCCCACCGGCAGCGCCGAGGCCTGCGCAATCATCGCCTCGATTTCGGTCTTGGTGTAAGTGTCCTTGATGCCCATGCCGGCTAGCGTTTCCGGGTTATCACCCGACACCACAATTCCCCGATCGTTGGTCTTGACCCGCGTCCACTGTCCCGGCGTCTTGTTCTTCGGCAACACCTCCAGAATGGCCGCGTCGACGTAAGCCCGCGAGGCCAGAACAATCGCCGGATCGATCTTGAGCGTGATGTTGCCGGTGCTGGTGACAATGAAATTCATGCGCACGATTTGCGTGCGGCCCGAACCCTGCGACAGCAACGGCTTGAAGCTAGGCGCGCAATTGGCCACCGCCACCAGATCCCCGTCCGCGTCGTACAGACCGATTTCGCGGATCCACTTACCGCCCTCATCGGCGGGAATGATCTGCTCGGCGATGATCACGGCCGGGTTGACCGGGTCGATCTTCAGTTGGTTGAGCGGCTTGCGGCGCCATTCGTTGAGCAACTTGGTTTGTCCGGCGGCCGGCACCGGGTTGGGCGGGTCGGCCAGCCCGTTCGGGTTGGCATCACCCACGCCCATTTGCGTGATCAGCCAGGGAATGCCGAGCGCGTCGGCATTCGCCTGCTTGGCCATCCCCACGTTCGTGAGGATCGCGAAAAACTGCGAATTCGCATCAATCATAATAAACGTCCAGGGTGTCTATGGTGTGTTCGCGACCGACCACGCCGAAGCTGCAGGTGACCTCGATGTCACGCATGACGGGCGGGTAAACGTCGATTTCGTCGCCTTCGTAAAGGGACACGGCAATATTCAAATCGCCTTGTGTTTCCAGGCTGATCGCCAGCCCGGTCAGATGCCGCGTGACGGGCTTGGCGTCATCAATCAGGCGCTCTAGCTCCTGATACATTTCCTCGGTGATGCCGGTATCGAGAACGCCGACCTTCAGCGCGAAGGTGCCCGGCACGCCCTCGGGCACGGTGTTGAACCACTCGACTATCTCGATCAGATAGCCCAGCGGCTCGACCACCCGGCGCAGCGCGCCGATCGTGCCCTTGTGCTTGTGGATGTAGAAAGAGGCCTTGATGGCCGCGCGCTTGGTTGCCTCAGACCATCGGTAATCCCAGCGATCGACAGACCACGCCCACGCCAGATGCGGCAACAGCTGAGCCGGGCAAGTGTCGGGGTCGTACAACGTGCGCAGCGGGACAATCGTGCGCTCGTAAAAAGCCGCCTCGATTGCCCGCTCCAGTGGCGTGCTATTGCTCGGCAGAAGGCTTTTCATGCTTCCCCCGCCAGCTTCACCGTGTAACCCGTACAGAACGCCGCCTGCGCCTTCGTGGGGGCCAGATCGACCCATCCGATCAGCTCAACCCGCGAGACGCCGGCAATGTGCAACTGCGCATCCACCGCCGACCGGGCCACCTCAACCCCCAGCCGCTTGCGTGGATTGATCCATGCCGCCAGTCGTCGCTCGGCTTCCGCCCGGCTGGCCTCGCCCTCAGGCCCCGCACTGCTCATGTGCAAAATGGCATCAATGCTGTAGTCGAGGATTTCCGCGCTTTGCACCTTGACCCGATCGCCGAGCGGCCGAACGTCTTCGTCATTCACTGCCAACCGCACCACGTCCAGCAGCTCGGCGCTGGCCTCGCCTTTTCCCTCAGTGCTGAGCACCGTTACCGTAACGTTGCACGGTGATGGACTTTCGGCCGAGGCGTCAGCCACCAGCCCCGAAGCGTTGCGTGTGTGCAGGATGTAGCTGTTACGCGGCCCGGCCGTGGTCAGCCCCTCATAAGCCAACTGGATGCGCTCGCGGTACGGGTCGTCTTCCTCCAGCACTTCAGGCACCGGCGGCGTGACGGTCAGATCCTCGGCTTGAATCACCAGGCGCGGCAGATTGACGTTGGCCCCAAGGTGGTCAAGGTCACTCTTGATCGCGTAGGCCAACAGCAGCGCCTTGGACGCGTCGTTGACCCGGGCGCGGTTGCCCAGCTTGATATAGGCCGCCGTCTCCAGCAGTTTGACCACCGGATCGGATTCCATGTTGGCCGTCCAGTTGTCGCCCAGGTCGACCCGAAAGGTGCTGAGGCAATCTTGAAAGGTCAGCTCGTAATCCAGCGGTTCCAGCACGTCCGGCGCCGGCAGTGCGGACAGATCCAGAACACTCATGTACTCACCTCGGCCAAGAAGTCGTTGCCCAGGTACTTGCCGGCAACAACAAAATCAATCTGTCCGCCCAGCACCGATTTCACACGGACGCTCTTAAGCTCCACGCGCGGCTCCCACCGCTCGATCGCGCGCGCCGCCTCGGCTTGAACTGAGCTTTTCCACCCGGCGTTAACCGGCAAGTCCACATAACTACGGCACTTGCTGCCGTACTCCGGACGCTTTCGCCGGCTGCCGATCGGCGTGCTGAGAATGTCGCCGATCGACTGAATAACGCTTGGCAAATCGGCAATGGGCTGGCCGGTGTGGCGATCCATTCCGATCATTTACGTCACTCCGGCGGTTCAATTTCGGGATGGGATTTCAGGTAGGTGACCGCCTGTTCATCAGACGCCGACACCTCGACAGTGGCCTTGACCACCGACAGCGTTCGATTCGTTCCAGGGATGCACAAGGTGCGCGAGGTGAAGACCGTATCGCGGAACTTCAACAGCAGATCCGGCGTTTGAAGTTGAGCTGGCACGGGTTGGCGAATCGGTGACGGCAGTTGCTCATCGATCGCTTGCTCATTGTTCTTGGCCATGGGTTTCCTCCGGGCATAAAAAAGCCCGCACTGGGCGGGCTGGATGGGTGATTAATGCTTGTGGTGATTGTCGCTACTGCCGACGGCCATGATGTTCGCGTCGCCGTCGATGTTACCGGTGACGTGTAACGTACCGTCGATATTGACCGGCCCCTTGATGTTCACAGCGCCCTCAAGATCGATCGTTCCAGACTTCACTGTCACCGCGTTATCCGTAACGACGAGTTCTGTACTGCCGACTTTGATCGTCACCGTGCCGGTCGGCAGGGTTATGGTGTAGCTCTTGGCCTGCCAGTCGTAGACCAGCGAACCGCCATCATCAAAACGCCAGACCTCGACGTGGTCGCGGTTGTCTGGCTGGGCGCCGGCATTGCCGTACAGCCCGGGAATGAAAGTGCCCATGCCGGCCTGGCCACTGGGGTTGAACAACACCCCCTGCTCACCAGGACTCGGCGCGCGCCAGTGCCGCGCCTTGCCGGCGGCGAGGCTGTGCCAGCGCACCCAGGCACTTGTCCATTCGCCACTCGACACCCGGACCGTCCCCGCTGGCAGATCCACGCCCACCACTACGCAAGGCATCAGCATGGCCGCGATCATTCGGTCATGCTCTGCACTGGCGTAACTCATGGCGAGTCTTCCGGCGCCCACACAACTTCCACCGGATAACCACCGCTCTCGGGAACCACTTCGGGATCATCTGACCAAGGCCAATCCTCCGCACCCAAGTACAGCTTATGGGTCCATTCAACGACCCATACGGTGTAGCCATCCAGCTCCGGCTTGGTCCAGTCCTGCATGGCCTGAACGAACTCCGCAGGCTCGACCGCAACGCCCCAGGTTTGCAGGCGCAACAGCACCGCCAGTTGGGCGGCCAAGTGTGCGGCCTGCTCACAATGCTGCGCACGAATCGGGTCGACGATGATCCGCGCTTCGAACCTGCAGATCAGCGAGGTCTGCCCGGTACCGATGTCAGCACCGGGTTCCATTTCTGCCATTTCGATGAACACTGCAGGCAGCGCAATGCGATCCTTGATGTTGGGCCATGCCGTGACTGCTTTGACACCTGGCAGATGGCTCGATAGCTGCTGTTCGATCGCCTGATAAAGCTCGTCGAGGGTGAATGGTTCGTCAGACATTGGCCGTCCCCTTCAGGTACTTTTGAAACTCAAAGTTCAGCTCCTGCTGCAGGATCTCCAGCAAACGGCCATGGGCGCGTTTGACCCACTCGTCGAAGTGCGGACGGGCTCCCTCAAGCGACACTTTGGCCTTTGCCAGTGGAAAGCGACTGCCGTTCTCCGCGACCCATCCAGAACTGGCACCGCCCCTCGCCGACGCTGTCGTATCGGGGTAGTCGTTCGAATTGAAGTGCTTGCTTGCGGTACGGATCCAGATGTCGGGCTTGTTGCCGTAGACCTGTTTGAGGAAAGCGCCTTGATAACGGCGCCCCGCCACCGACACGCCGCTGCCATTTTGCCGTGCGCGACCGATCCGGCTGGACTCAATGGCATACAGTCCAAACCACAATTTGCCGCTTGCGGCTCTGCCGGCGACCGGGTAGCTGCGCAAGCGCTGACGCACCGCTGCTACGGCAATGCGCTCCTGCCGGCCCACCGCACGCGCAATGTGAGTGCGCAGCCACCCCAACGTTTTGTTGATGGCTCGACGCTGAGCAGCAGCGGCGGCTTTCGGCACCAATGCAGCGAAACCTTCAAAGGCTTGCAAATCTGCCGCCGAAGACTGAATTGTCAGCATCCCGCCACTGGCCGAGGATTTGTAATAACTGCCGACGCTCATGCTCGCATCCTCAAGATCAAAGCGACCAAACCGTCTCCGCTCGGCTCGAGCTGAATCAGGTCGTAGTCACCACCGCCGTCCAAGGCAGGCAAGTCGACGCTAACCAGCATGCCCTGTTCCAGACCTTGCGAATCGCTGACACGGATTTCGAAGCGCGGCTCGCGCAACCCGGTGTTGAGCTTGCCGAACTTGGGTTGCAGCCAGGGCGCGGCAAACATGCCGAACACTGGCTCTTCGCGACCTTCGATCCGTGCCGTATCGCCCAGCGTTTCGAACACCACCGCGTCGACCTCGGCGACCAGGTCGCGAAAGCCCATGGTCAGAGTTCCAACGTGATCTGGGCTCGCGGTCGAGTGCATAGGTGCAGCGGGTTGGACTGCGCCTCACCGGCCATGCCCTTGCCGAACTGCATCGGCTCGATTTTGCTGTAGTAGGGAATGCCCTGCGTATTGACCGTTTCCATGTAGTCGGCAGGCGCAAACGCCGAGATGTACAAATCGGGCACACCTTCCGGAACCAGGAGCGCCTGATCGTCGTGGACGAAAGACACGCCCGCCACCTTGCCACGGTAGCGCTCCCAGGTGATGCCGCCGAATTCGAAACTTTCCCGAGCGTCGCCGCGCAAAGCTGCCGCCTGCTGACTATTGAGATACGTTTTCTCGACTGCATCGTGGACGATCAGGCTGTTCCAAAAGGTCTTGCCACAAAAGGCGCGAGAGCCGGTGCTAGTCACACTGCCGAGAGCATCTTCCTGCATATCCAGCGCCTCAACGCATTTAACACGAAGCTTTGTTTTTGGGTCTGCCAAGCCCATGGGCAGCCTCTGACGCTGCACACCGAAGCGCTCATACAGGTCGAGAAGCACGGTCGATCCATCAGCGTCGAGGATCAGGCCGTTGAGTGCGCCCATGCGCTGGAACTCATGCGTGGCGTCCAATTGACGACGCGCCTTTGCCAGACGGGCATTGACCACGTCCTGCACCGCCTGCAGCTCAGTGCGAGTGCCGAAGGCGCGGATGCCTTGGATCTCATCCGCCTTGATGGTGAAACGCTCCGGCAGGTGCACGGTGTTGAACGGGATCAGGTTGCGCTTGCTCGCAGCAACCACCAGGCCAGAACCACCGCGCTCACCGGCCGGCACCAGTGCCAAGGTGTCACCGTCCTTTTCAATCTGCACGGTCAGGGTAGTAATCCCTTCCTCGCGGAACAGGCCCAAGGCGCTGATGCGGCCCGGCAGGTAGGGTTGATCATTGAGTGCAGCGGTCAGCGAAGTGACAGTGAATGCTTCGTCGTCAAAAATGGCGATATCGGCCATGGGTACTCTCCAGAAACGAAAAATCCCGCTCGCGGCGGGATGCATAAAAAAGAAGGATCGACTTAGCGGACGATCACGAAATGAGTGGCGAGTGCTTTCTCGGCAGCCAGATCGAGGCCGGTCAAATGCGCTTCGCTGACTTCGGCCAACCGCACCACGGCACGACCGCGACGCACCACATCGGATTCGCCCAGCGGGCCGTAGAGAATGGCGACAGCGTTTTCGGTGCCGTCCTCAGCAGTCGGTTCGTAGGGTGCGAATTCGCCGGAGGCGGTCACCAGCCCGAGAATTTGCCCGGGCCACAACGCTGGACCGGCCGCGACGTTGATCGCTTCACGCGAAATATTGCCGGCGCCTTCGGACAGCAGGAATTCACCTGCGTGCATCGGTTCCTGTTTGATGGTCATGCTCGTGCTCCTTTCGCGCTTTGCGCGGTTCCAGTTTGGGCCGCTTGGCGAGCGGCCCAAATCGAGTTGGGATCAGGTTGTTTGGCCAGCACCTTGGGCGCCAGGTCGTCCGCCAGCGGCAGACTGTTGTCGATTTCAAAGCCCTTACCGCTGGTGACAATCTTGTCGAACAGACGCGCCCGCACCGCCGGCGCATCCAGACCTGCCGCGACAAACTCGGCGCTGAATTCAGGCAGCCGCGCGGCCACGCAGAGGTCGTTAATCGCCTTGGCGCGTGCCAGACCCGCCAAAACGATCTCCTCACTTTCAAGCTGGGTGGATTTGAGCAGCGGCTCGATCAGGTTGCTGATGCCCGCCGCCGTGCAGCGCTGAGTGACCATCAATGCCAACTTGGCCGAGTCGACTACAGGCGGCACCAGCGGCGGATCGACAGGATCAAGATCCGGATCCGCCTCAGGTGGCTCGTCGAGCTGGGCCAGCAAATCAGCCGGTGCGTTCTGGAATCGTTGCAGCACCGCGCCTTGACCGAGACAGGCTTTGACCTTGACGCCGTCGCCCACTTCATCGGCCAGCCCCAAGGCCACCGCTTCGTTGGCGGTCAGCCAGGTTTCAGCCGCCACCAAACGCCGCAGTTCCACCTCATCAATGTCGGGCGCTTTGGCCTTGTACGCCGCGATGATCGCTTCCATGGTCTGGTCGAGAACGTCGGCCACCTTGCGGAAGTCCTCCGCATCACCGGCGGCGTAAGTCCATGGGTTATGGATCATCAACATCGCGTTGGAAGCGATGACCACGCGGTGGGCACCGCACACAGCCACACTGGCGGCACTCGCTGCCAGTGCATCGATCCGGCCGGTGCAGCGCTCGCCCAGCCGCGACAGCACGTTGTGCATGGCTAGACCGTCGAACAGGTCACCGCCGATACTGTTGAACGCGGCGACCACCGGCGACACACCATCATCCATGGCGCGCAGATCCTGCACGAACTGATTGGCAGTGATACCCCACGCGCCGATCTCGCCATAGACGAAGACTTCGATCACTCGCTCGGCGGCCTCGCCGCTGGCATGAACGGCGTACCAGGTCTTGTCCTTGACCTCGACGCGTTTGCCGGCGCGGTTGTAAATACGCGGTTTCGCGCTCTTGCTCATGGTTGCTCCTTGTCGTCGGTGTCTTCGACGGCATCCAGGGTGTTGTAGTTGAGGCCCAGCGCTGTGGCCCGCGCCAGATCGGCGGCGTTTTCCAAATCGACCGTTTCGGCGTCGTAGCCGGTGCGCAAGACCATCTCGCTGCGCGACGCAAACCCGGCTTGCACTTCCATCCGGCGTGCCTGCACGTCCTGCACCGGCTGGATGTAAGCCCAGCCCTGCGGTACCCAGCGGGTCCGTAAATACTCGCGGCGCTTTTGTGCGTAATCGTCCAGCACCAGAACGCCAGACAGCACCGCCATGTCCAACCACGCCGCCCGTACAGGACGACAGAGTTGGTGCACGTACACGCTAAATTGCAGTTGCTCCAGACGCCGCCGAAACTCGTTAAGCACCACCCGAAGCGCTCGGTCGTTGATTCCGCGCATGTCGCCGGTGAGGATTTCGTAAGGCGTACCCGACCCCGCTGCAGCAGCCATCAGTTGCTGTCGCATAAAGTCCGGGTAGTTGTTGCCGGCGTCTGGCGGTTTGGAGAACTCAACCTCCTCACCTGCCCCCAGCTCCTGCATGGTGCCGGGTTCGAGCGCGACCATCGGGGTGAACCCGTCACGATCCAAATCCAGCAACGCGCCGGTAACTGGATCGCGTGGAGCCGGACCCGAGTCCGGCGCCGGGCGCTTGATGAAGCCGGCGAACAGGTTGGCCACTTCTTGGCGGAACAGTACTGCGTCGTCGTAGTTGTCGAGGCTGCGCAGGCGTTTTAGCACCGGCGACAATCTCGGCACTCCGCGCAACTGGCCAGGCTCAACCGGTTCGAAGATGTGCAGCACCTGGGTAGCAGGCACGCGCACAAGCTGGTTGTAGCCGGCGTTCAGGGAGGCTGCATCGCGCGGATGCGACAGGTACATCCAGTACGCGACCCGCTTCCCGCCTGGGGTGAACTCGATGCCAGCGCGGATGACGTTGCCGTTATTGGTGGTCTCGAACTTGTCGTGCGGCACAAATTCCGGTGCGAGGATCTGGAGCTGCAGCGGAACTGCTAAGCCTTCATCCAGACCGCGTGGCCGCAAGCGAACAAAGCATTCGCCCGAGGTTTCCACCGTACGCGCCACCAGCGCCTGCTGGCCGTAGAAGTCGGTGCGGTCATCTGCATCTGACTCATCGACCCAATCTCCCCACAGCTCCTGGAGCAGTTTGCGCAAGGCATCATCATCCGTCGTTGGCCTAGGCGTGATGCCGGTGCCGATCAGGTTGCTGACGCGCTTGTCGATGACGTTGAAGGCGTAAGGGTCATTGCGAACCGCCGCCCGCGAACGCGACCGCAGATTGCGCAGGGCCGGAGTGTTGATGCTGTTGATCCCGTTGTCGGGAGCGTCCCAGCCAGCGGAGCGGCGCCCTTCTCCAGCGCCTTCGTAACTGGCCTTGATATTGGACGGCAGCACGAATCCGTTACGGGTCAGCGTTGGGAAGTGTCGAGCCATCAGACCCCCTTCCCTGCATGGTACAGCCGGACCACGCGCGAACGTGGCCCAGCTGCACTTGCCAACGACGATCGTATTTCCTCGCGCGCCTTGAGCAGTTCATCGACCGTGCGGTACTCCACGGTACGGTCGGTGTAGCGCACAGTTTTCTCACCGCGAGCAATGGCCGCCTCAACCGCGTCGAGGTGCTTTTTTGTAAAGGACATATCAGCGTCTCTTCAGATAGCCGCTGGCAGAGCTGCGGCGTTGAGGGGGTGCGGCTACCGGTCGCGGCGTTGCGACCGGTGCAGCGGGTTGCGGTGCGGGTACGAGTTCCGCTTTCGCATTGCTAGATGACTGCTGCAATGCGATGGCAATACGTTCGCTTTGAACGGGTTTTATAGCTGCGGTGTCATCAAACAAACCGGCCTGTGCCAGTGACTGTCGAACCCGCTCCCAATCGTGTTCCTGATACCGGTTGATACCCAAGTAATGGGCCATGGCCAGGCAGTACACCATCAGGTCGAGCGCTTCGTTGCGCTCCGCCTTGCCCTTGACCCACTCGATACGCTTGTGACCGCGCACGTAACGGGCGACCTTACGTTCGGCCACGCATTGAGCGAAGAACTCATCCGGCAGGTCGTTGGCAAAGTGCAGCGATCCCGGCCCATCCGGGAACGGGTAGCGGTTGTAGATCCAGTCTTTGGCGGTGTCGGTACCGACGAACCACAGCTCGGCGCCGTTGCGTTCGGTCTGGCCCTTCCAGGTCACGTCGACCATGGACGGGCGCTGAGCGATCACCGGCCTACCCGGCTTGCTCGCACCCTTGATGGCGAAGACGTTACGCCAACGACGGGCGCGGCAGAACTGGTAAACCTCGTCGGTGTGATGACCGCCGGAGTCGACACCAGTGGCGAGAATCCCCAAGCCGACACCGCAGGGATGCCGGTACCGCGCCTTGAGTTTTTCGTCCAGCACTGCCCAGGTGCGCTCATCCGCCGGGTCGCCCCATATGATCTGGTGATCCACCACCCAGCGCTCCATGCCGACGCCGAAGCCCATCACCATCAGTTCAAGGCGGTTGGCCTGAACGTCGACGGCGCCGGTCAGCATCAGCACGCCCAGCGGCATAGCGCCGAGGGTGTATTTTTCCAAACGCGCCCGAGCGATCAACACTTCCGCCTTGGTCTGTTCGAGCGCGCTGTCCCATACCTTGGCCAGTCGGGTGTTGTAGAACACCTGCATGAGACTGGTATCGCCTTGCGCCTGGGCTTTTTTCGCGTCCTCGAACTCGACGGCGAGCGAGGCCCAATCCATCCAGCCGGTCGGCGAATACAACGCACTGAGATGAAACCCGACGGTCTTACCATCGCCACGACCATGCGCACGCCATTCACCTCGGGCGAGCATGTCGCTTTTGTGGTGCTCCTCGATCAGCACGTCGCACTCAGGGGCGGCGCACTCGTAATGCACGGTGGCGTAGTCCGCGCTGTAGTGCAGCCGTTCCCACTCCAGTACCTGCATATGACCGCACGTAGGACATGGCACGTAGTAGTGACGCTGGTCGCTGGATTCGAACAAATCTGCGATACGCGAAGCGCCTTTGATTGTCGGCGAGCTGGAAAAATAGATCTTGGCGTTGCGACCGAAGTTGGTTGCCCGAGTTTCGGCCAGCCGGATGGGATCACCCTCCTGGCCAACATCGTTCTCCCAGCGATCGACTTCGTCGCCGTAGATGTAACGTGCCGACAGCTCCGAAAGGTTGGCCGCAGAACCTGCAGTTGTGACGTACAGCGAACCACCTTCGAATTCCTTGGTGTCCATCGTATTGCGCGCGTCCCGTGAGCGGCTCGTTGCCACGCGCTCGCGTAACACCGGGGTGGCTTTGATGGTCTTGCTGATCCGCCCCGAAACCCGCTTGGACAATCCAAGACTGGGCAGCAAGGCCAGGATGTTCGACGGTGCCATGTGGATCAGTCCGCCCATCCAGTTGAGAGCGATCTGGGTTTTCATCAACTGCGAGGCCACCATGGTGACCACGCGCCTGCAGGGGTGAGCCGGTGACAGGCAGCGCATCGGCTCTCGGGCATAAGGTGTGCGTGAGGTGCGGTACTGGCCTGGCTCAGGTGCGCCGGTGTCTCGCGGGATTCGCATGTACTCATCGGCCCATTCATCAATCCAGAGATCGGGGTCAGGGCGCAGTCCACGGAAGTAGTTCTCACGGTACACCTTTGCACCGTCAGAAAATTCCGTGTGCATGGGTTCAATCCGCTGTCATGGCATGTTCAAGATCCGCTGAAGAGAGGCGTTCTGCTTCTTCCAGCGTCCGACGGATTGTTGCCGTCAGGTGTTTTTCGATTTGCCAAGGATCCGTCATCGCCGCCAAGTCATAGGACAGCTGCGGAAGCGGCCCAAACAACTGGTCGCGCAACAATCTGCCTGCGTCGTAGGCACCGGTCTCGACTGCCTCCCTGGACACCAACGAACCCTGCGCCTTGCCCAGCTCGATTTCGGCTAGTTTGGCCATGTTGTGCTCGCGCAGTGCGCGGGACCGCTGGTAGTCAGGGTGCTTGCCGTCCACGGGTATCAGTTGCGGCGGCGCAGCCGTGGAGGTCGGCTCGCTGACGTGGGACAGTTGACTGTATACGTCACGCTGAATCCGGTCTTGCTGGTGACGTTCGGCAACGGCGACCTTGCTGGGGTCGCTGGTTTTATCGAGCAGCGCCTCGGTGGCTTCAAGGTCGATTTTGCCGTTCTCGGTAAGCACCAGCCGATCCTGACTGGCCAATTTTGAGACATAGGATTTGGCCCAACCGCGCCGGGCCGCAAACTCCGTTTTGCTGATGATTGTCATGGTTAATTCTCCAGTTCACCCCGCGAGTTCACCTGTTCACCTCAGTTCACTAAGCTGGTGAACCGTCCGCTAACACAGTCCCGCGGGTTTCCGACCCCGTACCCTCCGAATAACCCTAGGGTCCCCGGCGGTTTCAGGCTGGTCCGCCGCCATTCGGCGGGACATCGCACACGCCAAGCCGCTTGGCAGCCCAGCGTTCGTACAAGCCGATGGCAACATCTGCACCGGCCATTGCCGTGAGACAACCCAAGGCGCCCGCCGTCCAGAGCGACATGCCCGCCGCGATCATCAGCATCATTGCCGAGACTCCGCAGACAATGCAGGCACCGGATCTAAGCGCAAGCCGACGCATCAACGCCCAGCCCCGGGCACCATCCTTGTCTGCTCGCCACATCTCACCGGATACGCCGCCGACTAGAGCCAGGACGATCACCAACCAGATCGGCATTTCTGCCAGCGCTTGCTGCTCATTTGTCATGTTGTGCCTCAAGTGAAGGAGCATGCCGAACACAAAAAAGAAAACCCCGCCGGAGGGCAGGGTTTTCAATGTCGCGGCATACGCCAGGACGAAGTGCACAGCACGTGCTCGGGGGAGCGCCAAGGCGCAGAATCCATATCGTGGGGACTTTTTACCCCCTGAGTACGGAACCGAAAAGGGGGCATTTTCGGTTATCCAACTTGACGCAACTTTGACGCAACTTTGAGGAGACTTTGAGGTAGAGCACCCCGACCAACGGTCAGCCACTTACGTGCATCTTTACGCTCGGTCAGCACCTCAAAGAGTCGGACATGAAGACGGTGCACAAGATCGTAGTAGGTTTGCTTCGCCTTTGAGACGTAGCCCAGTTCGTGCATCTGCGCTGCCCATGTCGGTGCAGGGTCAAAGCTGTAACGCATAACTGCCAACTGTTGCAGCCTTTCACCCCGACCATCTTGCCGGGCGATCTCGGAAAGGGCGGCACCAATTTCCTGCGCAATTGCATCTGGACCCGCACCAGCGCCGAGAAGGATCCGAGAACCGGGTGTGCCCCGCGGCGCACAACCGCCCCACTCCATGATCGTCGCCATCGGGCTACCCATGCCTCCGGCTTCACCGTCGTTCCGGCATTGCTCGCCCCAATGGTTCAGCAACAACTCCATCGCCTCAATCATTGCCCTGCCCCCACAAAACCGAACCCAACACAGAAATACCGCAACCCGACACAAACCCAACACAGATAAATCCCTTTAAATTCAATGCCTCAAGTAGATTTGAGTTGAGTGTGTTGGGTTTGTTGGGTTTATCAGTCTTCGCATAAGAAAAAATTCCTTCCGCCGAATTCTTTGCAAAGAACGTCATGCATGCGCGTGCGCGACACAAAACCCAACACACCCCACACAACACCCGCGGAGGCATGTATTTCGGGCACTCAAATTGTGTGGAGTATTCAAAATCAACCCGACACACACTCAACACACCCAACACACTTTTGAAAATAGTCATGCTGCAAGCGCCTTGATGTGATCCCAGCTGTCCACGTGCCAGCCCGCCAGCCTGGCCTTCGCCCGCCAGTTCTCCACCTGCTTGCCCAGCTCGGCCGCCTTGAGTGATGGCGGGGAAGCATCCAGGTCCGCGGGAAAGAAAAACGCGCCGAAACGACGGTTATTGCCGTCAGTCCAAGGTATTGCACGCGATTTATCCACCTCGGAACTGATGAACAGAGAGAACTTCGTCTGACTCATCACATGCTCTTTGTTGCGCTGACACCATTCGAGAAACAACGAATAGAGGTCGGTCGATAGACATGGCCCCCAAAGCCCATGCCCCAGCTCGCTGTACTTCCACAAATGCAAGAATGTTTGCCAGCCGGCCCGACTCAAGCCCACCAAACGCTCACGCGCCTCGGTCGATGGCGGCCGCGTGCGCTGGTTGAAGTCACCTAGATCGACCGACAGTAACCAACCATAGAGCGCCGCCACCCCACCCTGCTCCAGTTCACGACCAATCGCCTTTTGCCGAGCGACTGGTAGGGTCTCCATAGGCCACATAACAAGCATTCGTCGATCACTGTCGCTGATTGGCCACGGAAGAATCTCGTTGCTGAGAAATACCGCGTTCATATGGTTGGCTTCCTCCCAGCCATTAATGAACTTCGACTCCATCCGCACCGTTTTACCAGTGATCAAGTGCTTGATCTTGCCCACCTGGTTGTAACGTTGATCGCGACTGACCACCTCTTCAAAGACGGACCACAATTTGCGGCTTTGCCACGCGTTGAAACTGCTTTCCAACTGCGTCTGACCAACAGTCGCTGCGTATTGGCCGTAAAGCATGCCGAGTGCGTCAGCGAACAAAAGGCTCTTGCCCGAACCTTCCATGATCGAATGCATCAATACAGCGGTGTCCATCTTGGCGCCCAGGTGCTGCAGCGGATACGCCAGCCAGCGAGTTAGCCAATCGGTCGCGGCTTCATCATGATTACAAAGAAATGAGATCAGCCAACGCAGGTTGGCACACGCTGCATCATCCCTGACTGGCTCAAGCGGCAACCCGTCAAAGGTATTGATGTACACCGCAGGATCCTTCGTCATGGTCGGATCAAACACGATGTGTTCAACATCGACGGTGCGGCGTTCGCTGCTGTTCAGCCACAAGGGGTAAGTGTCACCCAGCGCCATCTTCACCGCGCCCTCGGCTATGCGCCGCTTCTTTTCGCGATCCCAAACGTCTTTGGTGCCATCGATGTAAACGTAACGATCGGTTGGAGACATCCCCAATGCACCGCCCTTCTTCCCAGCCATGCGGCGCGCCTGCTCGATCTCGCGAACATGGTCGTCAGAAATCAGTCTCTTTCCGGTGTCGTCCAACCAGGCTTTGGCCAGTGGCTTGCCCACACGAGCTTCGAAGGCGGACTTCTTCATTACCTTCGATTGGTCGCAATCCCACACGTGCGTGGTGCCTTCTACCAGCGCAAAACGACGCAGAATGTGGTCCAGCGTTATGACCTCCCCCGCCCCCCCATCAGGAGCAGGAGCGGCCTCGCTGGACGGGCGTGTTTCGTCGGAGGTCGGCCCGCTCAATTCACCGGATGGGGTGGGGGGAAGATCATTAGGATCTGGACGGGCGGCGTGTTGCATGCCCAACATTCGCGCAGCATCCTTCACAGCCTTCGACTGGTCGCCCCCGTGCTCGAGTAAGCAGAACACTTCAAAGGCGTCGTTCTGATGTCCGTTCGCGAGAGGATCAGCACCGTGGTGCGAATAAACCTTGCCCTCACTGATCGTCACCCCTGGCAGACCGGTGCTGCTTTGAGGGTACAGCCACTTATTGCCTCGATTGATGTACCCATGGGAGCGAAGAAGCTTCGCAACATCGTGACAACGGTTGAATTCATCAATTACCGAGGGCCGTTTGCCTCCACCGAGCGCAGGACGCTTTGGGGCTTTGACCGGTGGCTTCGGTGACGCAATCGCCCATGGACACGCAGCTTCAGCATCTCGCTTAAAAAACTCCCAATTCTGCCAAATGGTAAGCAACTCTTTGGTCAGCGTGGGCAGCCCGTCAGTAGCACTTGGAGCGGTTTTCCAGATGTAAGGTTTGCCGGTACCAGGATGAATTGATGGTGGAAATACGTCTTGCACCAGTCCCGCACGTAGCTCAAAGACCGTGAAGCGTTTGAACGACTCGGCTTCGGTTCGTGCAGCAGCTTCTGCGCCAAGATCACCCTGCTCTTTCGCAGCCTTGGCCTTGTCCATCAACCCTTTGAAAATCGAACCATCCGGGTCTTTTTCATTCGGCCATGAAAGCGAGTGACGCGTGAGTTCGATGCCTTCCGGGACCTTGAACACCACCCGGAATCGCAGCGGATTCCCGACAATAGTCGGGAACACCACTGCCATCGCATCAAGGTCCAGGCCCAACAGTTCATACAGAACATGCCGCGTCCACTGAACGTCATCAACATCCAATGAACAAACGCGGCTCGGCCCCAGCACGACGCCAAGGTTGTGATTAGGGTTTCGTTGCCAGAACGCCTCGGCCGTGTCGGCGTCGGTGATATAGCCTCCGGGCTTATTCCACCCTAGGCCTTTCGGAGCCTTTTCACCTGGATCAATCGATACAAGTGCCAAGTCAAAAGTACTGATGTAACGCTTTGCCCATGTAGCGATGGCTGTTCCTTTGCCCGATTCACTCATCGCCGGGCCTCCCGCAGCTCCTGACAAGAGACGCAGGTCTCGCAACCTTCAACCTTCTGCTGTCGTAGCAACGGGATTGGTTCGTCGCAGTCGTCACAGAACTGCGCGCTGACGCGGCTCGATGGCACGCGGCGATTACGATGAATAGCAATATCAAGCAGGTATTGCGCCTGCTCGTTTGCGCGGTCGATATCATCAGCCATTGATGCGATCCTCCATCGCCTGACGAGCACCCGCCATGATGCCGAGGACTTCGCGAATCACATCCATTCCGTGCTTTTCGAGATCCACGACTTCATGAAGCTCCCAGACGTTGTCCGCCGCACCGTCGTGCATCTTGGCCACGAATTCACCGGTTTCCCCGAGTAGCTTGCCAACCGCTATCAAGGCATCACGGGTTGCCGGTACGGGCACGGGCCGGTACCAAACCGCACCTGCTGGACGCATCAATGCGTCCAGCAAGCGTGGATCAGCGGTCAGCCTGATCACCTCCTCAAGCTCATCTGGATTCAGCCAGCGGCGTTCTTCATCGAGCTTGAGTTTTTTCTGGAGGGTGTCGTTGTCCAACACCATTTCAAAGGCAAGGGCGGTGATTCCGCCCTTGTAGTCACGACCAGCGCGATAAATCGCTTGGCGTAGTGGCAGGACCGGACCAGCGTCCGGCAATAGATCTGTTCTACTCATTACCGTAAATCCCCCATTTACGGTGTAGCCACGGGCCAGGGCAAACCCTATCCTATGACCACGACCGATGTGCTGTGCTAATCGTGCTGTGCGGCACGGTTCATCGTTCCAGTCGATCCGGGGATTCTTATGGTGAGAGGTCCCGGTCCGACGTGCTATGTAGCGACTTGCATGTACCCATGTAATTCGTTAGCTGGCCTGGCGTTTCTTTGGTGAGAGGTTCCAGGCCGGTGTTTCATGTGGCGGTGTGTTATGTGCTGCGTATCGCCACGCTGAGCTGGGGGATCTTTGGTGAGAGGCCCCAGTTCAGCATCCATTAAGCTGCCGACTTCAGGCCAGCAGCAGCTTTTTCCTGCATGTAAAGGCGCTCAATGGCCTTGCCGGTTACATACCGAACATCAGCGCCTTTAGCGGCACGATTGATAGTCGGCTGCGTTGTCCCTACGCGCTCTGCGATAACCCGTTGGGATAAACCCGATCTCAGTAACTCCGCGAGCATTTCTTGGATATTCATATCGTTCACCGATGCGCTTTCGCATTGGGCGACACAATACACAAACGTATTGATCTATTCAATACAATCGCCGATACGTTTTTGAATCAAGGTAGATAAAAAGTGATTGGCGACCGCATCGCGAAACGCATGCAAGAACTGGATCTATCCGAAGGCGAACTCGGCCGCCGCTCTGGCGTCCCCCAGCCAACAATTCATAGGATCGTGACGAATGCGGTTGCCAGCCCACGCCACGAAAACGTTGAGAAGATTGCCAAAGCCCTAAAGGTCAGCAGTAACTGGCTGTGGAAAGGTGGCGAACATAAGGATCCGAGCATTGAGATCGAGCCATCCTCTGCATCTGATTCCAATGTTGAGCCAGGCCCGGCGATCAAAGGATACGTACCCTTGATTTCTTGGGTGCAAGCAGGCGCCTGGTGTGAGATTGAGGACGTTCGAACCCTTGATGATGCGGAAATATGGCTGCCGTGCGCCGCATCCCATAGCAGTCAGAGCTATGCACTCAGGGTGCGCGGACTTTCCATGTTTAACCACCATGAACGTCGATCCTTCAGAGATGGCGATATCATTTTTGTTGACCCCGCGAAGGACGCCGAGAACGGCTCTCTTGTTATCGCCAAATTAGTTGATAGCCAAGAAGCAACGTTTAAGCAGTTGGTTATGGAAGGGAAGCGTCGGTTTCTAAAGCCGCTGAATTCTGCTTGGCCAGAGCCAATCATCGAGTTAGGAGACGACGCCATGATTTGCGGCGTTGTCTTCTCGAAGCTAGAAATTTTCTGAAGCGCTGACGGGATTTCCTAAATGCACCGAAATGTGGAAGTTTTGTCAACTTTTAGAAATCCCGCTCGTCCCATAGGAAACCGGCGAAAAATTCCGAAGCAGTGACCAACTTTGCAGACTCCCACTTTAAGTTAACGCTCACCCCTTAGTTCACTGCCAACTAAAAATTTGCCACCACATGCATGATGAGTGGCAAATATAGATTATTAATATTTTCGTTAAACCAAAAGCTTTATTACATCATCAAGTGCGCTAACTAAAGCTCCAAGCTGCTCAATTGTATCGGCAGTCTTTTCAATATCTTTCAGCGCTTGATTCGTTGCATCCTTAACCTTCTTGATTGCTGCGTTCGCTTTTCTTACCTCATCAACACCATTAGTAAAAATCTCGTTAATCAACTTGTTCTGCCTCTTGGAAAGCGCCTCCCCTTTCAGCAGGTATTCCTTACGTTGCACAGGACTTTGCCGACCATCCCTGTTCAACCGAAAACAATCTTGAATGATTGCCATTAATTCAGGAAGATTTACTACCTGAAATTTATCTACATCAAGAATATCGAACGTTAACGGCATTAACATAATATTTACTGAAACTGACTTTGACATTTAATTACTCCTCATTTTAATGATTGCTTCTGCGATTGGGCCTACCCTACTATTAAATGTATCAATTTCCGAAGTCAGCCTTACGATTCTGTTTTCATCCTTTGGGTTTCTGGCGTAAGTTAGCAGTGCCGCGTTGACCTCACGCATAGCCACCACGACATCCGTTGGCTGGTTCACTGTAAGTTCTTGATAATTTTTTGAATACTTAGAAATCTGATCAAGAAGGGCAGATCGCTGTTCAAAGCTCATTTTAGATTTATTTTCATTATAATAAGTTGATGCTCGCGATAATTGATTGCTCGATTGGTTTACCGCCCACTGATGGATCAACGGTATATCACCCTCAAGCAACAGAAGAACTGTTTCTACGGCTGGATAACCCTTTTCGACAGCTTCGGTAAGCAATTGATCTCTTTTATCATCCATATACTTCTCTGAAATGACAGATACAATTGTCTTTACAGGCTCAACATATTTAGTGCTGGTGTCATTATTACCGAGCTTAGCTGCCGCGGCAAAACTGTCAGAGAGTTTTGTATATGAATCACCTAATTTAACAACTCCAGCACCAACCCTTTCTGGGGCATCCGATCCCGCCAACTGTGACAGCTTAGAGCCATACTGACTAATCAGCCCTATGGAATCCAACCGCACCTTGATGGCCTCAGGTGGAAATAATGATACCAAGGGCGTTCTAACGCCATCCTCGTCAGTCTCCAAAATCGGTAATGTTTCATCGTATTTGGCTTGAGTAATATATGTATCTCTAGCCTGGTTATTTAGTTCCGAATAATAAGTTGACAATACTGCGCCAGACAGCGCCATCCCTTTGCTGTAGGAGCTAACGGGCTCTCGAAAATCAATATTTGTACAACCACCAAGTCCGACTGCAGCAATTGTAGCAATTGATGCACATAGACGGATTGATCGCAGATTATCCATAACACACTCCATGTTATCCAAAGACAAATTGAACTTGTTATAAAAGCTATATCATTTTGAATATAGACGCCTATAGGCAAAGCGCCAGCATTGTTGCAAATTATATTATTTACAACTCAAGCAATTGTTTGGCATGGTGATTTATTAGTTAGTTAGCTATTTATTGTTTGGATCAGTCATTGCGTATCTGATTTTTCAGTGTCTAAATGAGCGCTACATTTTGGAGCATGCCATGACATACACCATCGAAGACCTAGAAGCAGCAAAGGCTGAGCTTGAACTCTACGAGAAGCGCTGGGAGAACTACGACGGCAACAACCCCGATAAATACCGGGCATCCATCGCTGAATGCCAGGCGAAGGTTGCCATCATCCTCGCGGACCTGAAGGCCAGTGGCGCCATTCCTCTGACGGATCACGAGCAGCTCGAGAAAACCTTGGATCGGCTACATCCTGATGCCCAGTCCAAAGAAATTGTTGAATATGAAGGCCTGCGTTACCAGCGCCGGTTCTCCCCTGTTTCGAAAAGCCTCTCCGGGAAAACGGTTAAAGCTTGGAATAAGAGCTGGCACCCGGTTTATTGAGACAAGGCCAGAGGGGAAAACAGGTAGTTCCTAGTGCACGGAAAAGGTGGAAATCTAGTCAATTTTGGGAAGCTCCCGCTTCAGCTGCCCGCGCCTTGCGGGCTTTTTATGCTCAGTGAGAAAATCAATTCAAATACGTATTGACTGGATCAATACGTATTTGTATCGTTTGCATCGTATACCTCTCACCAAAGGAGTACGACTTATGCAAACCACACAGCACAGCAACACCCGCTGCCCTATCTACCTGCATCCCGCCGCACGCAGTAGTCGTGCCGCCATCGAAGCTATCCAGCACCACACCGGGTTGCTGGTCATCACCATCTTCAAAGGCCGCACCGAAGCCATCCAACCTTCCGACACCGTCGCAGCCGATGACGGCACCTGGCCGTTCGGAGGAGATGCAGCATGAACAGCTATCTCATTCCGCTCTCAAAACAAGAGCTGCTGCACCACATGCTGCAGGTAGGAGGTTCCGCTGTCTGCCCCCTTCAACGACCAGAGCAAACCATCCACGCGAGCTTTGAAGTCGAGCTCACCGACGAGAGCGCAGTCATCAGCGTTGACTTTGGCGGTCACACGGGCGAACTGACCCTCAAGCGTACAGACCGAGCCAACCACCTGCACTTGCGGGACTTCATCCAAGACATTGCGAACGGTCGCATTGAGTCGGCACAACCATCGCCAACATCAGAACACCCCAGCCGTGCTGAGCAAATACACCGAATGCTGGACGAGTCGGAATCCTTGCTTAACAGCGTTCGAAAACTGCTCGCAGCCTAAGGACAGCGCAATGAACCGCACCCTGGACGAAACCGCCGCAGTGCTCGGCCTCAAGCCCCGCGCCTTCCGCATCAGGTTGCGGGAGTTGGGCATTTTGAATACCAGTGGCGACCTTGCCAGCCAACACCGTGATCGCGGCTATCTGTATTCGGATCCGCGCAGCACCGTGATTCCGTCCCTCAACAAATGCCGTCATTACTCCGTGGTGATGGTGAAGGAAGAAGGGATTGAATGGCTGGCCAAGAAGCTAGGAATCATCATTACCAAAAAGGACGCCGCTGCATGAAAACCAACAACCTCAATGCCTACACGCAAGCCCTCGGCGCCTTGAAGCTGATCCCGATCTACTTGAACTGCCCGGGGGTTGTCAGTCGCGCAACGCTCCTTGGCGCCTCGACGGAAGCCATCCAATTACTGGAAAGCATGCCCGTACTAAGCACCGAGCTGGCCGAGGTATTTCGCTGCGTCAACAATGTGATCCTTGACGGGCAGGTCGCCTACGTTACGCCGACCAACTCGCCTGAGTTCCCATTCGGCGCCGTGGTGGCTGACGCCAAGGGCAACATCTGCGCGGCTGCCATGGGCAAAAGTAAAGAAGGCCTCGCCGAGCTGATTCGCCTCAAGTTGCTGCCCCCATCGGAGGGGTACGGGGAGAACGCAGCGTGAGCCATACCCTTGATCAACTACGCAAACAGTTCACCACCCCGTGCCCAACATTGTCGGCAGTACGCGAACAGTACTTCGCACACATCCGTACCGACCGTTACTTGCTCGCTGAGATTAAGGCCGGGCGCATAGCCTTGGTAGTAACGCGCCTTCACTGCTCTACACGAGCAAAGCCGGTGGTGTACTTGCATAACCTGGCCGAGTATCTCGATGCCCAAGCAACGAAGGTAGCGGCTTGAGTGAACTTCAGTCCTCCTTAGCTAAGGGGGGAAACCAACTTTACCGATGCGGATTATATTGAGGATTTAAAATATGACAGCAATACAGATAGGCGCGTTGATTACGCTCCTCTTGCTCTTAGGTTTGGTTTACTGGTCGGGCTATCGCACGGGGCAAATTGATGCCCTTTCCAAGAGCAAAAAAGAAGAACCTTCAACACAGGATATAGAGACAGTCGACCTCATTCATAAAATCCAGACTGAGCGTATATGTCTCACGTGGGAGTACGAAGGAGGTTGTCACATATGGCGTTACTGGGATAGTGAAGAACCCTTTGATAAAGCATACGGAAACACAATTAAGGAAGCGTTGGATGCACTAGAAACACTACGCTGCGGATCTACCTTCCTACAGTCAAACTGATAATAGTCAAAGCAGACAAAACTATGAACACACTTTTTCTTCTGATGGCTCAATATAGCGGACAGGCTGTTATACCGATTGAGGTAGTCTGTCGAGACTACCTGCATCTCACCGTGGAGAAATTTAAGCTTAAGAGACTGAGTGGCGACATTGATATTCCGCTAATGCGTCTGGGCACTAGATCCCAGAAGGCGGCGCTCGGAATCCATTTAAACGACTTGGCGAACTATATTGATCGACAGCGGGAGCTGGCCACTACGGAACAGAATAAACTAATGAATCGTAATTAGCATTAAGGAGGCGTCATATAACGCCTCCTACATTCTAAATATAATTACAAAGGCTTTCGATATGATGCTTCATAGACATTTCCTTGACCAACCCCAGCCCCGGAAAATGCATCACAGAATGAGACGCACGGAACTCGCTCAAACCTAATGTATTGTCATAAACCGTAGGATTGGCAGCGATGAATTTGAACATTTTCACCAACGCTTCTTTATATTTACCGCCTGCGTTTGTAGGAAGCTTATCATCAACCGTCGAACAGTAATGATGCACATACATCGAATTAGGAGCAACACCATCAATATAGGAAACATGTATGGCTACAACATACGCTGGGCCGCCGGAATCTAGGTACTCCTCCCCCATGATCGTAAAATCACCAAAACCAGATACGTTGCTTTTTTTCTTGTAAGAAACATGTAATCCAGAATAGAAGGATTGGGAAGTATAGTCGGCGTTACGCTTCTTTTTAGCGAAGCTATCTGCATACACCACGACGTTTTTCAGCTTATCGACAATAGTGTCATCAACCTTTTGCTGATTTAGCAGCACGCAGGAAGCACTATTCAAAATGCTTAGGGAGCGAGCACCGATATCGTTTTCGAGATATAGAGCGGCATTAGGGTAGGATGCAAGCAAGCCTAGCGCTACACTGTCCGCAGCATCCTTCACTTTGATACAGGGGACGAATTTATTTGCCGACTTAGGATCTGCTTGTAGCTGACCGAAGAGCCCAGCAGACGAGTTCTTGGAAAAGTGCCCTTGCGATGGATTAATCACTACTAGCGGCGATACAGAATAACTGTGTAATTGCTCGATAGTTTCGATCAGTGATTTATATTTCGCATTCACAGGCTCAATTACGGGCCTGTACTTAGCTGCAGGCAGAATCGGAGCAAGATCGAATAAAGTGTTTAGTTCGTGACGCTTCGCCTTGAGTATGGGGTAGTACATAGAGCTTCCTTACTGAAATGTATTTTCAAGTTCTGCAGCAACTGAGCCTTACTAGCAACCGGAACGCGATACTCAATACCCGCCACTAATAAGCTTTTTGGCAAATTTTCGACATAACCTTTGTCGATTTTGCGCGACTTTTTGACAACACGGCAAAATGCGGGTCGTAACTTAGCGGAATCCACGGAACGCAAGAGCGTCCTGCATTCATCATAAATTCCTGTATTTGTTGAGACAGGAATCTGCCCACACAACTCATAGACCAAGGAAAGGTACTCGTTGCGACGCAGCGAGGCCATCAAAATATCCACATCCATGGGTTCTGAAGAAAGTGATGCCGGCCGAATAGCAGTTAATACGTCGTTTTTACCAAGACGTAATATTCCTACAGACTCTGGAGCTATCTTCTCAACCTTGCCCAGGTGCCCTTCAGTAGTGACAACATTTACCTTGTCAAATATTTTCAAATAAGAAGACAACTGAAGTTCTAACCGATTGAGACTGTCGTACTCGGATTTAATCTCGTAGCACGTGCTAATGCCATTTAGAATTACACTATCCGCCTTGCTTTCCCCAACGCGGAACTCATTCAAGAGCGTAGCCGTATTCAAGGAATAACGACCAAGTAAAATTTTCTCGGCGATTACATTCTTTATATAGTACTCAAACTTATAGCTCCTTTTTAGCCGCCGATAGCACTCTTGAAAAACGTCCTCAACACTGAAAACGTCTCCTAGAGCATCACCAAATGCATTTGCAACCTTTAATACAAAATCAAAGTCGCCATGAGCAACATCATTTATACCTTTGCTGCTGAAAATTTTCGCAGCGTCCTTGGTACTCAACATCTCATGCTTACCTATCAGACCCATCTCAAGCCCCTAAAAACGGGCGTTACTCATTAACAGCGCCGCCAACCTCGCAGTTTAGCAAGATTCCCTCCAGCGCCATCGAATTTTGAGACGAGATGCGCAGCTCAATGACATCATTACGATATCACCTCAAAACGAAAACATGTCAATCTTTTTATACTTGATCATGCCTATCGACCGTGAGGGAGGAAATGGAAACTCCTGCCTTCCTCATGCCCGACAGGACTCGCTCAAGCCATGCCCAGCTTTTATATATATCCCCGCGACCTCTCAGATGCGTGTAGCGACGAAGTGAGTTCCAATCTCGATGGCCAGACACGCTCGACACCCTCGGAATATCCCAGTCCATTTCAAACAGCCGGCTCACCCCTTCATGCCGCAAATCATGGAAATGTAAATCCTGAATGCCGAGCATTGGGCACGCCCTGGTGAAAGAGGCCGAGACCGACTTTGCGTTGTAGGGAAAGATCTCTCGTTCGACCTTGGGCATGCTCTGCAGAATTGCCCATGCCTCATCTGGCAGATGACACCACACGTCATTGCCGATCTTCTGACCGGGATTCTTCATATCGCGCACCAGTACAGCCTGTCGCGAATCGTCGAGATCATCCCAGCGAATCCTTGTAATTTCTTCCTGCCGACGTGTCGAAAAGAGCGCGAAGGCGATCACCTTCGGCATGTCGATCTGAGCCTTGCGGCGCTCCTGCATTTCGAAGAAATGCGCCATGAGCTTGTCCAGCTCCTCGAGCGTCGGCCGCCGGTTGCGTTCCTTGCTCTTGCTCACCATACCCAGCTTACGCAACACCTTGCGCGCATCAGGCATCGCTAGCGGATCAACCTCATAGCCCCATGCAGGCCGCGCCACTGACAGCACCGCGCCCAAGTGCGAGAGATCATTGCCGACCGTCTGCGCCTGAACGCCACCGCCCTCTTTGCTCATCCGCCACTGTGCAAACTCCACCAGCTTCCGACTGGTCAGCGCCGAGTCGTCGAGATCACCCAACCATGTGTCCTTGATCGCATTGAGTGTTGCGTTTTTTGTCTTACCCAGCGGCCGGATCTTCTCGTACTCGTCCAGATACTGCTCAATCATCTTCCTTATCGTTACGCCCTTGCGGTTCGCGCGCTCAATTGCACCAGGCTCGGCCAGCTCCGTCTCACGCCGCTTGATCCATGCCTGAGCGACCTGCTTGCGGTCGAAGGTTTGGCTTTCCTGATAAACTGTGCGCCCATCCCGATTGATCCGTATCTGCGCCGTGTAGGCCGTCGAGTTGTCCTTGCGCTTGCGTGATGTGATCGTGCCCATTTCCAGTTGCTACATTGCCGAATTCACTTGCTACAATGTAGCAACCGACTTCGAAAAACAAGGAAAAATGGGTAAAAACCGCTGTATAAAAGACCAGTATCAATGAATTTCGAAAAACCTGAAGCGCCCGTAAATACTAGCCAGCCCCGCTCCGAGCCGTCTCGACGCTTCAGTGTTGCGCCGATGATGGATTGGACCGACCGTCACTGCCGTTTCTTCCTACGCCTCCTGTCGAAGAACGCCCTGCTCTACACCGAAATGGTCACCACCGGCGCGCTGCTCAACGGCGATCACGAGCGTTTCCTCCGCCACAACGAAGCCGAGCACCCTCTCGCGTTGCAGTTGGGCGGTAGCGTTCCGTTGGATCTGGCCGCCTGCGCGCGCATGGCTCAGGAACACGGCTACGACGAGGTGAACCTGAACGTCGGCTGCCCAAGCGATCGTGTGCAGAACAACATGATCGGCGCCTGCCTGATGGGTCACCCGCAACTGGTGGCGGATTGTGTGAAGGCAATGCAAGACGCGGTGTCGATTCCAGTGACGGTCAAGCACCGCATCGGCATCAACGGTCGGGACAGTTACGCGGAGTTGTGTGATTTCGTCGGCACCGTCCGCGATGCCGGGTGCACCAGTTTTACCGTGCATGCGCGGATTGCGATTCTGGAGGGGTTGTCGCCGAAGGAGAATCGTGACATTCCGCCGTTGCGCTATGACGTGGCGGCGCAAATGAAGGCGGATTTTCCGGAGTTGGAGATTGTGCTGAATGGCGGGATCAAGACGATGGAGGCTTGCCATGAGCATTTGCAGACGTTCGACGGTGTGATGTTGGGCCGTGAGGCTTATCACAATCCGTATTTGCTGGCGGAGGTGGATCAGCAGTTGTTCGGCAGTTCGGCGCCGGTGATCAGTCGGGCTGAGGCGTTGGCGCAGTTGCGTCCTTATATAGCCGAGCATTTGCTGGCCGGTGGCGCGATGCATCACATTACCCGGCATGTGCTGGGCCTGGGCACGGGGTTCCCGGGGGCGCGCAAATTCCGTCAGTTGTTGTCGGTGGATATTCACAAGGCCAAGGATCCGTTGGCGTTGCTGGATCAGGCTGCCGAGTTGCTTGAAGGGCGTTAATCCCCTCCTCTTACACTGCGCCAGGCGGATTGCTCCGCCTGGCGTCAGCATTCAGGCGGCCGCTGCTGCGGTCCAGTTGACCCAGCCAAACAGCCACGTTGCCAGAATCAACAAACCAAACGCGATCCGATACCACGCGAACGCGGCATAACTGTGGTTGGCAATAAACTTCAGCAACCCACGCACGGCGATCATCGCGAAGACAAATGCGGTGACGAAGCCGAGGGCGAAGACTGGCAGGTCGTTGGGCTGGAACAGGTCGCGGTACTTGTAGCCGGAGTAGACGGCGGCGCCGACCATGGTGGGCATGGCGAGGAAGAACGAGAATTCGGTGGCGGCTTTGCGCGACAGGCCGAAGAGCAGGCCGCCGATGATGGTCGAGCCGGAGCGTGAGGTGCCGGGAATCATCGCCAGGCATTGTACGAATCCGACTTTCAGTGCGTGGGACCAGCGCATGTCGTCGACGTGTTCGACGCTGATCACATGGCTGCGCTGTTCGGCCCACAGCATGATGATGCCGCCGACGACCAGGGCCACCGCGACGGTGATCGGGTTAAACAAGTATTCGTGGATCGCGTCGGCGAACAGCACGCCCAAGACCACGGCGGGCAGGAAGGCGATCAGCAAGTTGAGGGTGAAGCGTTGTGCATTGCGTTGAGTTGGCAGGCCTTTGATGATTTCAAAGATCTTCGGTCGAAACTCCCAGACGACGGCAAGGATGGCACCCAGTTGAATAATGATGTTGAAGGCCATGGCGCGTTCACCACCAAATTCCAGCAAGTCGGCGACGATGATCTGGTGGCCGGTACTCGAGATCGGCAAGAACTCGGTCAGGCCTTCTACCGCACCTAATATCAACACCTGGAAAAGGGTCCAGAAATCCATTAATCCTCCGTCAGAGCGCTCTTGGCGAGCGACCGGGTAATAACACTCAGGGGTTGAGTATCTGAAGTTACACAATTGGCGCATATGAAGATCAAAAGATCGCCGCCTTCGGCAGCTCCTACATTTGTAATGCATTCTCCTGTAGGAGTTGCCGAAGGTTCGGGCCGCGATCGGACGATCTTTTGATCACAAAGAATAGGTCTTATGAATTGTCACACTCAAGCCATGTTAGTAATCGTCGGCTGACGAACTACTCAGAAAATATTTAGGCCTTTTTGCAGAAAAAAGTTGCCCTGGCAATAAAGTGTGATCAATATCACATTATCCAGAGATGGCCAGACAGTGGCAATTGGACATGGACAAAGCCATCGCAATAAGCTCAAAATAGTGGCACCATTGCATATCGCCACCATCTAAGCAGTAGTTCACCCCTCCGAGAAAATCAACTAAAAGCTTGAAAAGCTTAATTATTGTTAGAAAACTCGCGAGACACGTCTAAAATCCGCGCAAATGTTACCAATTGTCAGTCACAGATGAGAACCGGTGCTTTAACATCCCGATGTCAGCACTAATTCGAGTCAATGCACGATGCTCTCAGGGAACTTAGCGACTAGAAGCCCGCGCCCGACAAATGACGAACCTGGTGTTCTCACTCTGGGTCGTACCCGTGGCGTGGCTGAACATTTTAGAGCGCTGGTCGCCAAGCATGTGCACACTGAGATGGCACTTGAGGCTAGTTCCTACACTAGCTCATATCAGCTGAATGAATATTGCGGCTCTTATCGGGCCATCTTTCTGGTCATCGACAACCCACAGGCGCTGGAAGACAATCTGGCGTTGGTGCAGAACCTGCGCAACGGTAACTTGAAACCGATCATTTGCGCGGTCATCACCGGTCGTGGTGCATTCAACAAGATCAAATACTATCTTGCCGGCGCGGACGCGTGTATCAAACTTAATACCGTTGCCGATGACGGTGCCGATTTGCTGAGTGAGTTCTTCAGCAGTGAAGAGTGGCAGCGCGATATCAACCTCACGCTTGATCCGACGCGTATCTGCCTGATGGACACCGGCAAGAAACTCGACATCTCGTTTGCCGAGATGAAGATCCTCGAAGCCTTTGCGCAAACCAGTAATCACATACTCAGCCATGATGAAATCGCCAGCATCATGGGCCTGAACACCAATTTCTACGACCCTCGAGCGCTGGAAAAATCGATCAGCCGCTTGCGTGGAAAAATCAAGGACATGTATGGTACAAACGCGATTCAGAGCATTCGCGGCTATGGCTATCGCCTGCTGCGGGGTCTGATATCGACTGCCTGACTCAAGGGCAGCCACCCTTTTGCATGCGTACGAAGGATCGTCTAATGCAACCATATCGTTCTATCTGCATCTCACGCCTATTAGAAATCAAGCAATTGAATGAGCGCGGCAACACGACCCATAACAATAAAACTCCATAACATAGCAGCAGTTCGAGTGGAATTTATCGAGGCCATTCTTGGGCCCAGACCCTGCCTATCGATTACTTCCGAGGAAGTCATTGCTCGCCTGCCGATTTATCTTTTAGCCAATTTTGGTGTGTATTTAGGAGAGAGACATGGAAACTAGTACAACCCTCCCAAGGAAATATTTTGTTGTCGTGACTCACAGCACAACGTCGCAACGTGAACTGGAAAGCATGTTGTCCAGCGAACGCTTCAATTCGTTTGGCAACTCTGAAGGTGTTGCATCGCCCTCCTCCGCGCCAATGGTGATGGAGTTCACATATCCAAGCGTCAGTCGAAAGAATGTTGCTCGCAGTATTGAGCATGATACCCAGCGAATCCTAGCGACTCTTGAGTCCGAATGGCTGGCTGCGCAAACCGCCAATCCTTTTCAAAGCATCCCGGCACTGACTGGCGAAAGCAGCAATATGCCACCAGCCATTGAAGGCGATCTGCCTTGCAGCGAAACCTGGCATCTCGACAATGATCAGGGTGCATTGGTCAAAGACGGTATCGAGATCAGTCTGACTGGTCTGGAAACAGCTTTGGTGAGGAAAATGCTCAATCATGAAGAGCGCGTTGTCAGCCGAGACGAGTTGATCCTCAGTATCGGTCGAGAGCCCGAGCAATATCGCGGTCTGGAAATGTGCCTGAGTCGCCTTCAAGACAAATTCAAAAGCGCCAGTAATGGTGAGCGCCTGTTTCGTGCTGTAAGAAATCGCGGTTACTGCCTCATTCAGGAAATCGTTGCGTAAACACGCAGCCGATTCCGCGAACAAAACAAACAGATACAAGTGCGATTACAAAAACAACAAGAGCACTCTGTTTGGCTTCATCTTCCTCCCTGAATTGACAATTCCCTGCCTCCACCCTCCAACAGTAACAAATACAACATCATTTATTCACCCCCTGCTCTGCGACCTTTTCTAACACTGCTCTATTTAATTATTAAAAAGTTGGCACTGTGCCATCTTGTTAGAACTCGTCAGACACCATTCCAGCCAATAACTTAGTCTATTGACTGACGACAGTTCGGCATATCGATGTTGTTACCTCAGGACACTCGTTAAAACAAAAACAATAAGTCTGCATAACAACTCGGATTTCAACTGTTGAAACCTGAATGGACGTCTTTTGGGGATACCGTATGGATCTTTCTCTAAGTATCAATCGAAGCACAGGCCTCAAGGGACTGACCTTTTGGGGCCAATGGGCGCTGGCGCAGGGCTTTGTCGTGACGCTGCTGTTCATCCTCGCCGAGCATCACACCGGGACGGTCGCGTTCTACTACCGAATGTGCGCCACTCTTGCGGTATTGGCCTCGGTGCCGGCGTATACGTTCAGCGGTGTTTATCGCAAACGCGATAACTACCTGACCGGTCTGGGTCGGCTGTTCATGGGGTGGTCGATGACCATGGCCGCGCTGGCTTGCATTGCGTTTGTTTGCCAGGCCGATGAGCTGTTTTCGCGGCAGGTGATTCTGAGCTGGGCGGTGTATGGCTTCCTCGGTCAGGCATTTCTCTATGCGCCGTTGCATGCGTTTTCCAAGTACTACCAGCGCTCGCGCAAAAGTGAACACAAGACGCTGATCGTTGGCACGGGCGACCTGGCGCTGGGTCTGGCGAAGAAGCTCAGTCAGCTGGAGAATCTGCCGTTGGTAGGTTTGGTCAGCAACGGTGATGTGTCGGCGCTGGGTAAAGATGCACCGCGTGTGGTCGGCGCTCAGGAAGACTTGCTGAAGCTGATTGAAGCCCATGACATCCGTCGTTTGTACATCACCCTGCCGCTGTGCGAAGCCGCGAAAATCGAAGCGATTTATGGCGATTTGCTGGGTGCCAACGTCGACGTGGTCTGGGTGCCGGATCTGAACGCACTGACGCTGCTCAATCACTCGGTGAAAGTCGTGGACGGCCTGCCGGCGATTTACCTCAACGAGAGTCCGCTGACCAGCCGCCCTACTGCGGCTTTGAGCAAGAGTCTGGTTGAGAAAACCGTGGCGTTTCTGGCGATCATTGCGCTGAGTCCGATCCTGCTGATCATCGCCCTCGCGGTGAAGATCAACTCGCCGGGGCCGGTGTTCTTCAAGCAGGATCGCCACGGCTGGAACGGCAAGGTGATCAAGGTCTGGAAGTTCCGCTCGATGCGTGTTCACGATGACCGTGACGTGAAACAGGCCAGCCGCAATGACTCGCGCATCACCGCAGTCGGTCGCTTTATTCGCCGCACTTCGCTGGATGAATTGCCGCAACTGTTCAACGTGTTGCAGGGACACATGGCATTGGTTGGCCCGCGTCCGCACGCGGTTGCGCACAACCATTTCTACTCGGGGAAAATCCTCGCCTACATGGCGCGTCACCGGATTAAACCGGGGATCACCGGGCTGGCTCAAATCAGCGGCTGCCGTGGTGAGACGGACACGCTCGACAAGATGCAGAAGCGTGTGGAGATTGACCTGCAGTACATCAACAGCTGGTCGTTGTGGCTGGATCTGAAGATCCTGGTGAAGACGCCGTTTACGTTGCTGTCGAAGGACATTTACTGAGGTTCAACGCTGCACACCGCAAGGGGACGAAAGTCCCCTTTTTTGTGCCTGGGATTTGAGGATGGAATCGGATCTTGGATGGATGCAAAAACTGTGGGAGCTGGCTTGCCAGCGATGGCGGCGGGTCAGCCAATATCAATATTGAATGTGTCGACCTCATCGCTGGCAAGCCAGCTCCCACAGGGATTCGGGATTGGCTCGGGATTTGTGGCGTGACAAATAACCAATGTAGGAGTGAGCCTGCTCGCGATGACGGTGTGTCAGGCAACAGGGATTGTCGACTGGTTTGACGCTATCGCGAGCAGGCGAAGGCCTACAGGGGATTTGTGGTTGGCTCAAGCCTTGTGGCTAGACACATAACCTGTGGGAGCTGCGGTGCGACGATTCGACTTGCCAGCGATGGCGGCGGGTCAGCCAATATCAATATTGAACGTGTCGACCTCATCGCTGGCAAGCCAGCTCCCACAGGGATTCGGGATTGGCTCGGGATTTGTGGCGTGACAAATAACCAATGTAGGAGTGAGCCTGCTCGCGATGACGGTGTGTCAGGCAACAGGGATTGTCGACTGGTTTGACGCTATCGCGAGCAGGCGAAGGCCTACAGGGGATTTGTGGTTGGCTCAAGCCTTGTGGCTAGACACATAACCTGTGGGAGCTGCGGTGCGACGATTCGACTTGCCAGCGATGGCGGCGGGTCAGCCAATATCAATATTGAATGTGCCGACCTCATCGCTGGCAAGCCAGCTCCCACAGGTTTCAGAGGTGCTTCGGAGATCCGCGCTTACTCGGTGATCTTCTCGAAATTGCGATAGAACATGTCCCCTTCCCGGCTATCGGTCATCGAGTGCAGCTGGAAGCTGCGGTTCAAACGTGCACCACCGTCACGGGTCAGCGGTGCCCACACCAGGTTGGCGCGGCGCATGGTCGACATGCTCATCATTTCGTCGAACGGGATGGACAGATAGAGGCCTTTGTCGAAACTACCCTCGCCATACTCGGCGCTGCTCGCCGTGGTGATCGTCGCCCAGGCACCAAAGCGCACACCATTGGAAAACTCGCGCGAGATGTCCAGCGTGCCGCCCCAATCCCCGGCCAGGTATCGCCCGACGCTCACCGCCGCCAGCGTATCGAACGGCAGATCCGTATAACCAGTGATGTGCCCGGTCACCACCGAGTAATCGCGCAGCGCAAAGCCCTGATCGAAATCCCGCTGACGCACCCAGTTGATATCCGCCCCCACCGACCAGCGCTCACCGGTCGGACGGAACAGCACTTCACCGCCCACACCGGCAAACATCGACTCCAGATAACCGCCATACACCATGCCATACAGGTCTTTATCCAATTGCTCGGCATGGCTGACCTGGAACAACGGCATGGTCGTGTTGGAGGTGGTCAGGTACTGACGCAAATCCGTGCGCACACGGGGCAAACCGCTCGGTGCGTCGTAGACGAATTTGTCGAAGTTGTTGATCAGGTTGGTGCTGAGCAAACCGTTCCACCAGGTGTTGCGATTGAAGCGGTACTCGGCGTCGGCATCGGCGGTGAATTGATAGAGCAAACCATCCGGACCACCGACGTTCTGCTTGAAGCCCAGGCCCACGCCATAACTGAAATGCTGCGGTGCTTCGGTGTAGAGGGTTTTCTCGTTGTGCGGCATCGCCGGGTTGATTTCGGTGGTGCGGTGCAGCGATACCAGCGGCTCTTCGTTGTTGATCACTTCACGGAAGGTCTGGCGCGGCACGCTGGTTTCTTCCACCGGCAAGTCGTAGCGCTTGTTGACCACGGTGAACCAGTCGATGTCGTCGTTGACGCTGTTATCCAGCACCCGGCTCGCCCGCCCGACAGCCTTGGGCGAATGGAAGTAACGCTGCTGCTCGCCGTAGACGATCAACTCGGAATCGCGCTGGGTAATGCGCTCGACTTTGTAGCCGGCGTTCTGCTGCAGGCGCTGCGAAACGTTGGCCCAATCGACCTGATCCATCGCCGTGGTCGGTACCTTCGCCGGCAGCGGTTCAGGGGTCGGGTCGTAAGTCTTGGCCGGCGCTTTGCGGCTGACGAAATTGGTGTGGAAGGTCACGCCGAACATCGCCGTATTGCCACGCTCCCACGCAGCGCTGAGGTCGATCGAATCGGTGACTTTGAACACCGCGCCAAGGTTGATCGGCGAGTCTTGCTTGATGATGTTGTCCTTCGGTTCGTTCTTGTAATCGTTGCCTTCGTATTCGAGTTTCAGGCTGAGGCGATCCCACGGCGTCTGGTAACTCACGCCGCCGAAAAACGAAGGTCGGCCACGAAAATACGAACCCGAGTTGACGTCACCGGTGCCTTCCAGCTCTGGCCGGGTGTCGAAGCGATCGCTGACATAGCCCAGCGGGTTATCGATGTCGCCGCGATTGCCGAGATACCCCCAGGCAATCCCGGCGCTGAAATCGAAATTGTCATAGCGCTTGTTGGCGACGAAAAATTCACTGGAGAACAAACCCGTACCGCCGATGTCTCGGAAACCCAGCGCCACATCGGGCAGCCAGTGACTCTCCTGCCACAGCCGGACTTTGACGTCGACCGCCTTATCCTTATAGCTTTGGCTGCCGCTGAGGGCCTCCGAGCCGTACGGCCGGTTGGTGATCGCGGTGTAGCGAAACGAGCCTTCGAGCCAGTCCAGCGGTTGCAACGAAACGCTGTAGCGGCTGTACGGTTCGGTGCGGTTGGCGTTGACGCTCAACTCGCCGGCCGGCGCCATACGCGCGGTCGGCGTCTGCAACAGACCGGTGCCACCGAAGTCATTCTGGGTGATGCGCGGCTCGGCATGGACCAGACCGCAGGGCAATAACAACACAGCTGCAAAACGTAACTTCAACGAACCACCTCGGCCAGCTGCGTGGCAATAAATTCGGCCAACTGCTGATTCAGTTCAGGTAGAGGCGGATCCAGATCATCATTTTTCAGCGGCACCAGAATCTTGCTGCCGGCCACGGGAAAGTGCCCGGACTCGCGATTCCAGTGGGCGATGCCGACCCGTTGCGAGGCGCCGTTGGGCTGAATCAGCCACAGATAATCGGCCTCGGCGTCGCTGAGAATCGAGCAGCCTTGCAGGTACTCACGAGCCTCCTGCAACGGCTGATACGGCAAGTGGCACGGCTCGGCGACGGCGCCCAGCACTTGCACTTCGTCGACGCGCTTCGGATAGACCAGACGATCGCCATCGTCGAGACGAATGTTGCGTGCGAAGCCGACTTCCAACGCCACCGGATCGAGATCGGCGATCTGCCGCCCGGTTACCGGCATCTGCCGCACTTCCTCGGCCATGCGCTGCGCCAACGCCGCTCGACTCGGACGATCGAAAAGCATCGACATGCGCTGCAGCACATCCAGATCAAACAGCACGCCGACCTTCAGCCGTGTCTGCTCCTCAATCAGCGACTGACGCAGCAATCCGCCCGCCAGCCAATAGCCTTCGGCATTCGGCACGGCTTCGCCGATCACATCGAGCAGGCGCCCGCCGGGTGGCAGCGGGACCGGCCCGGGGTTGGCGACATCGCCCGACACCGTGACCGCCGCCTGACTGACACTGGCGAGCAACATCAGGCCCGCCGATAACATCCTCAGGCGCATCACGGCAGGTGCCTGCGATCAGGCGTCAGCTGCACGACCTTGACGCGCAACTGCGACGTCAGTTGCTGCTCGCTCTGCAAGATGAAACCGTCGCGCGGGTCGACCCAGTAATGATTGGTCGCGCTCAGACCGATGGCCGGCGCGTCAATCTGTTCATCGACACGCAGCACGGTGTATTCCTTGTCGAGAATCTGCAGGGTTTGCTCGGAGCGGCGCGAGAAGCGGCTGTTGACGATCACCCCAACTTCCTGGCCCTTGTAGAGGTCGATCCAGCGCCGCGTGGTGAAACCGTCCGCCACGTGATGCAGACCTTGTTTGAACGGCGAATCGTCGGACAGCCGTGTGCCATCGAGATCGCCTTCCAGGCCCAGGCCGACGCTGCGCACGGCGAGGCCATCGCGCAGCAACAGCACCTGTTTGCCGGACGCGACCCAGAACTGCAGGTCTTCACGCTCGCGCATCAGCGCCAACACCCCGGAGCCGGACGGCGTGGTCAGTTTCAGTTGCGGATAGTTGACCGCAGCCACTTCGGCGGCCGTCACGTCCACTTCGTCGGGGCCGACGACCGCAGCCTTGAGGTTGTTCAGCGAAGCGCTCATCAAAGGGTTACAGCCACACAGCAACGAGGCCGCCATCAGGCACAGGCCAACTTTCAGAATGTTCAAAGTCGGCGACCTTATTTGCTGTTGTTACTGTATTCGCTCCAGTTCTTCGCAGCGGAAGCGCCAGTACCGACAATCGATGCCGACGGCACCAATTGACTGATCAGACGGTTCCAGCGAGTCACGTTGGCAGGCCCGACATACACCACGTCCTGCGGGCGAACTTCGAAGTGCGAAGCGAGCGCCATGGCGGTCGGTGACTCGGCTTCGAGCTGATAGATCTTGGCCGGCTCAACGTCGAGATTTTCCACGCCACGAATGACGTACACCGCGTTGCCATTGGAGGTGGTCTGGGCCAGGCCGCCGACCGAACCGAGCACGTCGGTGAGGTTCATGGTTGCGGTCTTGAAGCTCAATGCGCGTGGCTGATTGACCTCGCCCATCACGTAGATGCGCTTGTTGTCGTTGTACGGCAGATACAGCTGATCGCCGCCCTTGAGGTAGACGTTCTGCAACTCGGAATCCTGTTGATTGAGCGAGTCGAGATTCAGCGGATAGGTGCGGCCCTTGCGCGTCAGCAGCAGCCCGGACAAATCGGCATTGTTGGTGTCGATACCGGCCGAGCCGAGGGCTTCGACCACGCTCAGCGGGTTGGTGGAAATCGCTTGCGGCCCGGCCTTGGTCACCGCACCGGTGACCACGACTTTCTGGCTGGCGAAACGCAACACCGCGACATCCACCTGCGGCTCGGCGATGAACGCCGACAGCCGCTGTTCGATATCCGAGCGCAGTTGCTGGATGGTCCGGCCGGCGGCCTGGACTTCCTTGATGAACGGGTAATACAGCGTGCCGTCGGAGCGCACCAGACGGCCGTTGGCATCGATCTGTTGTTGCGCGCCGGACGGGGCCGTCAGCTCCGGGTGGTCCCACACCGTGATGTACAGGACATCGTTGTTGCCGATGCGGTACTCGGCCGGGGTCGCCAACAGCTCCGCTGGCAGCGACTCACGCTTTTGCGTGGCGCGGTTCATGGCAATCAGCTTGGGGGTGATCGGAATCAGCTCGACCCGGCTGCTTTCGCTGGCGCCCTGACGGGTGATGTCACTGGTGCTCAGGTATTGACCGGGGGAAAACATGCAACCTTGCAAAGCGAGACTTGCCAACATTAAAAGATAAACACTACGAGTCATAATGGCACTACGCTATTCAAGGGCGAATCCAAAAAGAAAGTCACCCGACTTGCGTCGGGCGACCTTGTACTGCACTAACAAATGTTCCTGTTAGTTATGCGTGCCGGTTGTACCGGTGGTACCTGTGGTACCGGTAGTACCGCCGTTGGCACTGCCACCGCTGTTGGACGCCGCTACTGCACTGGCAACCATTGCAGTACTGGCTGCCGGCGCTTGAGAAGCCGCCACATTGCCACCTACATTGGTTACCGCCGTCAGCGGTGCTTCAGCTGCGGCAGCCCAGTTGCTCAACATCGTCAACAGGGCAACTGCCATCACTTTCTTCATAACAACTCCTTTCTAACATTCGACCTGTTAAAAAACCGGTCTGAGTCAGAGTTGGTAGCGTTCAAGTCCGCAAAAAACGCGAACATGATCCGTCGTTCTTTCACAGTCTTACCCAACTGATAAAAGTCGAACGGCAGGTTTATATCTACGGACTTGCAAAAGGCATTGCCAGTGTAATTTCCCGACGTTATCTAACAACCTGACTGAAAATAACATCGAACTAAATGGCCATCATCGCAAGTAGCCTTTGGGATGATTCGATTGCCAGCGCCATGTATCGGTGACCATGTCCTGCAAGTTGCGCGTGGCTTTCCAGCCCAACTCTTTTTCAGCCTTGGAAGCGTCGGCCCAACTCTCGGCGATATCACCGCTGCGACGCGGCATCATGCGATACGGCACCGCTTGCCCGCAGGCCTGCTCGAAGGCGTGGAGCACTTGCAGCACGCTGTAACCATCGCCGGTGCCGAGGTTCCAGGTATGAATGCCGCTGCGATCCGAGATCGACTGCAACGCCTTCAAGTGCCCATCCGCCAGATCAACCACGTGGATGTAATCACGCACGCCAGTGCCGTCGATGGTTGGGTAATCATTACCGAAGATCGACAACTCCGGCAGGCTGCCGACCGCGACCTGACTGATGTATGGCACCAGATTATTGGGGATGCCATTGGGGTCTTCGCCCATGTGGCCGCTGTCGTGCGCGCCGATCGGGTTGAAATAACGCAGCAGCGCGATGCTCCAGCGCGGCTCGGCCTGAGCCAGATCGCGCAGGACATTCTCGACGATCAGCTTGGACTGGCCGTAGGGATTGGTCGGTGTGCCCGTGGGGAAATCCTCACGAATCGGCATCTGTTCCGGCTCGCCATACACCGTGGCCGACGAACTGAACACCAGGCGAAACACCCCCGCCGCCGCCATCGCCTGGCACAGATTAATACTGCCACCGACATTGGTCTCGTAGTAATCAAGCGGCTTGCGCACGCTCTCGCCGACCGCCTTCAGCCCGGCGAAATGCAACACGGCGTCGATGGTGTGCTCGCGGAAAATCCGGTCAAGCAGTGCCCGGTCACAGACATCGCCGCGGATCATCCAGGCACTCTTGCCGCAGATGCCTTCAATGGCGTGCAGGGCCGCTTCGCTGCTGTTGCAGAGATTATCCAGCACAACAACTTCATAACCTGCTTCAAGCAGCGCGAGTGTGGTGTGCGAGCCGATATAACCGGTGCCACCCGTTACCAGAATCTTCATAGCGCGGTCCGTCTGTGGATAAGTGCCCCGTGGTGTGTCAAGCCTCTTGCATGGGATATGTGTCGTAATCCACACAAATAAGGCGACAACAACCTCAAACAAATTTAGTTCAACGACTGGCAATAAATATTTTTGCAGGTCAAACTGTATTGCCGGGTACTTATTAGCACTCCCTGTGCACTAACCACTATCAACGCTTACCGACTAAAAATAACTAACAGCGCACTAACCGACATCTCATAACATTGCCATGTTTTAACACCTCTGCACATTGCCATGAATAACCTGACTCAGGTATTAAATCACTCGTTCAATAATTATTGAAACTTGCACGCCCTCTATTAGTGCGCGCATCCGTCGCCTGTGTTCCATGACTGTCCAGGATACTTTTATGATTCGTAAATGTTTGTTCCCCGCTGCCGGCTATGGCACGCGTTTCTTGCCGGCCACTAAAGCCATGCCGAAAGAGATGCTGCCGATCGTCAACAAGCCGTTGATCGAATATGCCGTTGAGGAAGCGCGGGACGCCGGTCTGCAACACATGGCCATCGTCACCGGTCGCGGCAAGCGTGCACTGGAAGACCATTTCGATATCAGCTACGAACTCGAACACCAGATTCGCGGCACCGAGAAAGAGAAGTTCCTTGCCGGCACCCGTGAACTGATCGACACCTGCACCTTCTCCTACACCCGTCAGGTGGAAATGAAGGGCCTGGGCCACGCGATTCTCAGCGGTCGGCCGCTGATCGGCGACGAGCCGTTTGCTGTGGTGCTGGCCGATGACCTGTGCCTGAACCTGGAAGGTGACGGCGTACTCACGCAGATGATCCAGCTGTACAAGAAATTCCGCTGCTCAATCGTCGCCATCCAGGAAGTCCCGGCTGACCAGACGCACAAGTACGGGGTGATCGCCGGCGAGCTGATTTCCGACGGCATCTACCGGGTCAACAACATGGTGGAAAAACCGGCACCGCAAGACGCGCCGTCGAACCTGGCGATCATCGGTCGCTACATCCTCACGCCGGATATTTTCGACCTGATCGCCGACACCCAACCGGGCAAGGGCGGCGAAATCCAGATCACCGATGCGCTGATGAAACAGGCGCAGAACGGTTGCGTGTTGGCCTACAAGTTCAAAGGCCTGCGCTTCGACTGCGGCGACGCAGAAGGTTATTTGCAGGCGACCAACTTCTGCTACGAAAACGTCTATCTCAAGGGCCGCTGAGACGGCTCCCCCCACCCAACGAGGCCACCATGAACATTGCACAACATTCCGTAGAGATTGAACGCGAGGTGGGTAACCTCGGGGTGATGAGCTGGTTGTCCCGCCATCAGCCGTTGCCCAGCGCCAACGAAACCTGGCTGGGCACGATTCTGCTGGTGGAGCGGATTGGCGTGTTTCCCGCCTCCGGGGATATCCGCCGGCCGCTGCGCGATCCGTATCCGCTGCTCGCGCATTTGAAAAAGCTGTATGGCGAGCAGGCGCTGGAAATGGATGACCGTGATGGGCTGAAGGTGATCTTTGGTGACTGGCGTTTTCGCGTGCGGATTTGCTGCAACGACCCGGCGATCATCATCAATGTTGAGACCCGGTGCGATACGCGGTTGATGCCGCAGAAGATTGCCGAGTTGCTCGAGCAAGTCGACGCCTTCGAATAACTCCCCTCACCTTATCGTTCCCACGCTCTGCGTGGGAATGCATCCAGTGACGCTCTGCGTCACACAGCGAGGGGACGCGGAGCGTCCCGGGCGGCATTCCCACGCGGAGCGTGGGAACGATCACCGCTCTGGGGTTTTCGTGTTATTTAGGGGAGGCGTCGCAACGGTCCTTGGCGCCCGTGATCCAGCCATAAAAGTAATCGGCAATCACCTTCCCGCCCGTGGCCGGCACCGGGTGAATCTTGTCCGGGCCAATCATCGCCGCCGCGTAACGTTTGACGTCAGAGCCAAACGCACACTGAAGATTGGCATACCCCAGACGCTGCTCGCGTGCCCACGGTTCCAGCACCTGCGCATAGGCCGACATCGGGTAAGCGCTGGAGCGCGTGGTGTCCTGACGCATGATCAGGTTGATGCTCGCCTGCGGTTGAATCTCGCGCAGCATGCCCACCAGACCCTGAACGTTCTGCAGGTACTGCGCCGGCTTCACGCCGAAGCCCTGATCGTTGCCACCGAGCATGATCAGATAAACATCCGCAGGAATCTTCGATACCGCGGCTTTCCACTGCACCTGCCACTGCGGGTCCTGGTGATAGAAGTCCGCAGAGGCCGCACCGGAGGCCGCGAGCTTCGAAACCCGAACGCCTTTCTGATCGTTGCTCATCCATAAGCCGAACAACGTCGGCGAGCCCCTCACAACTTCCAGTTTGAAGGACCAGTCTTTCGCCGCCGAGAGGCCTGTCAGTGGCACTTCCTGAACGCCCGATCCCTCAAGCTTCAACGGTTGCCAGTCTTGCCCGGGCGCCCAGCGGTAGCGGATCTCGCTGGATTCGCCGTTGCCCAGATAAAGCAATTTCACCTGAGTGACAGCAGTATCGATGCGCGGCGTCGCAGTCGCATCCACTTGCAACCATGCACCGGGTCGGCCTGTTACCGTGCGACTGTCCGGACTCGCCTGGCCCAGGTCTGACACTTTCCAGTCACCGCCAAAGTACTTTTCACTGCTGCGGGTGTATTTGAAATGCGTGCCGCCCAGCGCCGCGCCGTGATTGAAGCCGACATAACCGGGCCCGGCAAAACCGACCTCCCCGGCCACGCGCTGCACCAGTTTGTTCAGATAGAAATCCTGCCCGGCGCTGTAGCTGTCGCCAATCACCGAGACCGACAACACGTTGCCGGCCTTGCCTTCGCGCCACTGCGCAAAACGCTCACGGGCATCGCCCACCTGAACCACCGACGCTGCGACGGGTTGTGCGTCATCTACTGCCAACATGCAAAATTTCCTTCAGTCTGGAATGGCCCACTGAATACCGGGATGTACACAGATCAACTGTAGGAGCGAGCCTGCTCGCGATAGCGGTGGGTCAGGTAATGAAATGCTGACTGACAGACCGCTATCGCGAGCAGGCTCACTCCTACAGGGATTGTGTTCGACAAAGATCCGCTGCTCGCGAAGCTCTTAGCTGCTCTGGGTTTGCACCACCGGGGTAACGGACACCAACGGTTTCTTCTTCGCCGCCCGCTCACCAAGAAACAACACCGAGGTGAAATTGAACCGACTGAAAACCATCGACAACACCACCGGCCCAAGCAAGCCACAACTCAAGCCGCCCAGCACCAGCAAGCTCTCATCCTTCACCCCCAACCGCCCCAGCACAAACCGCGACGTCGCCGCGAACAGCACATGAAACAGGAAGATCGCATAGGAATAACCACCCAGCCACGTCAGCGCTTTCGAGCGCACATCACTCGACAGCAACGCGATGCAAGACACGCAACCCACGGTCAATCCGATCAGGCTACGGCGATCAACAATCAACTCGCGATCAATCGCCGCCACGTACAGCAACGTCAACGAGATCAGCACAAATACCAACGGCCCGATCACCTTGAAGCGCTGCTTCAGCGCATCGACGTTCTCTTGACCAATCATCCCCGCGACAAAAAACGGCAACAGATAAATCGCGCCGTTGATCCCGAACGCATCGAACTTGAACGGCGGCAGCAGAAACAACACAGCCGCGAACGCAAACAACCCATACAACCGCATCGCCGAACGCAACATCCCGCGCCACTCCAGCAGCCCGACGAACATGAAAATGATGAACACCGCCTGCAAGAACCAGAAGTGGTTGATCGGCACCCAGAACGACAACAACGCGTCGAGCACGCTTACGTCCTTGTTCACCCCCGGCCCCACCGCTTGCAGCACCGAGAACGGCACACCGACGCAAAACAGCGGCACGATCAAGCGACGTACCTTGCCGCTGAAGAACGCGGAAAAGTCATTGCCGCGAATTTTATAAATGGAATAGATGTACCCGGAAATAAAGGTGAACAGCGGCATGCGCACGTACACCATCGAATCGGCGATCACCCGGAACGGCGAGCCGATATCGATCTTCAACCCACCGCCCAACGGCCCGATGACGTGATAGAGCACCAGCAGCAGGCACGCCAGGCCACGCAGGGTTTCAATCTCCAGGGACTTTTTCTTGCTCGACATAAAGCACCTGCCTCAATTCAGAATTCGTGATTCAACCTGCACCGGTTTGTTCGCCCGCAGCATCAAGCCCAGCCCCACGAACAACACCGGCACCACCATCGAGAAGTGCCGGGCGAAAGAGCCGAAGTCCGGTTCGAACAACCCTTGCACCAGCAGAAACGCCAGCGGAATCGCGATCAGTTCCTTGGGTTTGGTCTGGATCGGCGCGCCTTTGTAGTCGGTCGAGGTGATGACTTTGAACAGCAGCAGCGCTGTCATGATCATCAACGCCACGAAGATCACCTGACCCGGGCCGGACAGCAGAATCAGCTCCACCGGGAAGGATAAGCGGAAGAAGATGATCATCGAGTCCAGCGCTTGCGAAACGAAGTCGCTACCGGTGAGCCACGAGACGATCAAGGATTTGGAGCCCTCCTCGCCCGCCGTGCGCAGTTCGTTGTTGCTGGCGCGAATCGACGACACCGGAAACCCCAAAGCGACCTGAATCGCCATGGCCACGGCCAGATAAAACAGGAATAACATCAAGAAAAAGGTCGTGCGCGACACATACTTTTTCATCACGCAGACACCGATCCACGACAGCGAAAACAGAATCCAGTAAGGCCGGATCAGCACGCCATAGATCACCGCCGAGAGGAAAAAGCCGCCGCGATATTTGCGCGTCAGCGAGCTGAGCAAAATGCTCAACACCGCCACCGACACGATGATTTCCTTGGTCAGGTTCTCCAGGAAAAACGAGCGCACGATGCCCCACAGACACAAGGTGCCGAAGATCGCCAACGGCATGCGCCGAAACACCACCACCGGAATCGCCGTGAGGAAAAAGTTGCAGAACATGCCGTAGGCCCAGGCATTGGTCAGGTTGATCCCGGTGGGCCGCAGCAGGAACGCCGAACACTCGTAGGACGAGCGATCCGGCGAGAACGGGTTCCAGAAATTGCAGTTGTCGGCACGGGCGTAAGACGACCACAAGGTCATCGCATCCGGGCCCGGATCACGGGGGATCAGCAGCGGCATCGCCACCGACAGAAACAGCCCGGTGAAGAGGATCAGGAACGACACATACGAATCGAGTCGCTTGCCACGAAACTCGATGCACGGCAGTTTCAGGCCCATGACAACGCAGCCTTTTTCGCAGCGGTTGCGCGGGTCAGCACGGCAATCACCACGAGCTGCACGATGATCGCGAAGACGTTGCCCCACGCCGCGCCATAAATCGAATAGTGCTTGATCAACAGATAGCTGACCGGCACCGAAATCAACAAACAAATGGCCGCGCTAGCCAGTGACACCCGGCTGTTTTTCGAAGCAATCAGACCGCCCCAGACAATGTCGCCAATCGCGCGCAAGGCGAAGGAAAAAATCAGCACACCGAGAATGGCGTTGTCCGGACGCGGCACGCTGGTGGCGACGTAATCGAGCACGACGTTGAAGAACAGATAGATCGCCACCGCCACCGCCGCCGACACCACCAGCGAGCGCATCACCCACTTGTTGACGAACAACTGCTTGACCGTGAACGCCTGCTGATCAGCTTGAAAACGCTTGGCCAGCACCGGAATCCCGACCACCGCCACCACCGCGTACGACAACGCTTGCAAGGTGTTCGCCGCCGACCATGCGTACACGTATTTACCGAGGCTGGCGTAGGGTTCCAGGTCGATGATCAGAAAGCGCTCGGCGTACTGACTCAACGCGATCAGCCCGGTGCCGAGGTAGAACGGTAAGCCGGCCTTCCACACAGTGCCCGTCGCCAACGTGCCGCTTTCGCGGCCCTTGTGCACGTTCACCACAATCAGGTAACCGGCAATGATCACCAGCACATTGGCGGCGACCCACAGCCACAACACGCTGGCGATGCCCGACACCCAGCCGAGCATCATCCCGCCCACCGCCAGCACCGCCCACAGGCCGGTCTTGATGAAAAACAGCAGCGCGCCGGCGGTAGCTTTCTGCGCGGAAAACACGAACGAGTTGATCTCGAACGACAGGTGCTCAGTGAGCAACGCCAAAGTCACGCAGAGAATCAGCATGGCCGTCGCTGCAACCTGCTGGAACAGTGAATAAATCAGCACTGTCACCACCGACAGCAGCAATCCCACCGCCAGATACAGCAGCAGGACTTTGTCGACCACCCGGCGCGAACTGCCGCCGACGCTGATCAGCCGATTGATCTCGGAACTGAAACCGACGCTGTAGAACTTCGAGGCGATCAACGAGGCCGCGACCACCACGCCGTAAAAGCCCAGCGCCTCATAACCGAGGTAATGGGTGATCGCCAACACCAGCAAAAACTTCGCGCCTAACGCTCCGCCGCGAAGCAGCAGCCGAAATATCATCGAACGACACCCTTGATGATCTCGTCCATGGCCACGGTTTTCGCTTCGATTTCCCGGCAGGTGTCGGTCAGGCGTTTGCCGAAATTCGACAGCGCGTTGGGCGCATATACCGTGTCGATGATCTTATCGACATCGATGTCGCCGCCATTGATCACCCAGTCCTCGACGCCCATGTCCTGATAGGCGCCAAAGCCTTTGCGCTCGTAGCTGATGTGGTACGCCGGCACGCCGGAGAGCAGCGATTCGATGGCGCCGTGCAAGCGCACGGAAATCACCAGGTCCGGTTGATACTTGGCAATCGTCGCCTTCAACGACAGCAGGTCTTCAGTGATGCCCAACTCGCGATAGAACGCGCCGTCATCGTTGCCGCGCACCGCGCTCTGCACCGCGCAGACCACTTTGCTTTTTTGCTTCAGGCGCTGCAGCAGCAACTTCAGGTTGGCAACGTAAGCGACTTTCTTGTCTTTGCTCCACTCCGGCGGCTTGCGCAGCACCACGCAAACCGTGGCCGGCGAAGCGGCGCAGCGGGTGAATTTTGGCTGCAGGAGGATCTTGCTCGCCAGCGACTGCACCGCCAGATCCGGTGCGCGATAGACGTTTTCGCAGGCGTCGAAAATCGCCGAGGAGCGATTGTCGCGCACGAACACCGCATCAGCGCTGGCGTAGTGCTCGACAATCTTGCTGCTCTCGCCATGGAACGGGCCGATGCTTTGCGGCAAGTACACCGACGGCACTTTGCTGAGGATCGCGGTTTCCAGTTGTTTGGCGTGGCCGAGTTTCAACTTGACGTGTTCGAAGGCACTTTTCGAGCGCATATAGCCGCCACCGACGCCGACGATCAGATCGGTTTTTTTCAACAGATCCGCCAGCCCGGCGTAGGACTGGTTGAGAAACACCGCTTGTTTGACCCGCCCAAGGCCTTTGGCCGCCATCACCGGCGCATCGAAACGCGGGTGCGGCAAGTAGCTGAAAGAGTCCGGGTCGGAAGCCACCACACTGATCGCGGTGTCTTCGCCAAAGTTGCGCTGCACCAGGGCGATGGCCAGATCGACGAGCAGGCCGTCACCGGAGTTGGACGCACTGTAGCCATGCAAAATCGTTACGTTCATATGCTTGAGTTCTACTTAAAAAGTGGGAGCGCGATACAGGTCGTAGGTCTGGCGAATCATCAACGCAGCGCTGAAACGCTCGCGGACGATGCTGCGCCCTTCGTTGCCGAGGTCGAGCAGGCGCGGCTTCTGGATTTTTTTCAGCACGTCGGCCAGCGCCTGGTAATCACCGGACGGGAAGACGTAGCCGGACACCTCGTTGGTGACCAACTCGGGCAGCGAGGTGCAGTTGCTGGCGATCACCGGCAAGCCCATGGCCATGCCTTCCAGCGGCACCATGGCAAACCCTTCCCAGCGACTCGGCACGATCAGCGCATCGGATTGTTGATACAGCGCCTGCACTTCGCTCGGGGTGACCCACGGCAGGTACTCGACGCCGTCCATTGGCGGGCACTCGACCGCGTCCTCGTTGACGGCGCTACCGACCACGGTCAGCTTCATATCGCTGCGCTGAACCTTGGCGTAGGCCTTGAGCAGCACGTCGAAGCCTTTCTGATAATCGAGGCGACCGACGAACAGCAGATGAATCGGCGCAGGGCTGTCAGCCTTCGGCGCGTCATCGCGGTGATGAATGCCGTTATAGATGAGCTTCATGCGCTTGCGCTCGATGCCAAAACGCGCGGCTTTGTCGAGCTCGTACTGGCTGACGCAAATGATCACGTCGGTGACTTTCTGCAGCACTCGCTCGATCCACGCATAGACTTTCTGCTTGATCGGCGAGCTTTCCATCAAGAACGAAAACGCATGCGGGCAGTAAACGATTTTCGGCTTGCGCCACGGTCGCAACAGCACGCACACGCAACGGCCGATGACCCCGGAAAAGGTGCTGTGCAAATGCACCACATCGGGTTTTTCCTTGAGCATCACCTGCGTCAGGCGCCAGGCGAAACGCAGCAACGACGGCACGTTGCGCCCGGTGCGAGGGAAGGTGCGGATCTGTTGCGCGCCAATGCCGTGCAACTCTTTGGCCTGATCCTCCGGCACCAGATACACCAGTTCGTAGTTCGCCGCATCGCCTTCCGGTGAAGCCGAAATCGTACGGATAACGGTCGCGACGCCACCTTTGATCGTCTCTGCCACGTGCAGTATTTTCTTCACAAATCACCCACTTCAAACAGGAAAAAACAGTCGCTGACAGTCAGGATTTGTCGGACGCGTATTCGTAGTTGTAATAGCCGTAACCGCCGTTGCCGTAGTAGCTGGCCGCACGCTTCTCGACGCCGTTGAACACCGCGCCTTTCAACTCGATGCCGTTCTGCGCGAAGCGGCGAATGGTCAGTTCGATCTCCTTGGCCGGGTTCACCCCGAAGCGCGTGACGATCAGGCTGATCCCGGCTTCACGGCCAACGATGGCCGCATCGGTCACCGCCAACAGCGGCGGCGTATCGATGATCACCAGGTCGTAGCGCTCACTCAGTTCGGCGAGCAAATCGCGGAAGTTGGCGTGCATCAACAGCTCGGAAGGATTCGGCGGCACCTGGCCGCGACTGATGAAGTGCAGGTTGTCGATTTCGACTTTGTTGATCGCCTGATCGATGCTGCAGCGCTTGACCAGCAGGTCGGACAAGCCGTTGGTGATCGGCGTGTTGAGGGTTTTATGCAGGTGGCCTTTGCGCATGTCGGCATCGATCAGCACCACGCGCTGACCGCTCAACGCCATGACCGCGGCGAGGTTGGACGAGACAAAGGTCTTGCCGACTTGCGGGCTCGGCCCGGAAATCATGATGCGGTTGTTGGTCGAATCGAGCCCGGCAAAGTGCAGGCAAGTGCGCAGGCTGCGGATCGATTCGATCGACAGATCCGTGGGATTACGCAGGGCCAGCAAGTACGCCGGCTTATCGACGCCGTCGCGGGCGCGACCTTTTTTGTTGTCTTCTTCATCTTGCAAGGCGCTGTACGGAATCGACGCATACACCGGCAAGCCGAGTTGTTCGATGGCTTCCGGGCCTTCAAGGCCACGGCTCAGGGATTTGCGCAGCAGCACCAGCGCCACCCCAACGAAGGCACCGAGGAAGGTGGCGATCAGCACGATCAGGGCTTTTTTCGGTTTGACCGGGCTGGTCAGGTCGACATCCGCCGCATCGACCAAACGCACATTACCCACGGCGCCGGCGCGGACGATGTCCAGCTCCTGGGATTTGTTCAGCAACTGCGTGTAGATCTGCGAGGCGACTTCGACATCGCGGGTCAAGTTGAGCAATTCCTGCTGTGTCGCGGGCAGATCGCCGACCTTGCCTTCCAGCGACTTCTGTTGCTGGGTCAGTTCGCCGATCTGGCTCATCAACGCGCGATAGGCCGGGTGCTGTTTGGTGAACTTGCGATCCATCTCCGCCTGCTGCATTTTCAGCTCGGAAATCCGTGTTTCCAGCGCCACCGACTGACCGAGTACCGACTGGGTTTCCAGGGAGATGTTCACGGTTTTGCCGTGGGTCTGGTAGGCGTTCAGCGCATCGCTGGCCTTGGCCAGATCACGTTTGACCTGCGGCAACTGGCTTTGCAGGAAGGCCAGACTCTGCGCCGCTTCCGCCGAGGTGCGACGCACGTTCTGATCGACATAAAGTGCGGCGATCTTGTTGAGAATCTTCACCGCTTCAGCGGCGTCGCTGCTGGCCAGCGCCAGTTTGATAATCCCCGATTCCTTGCCCTGCTCGGAGATATCCAGCGCGTCCTGATAACCCTGAATGGTCACGATTCGTGGGTTGCGCACCACTTCGAAACGGGTGCCGGGGTTGGCCTGCAGTTGGGTGATCTGCCCTTCTACGCCGTCTTGTGCGAAGGCTTCACCGGCGACGCCGTCGACCAGCAGGTTGTCGTTGTCATCGAGCAACTGGAAGTGCTTCTGTTCGCCAGCGATCAGGGTGAGTTTCTTGCCCAGCAGTTCTTTCGGCAGGTTCAGTCGGGCAAACTCCAGACGCTCACCGCCCCAGGCGTAACTGTTCAAGCCGAAACGCGGCGCGGCGACGCTGGTCTCGGTTTCACCGCGATAACGCCGGGCGAGAAAACCGCCAATCATCGGGAAGGTGTTGGGGGTGACATCGATGTCCAGGCGCAGGTCGTCGACGGTTTTGCCGATCACCGCGCGGGATTTGATGATGCCGATTTCGGTCACCGACGGCGATTGCCCACCGAGCATGCTGTTGAGGTCGGAGAAACCGAGCATGTCGTTCTTTTTCGGTTCGACCTGCACCAGCGCGTTCGCCAGGTACACGGGCGTGGCCAACACCGCGTAGGCCACACCGGTGACCATAAAGGCTCCGGTCAGTGCGCCGATCAACCATTTCTGGTCGATCAAACTGCCGAATATACCGAGCAGATCAATACTGTCTTGATCATTGTCGCGGGTGCCGATTACGGACGGTAACTGCATAAGTCTGTTCTTACCATTCATTGATCTGAAGAATATTCATCAACGCGCGAGGCGTTGTGCCCATGAGCTGACAGCATCTTCAATCAATGCATGGGCATGAATAAAAGCGGCCTTGCCTTGACGATACGGATCTTGTATTTCGCGCTCGCTCTGCCACTTGCCGAGCAGAAACACTTTACCTCTGGCGTGAGAGGCAATGTTCAGCACTTGATTTACATGCTGCTTTTCCATCACCAGAATCAAATCCGATTCATTGACGATGTCGGCTGTGAGTTGCCGCGCTTTGAACGTTTCGGCACTGTGCCCGTGATCTTCGAGGACCTGCCGGGCCGACGCCTCGACACCTTCGCCGACCCGTGCGGCAAGGCCTGCAGACGTCACGGTAATCGCCGAGGAGGCCAACGCATTGCGCAATAACAGCTCTGCCGTCGGACTTCTGCATATATTGCCAACGCAGACGACTAGGATCTTTCTGAACAAGGTTTTACTTTCCTGTGTAATGTCAAACGGCCAACATCCAGAGAGCATTTGAGTGAACCCTCAAGAACTTCCTGTACTCAGAAATAGATTCGCCCTGTTAGTACCGAAGCATTAAGTACCACAGCGTTTAAAAGCACCCCAACCACAATTAACGGACTAAAAATAACTGTGATTTTCGGCTGTTTGATTTCCGACAAAAAATAACATTCGCGCACTAAGTGCCATCATCTTGTTCGAAAACGGGGTAACGAGATCAATATTCGTAGTTGTCACTTCTCTTCGGGAGAGCAGACATGAAATCAGCACATCTCAAACGACTCGGCGCGCTGGCGCTGATGACACTGGGTGCAACGACTCAACTTCACGCCAGTGAAACGTTCCCCAATCTCCCTGCAAAGAACATCGGCGTTCAGGTGAAGATTCAGAACTTCTCCGCCGCCGATGCTGCGCAGATCAAAACGGCTGGCTTCGGCTTTGTACGCTTCGGTGTGTGGAGCGACAGCCTGACGGCCAAGGCTTATCAGCAACAAGTCAGTGACGCTTTTGCCGCGGCCAGGTCGGCGGGCCTGCCGGTTCTGCTGACGGTTCGCGCCATCAAACCGTTGCCCGCCGGGTCTGCTGCCGATCTGGCGACGGCCGGTGAAGGCTTTGCCAAAGCAGTGACGGGGTTGCAACAGTCGTACAGCGCGCAACTGGTGGCGATCGAACTATGGAATGAACCCGATCTGGAAACCTATTGGCCGACGGGCAAGTTCGACACCACGTTTGTGCCGTTCATGAGCGCCGTATGCAAGACGCTGCAAGGACAACCGTCATCGACGCCGGTGGTCGGTTACGGCTTCGCCCGGCCACCCAGCGCAGGTTCGGCCTCCACCGTGGCACTGAGCCGTATCGTCAGCGAATACCCGAAATGCCTGAATGCCGTGTCCTATCACCCGTATGGCATGACGGCCACGCAGATCAGCAATGCGCAGGCATTCATTCAGCAGAACTTTCATCTGCCGGGGGTCATCAGTGAATGGGGCATCTCGGCACTCGCGTCCAATGGCGGTGCCGAAGGTCAGGCGAGCAAGATCAACGCGTTTATCGGCGATGTTAAAAAACTCAACATCCCGCTGACGTCCATCTATGAATGGAAGAACAGCGCTTCGGGCAGCAATGAACGCGAGAAGAACTTCGGCCTGCTGACGTCCGATGGGCAACCCAAACCGGCGCGAATGTCGGTCGAAACCCTGCTGAACGCCCAATAGCGCTTGTGCAACCGATCTATACGCAGGTCGGTTGCTTTGAACCTGTTGGTCGTTTTGGCATCGTATTCATCGATAGCGCGCCCCGCCTTTCAAACAATTGTTTTCAGGTTGTTGCCGCAGGGGCCATCGATACACGCACACGCCCTTGAGTGACCGCCAACGCTCGGGTAATGTCATCAGACCCATAGGATAGAGCACGCCCATGACTTCCAAGCTGGAACAACTCAAACAGTTCACCACCGTTGTTGCCGACACTGGCGACTTCGAAGCGATCTCCCGGGTCAAGCCGGTAGACGCCACCACCAACCCTTCCCTGCTACTCAAAGCCGCGGCGATTCCGGCCTATGCCGAGCTGCTGAATGCTTGCGTCAGCGACTGCAAGGGCGATGTCGGCCTGGCCAGCGACCGTTTCGGCGTCGCGGTAGGTCAGGAAATTCTCAAAGTGATTCCGGGCCGTATCTCCACTGAAGTGGATGCGCGCCTGTCGTTCGACAAGGATGCCGTGCTGAAACGCGCGCATCGCCTGATCGAGCTGTACGACAAGGCCGGCATTGGCCGTGATCGCGTACTGATCAAGATCGCCTCCACCTGGGAAGGCATCCGCGCCGCCGAAGTGCTGGAGAAGGAAGGCATCCAGACCAACCTGACCCTGCTGTTCTCCTTCGCCCAGGCCGCTGCATGCGCCGATGCCGGCGTGTTCCTGATTTCGCCGTTCGTGGGCCGCATCTACGACTGGTACAAGAAGGCCAACGGCAACGACTACACCGGCGCCGATGACCCGGGCGTGCAGTCGGTGACGCGCATCTACAACTACTACAAAGCCAATGACTACAAGACTGTGGTCATGGGCGCGAGCTTCCGCAACCTCAACCAGATCGAGCAACTGGCCGGTTGCGACCGCCTGACCATCAGCCCGGACCTGATCGACAAGCTGGCAGCCGATACCGGCAAGCTGGAACGCAAACTGGCGCCGGGACATGCCGGTGAAGCGCGTCTGAGCCTCAACGAGGCGCAATTCCGCTGGTTGTCCAACGAAGACGCGATGGCCACCGAGAAGCTGGCTGAGGGCATTCGTCAGTTCGCTCGCGACCAGGAGAAGCTTGAGGCGTTGTTGCAAGCCAAGCTGTGATTTGAGTTGGTGAAATGCAAAAAGGGCGAACCTGTGAGGGTTCGCCCTTTTTAGTGGCTGCTGGAAATATTCGGTGTTCTTGCCGAAGCTATCGCGAGCAGGCTCACTCCTACAGGGGATCTGTGGAGTGATTGCGATTGTGTGTTGAATGAAGAACCCTGTAGAAGTGAGCCTGCTCGCGATAGGGCCAGCAGCCCCTACCCCATTTCAGGCCATTAATGTCTTTCGAGGGCATTCACCAGGTCATGGAACGCCTCACGATTGGAATCGTTCAGGCCCATGAGGATCTTGTGCGCTTCGAGCACCTTGATCCGCACCACTTCTTCCGACTGGTCCTGATCCGGCAGGTCGTCCAGGCACTCGGGGCATGGCACCGGGTGATTGACGATGTTGAACACCTGCTCGAATCCCATCGATTGCAGCAGACGAGTGATGTCATCGTGGGTGGTGACGACGGTCGGCAACAGCCCGACCTTCTGCCGCGACAGGATCGACAGTTTGGCCAGCAGGCCCAATGTCGTGCTGTCGATGCTGCGGGTTTCGGTCAAATCGATCACGATCGCGTTGAAATTCAGCGCGGTGAAGATTTTCTCAATAGTCGCATCCAACGCCGAACACAGGGTCAGGCGAACTTCACCGACGAACTTCAGGACGAAGGTGCCGTCCTGCTCGGCGAACTGGATTCTACCGGTACTCATTAAAGATTCCTGCTCAACACCAACAGGGCGATATCATCCGGCATCTCCCCTAGCGTGGCCAATCCAAACACTTGCCGCAGACCATCCAGGCTGCCGCCCGCCGACTTCACCCGTTGAGGCAAAGCGGCTTCTTTTTCTTTGAGCGTAGGTTCTGGCAAAAGATCCAGAATGCCATCGGACATCAGCGTCAGGCTGAACGTCGGCGGCAGCTCAAGCACGTGATCTTCGTAGGTGGCTTCATTGAAGAGCCCCACCGGCAGACCACGTCCTTCCAGATAACGAACACTGTCAGGCGTGTACAACACAGGCAACGGCAGATGGCCGCCGATGCTATAGGTCAACAAACCGGTCTCCTCGTCGATGACTCCACCGACCATTGTGACGTGTTTACCCAGCTTACAACTGATCAGCCCCCGGTTGATATGACCAAGGACTTCCGAAGGCTTGAATTCCGGCAATGTGCCGTTGCGCTTGGATTCAAACAGCAAGCGCGTGGTCATGAACTTCAGCAGTACGGTGACGAAGGCTGAAGAGGCGCCATGCCCGGATACATCCGCCAGGTAGAATGCGACCCGGCGCTCGTCGACACGGAAGTAGTCGACAAAATCACCCGACAGGTACAACGACGGGATGATCTGGTGGGCAAACTTGAACTCGTCGATGCTCCACGGACTTTCCGGCAGCATGTTCATTTGCACCTGGCGACCGGCGTTCTGGTCTTCCTGGAGCAGGTTCAGGCTGGCCTCAAGCTCGCGGTTGGCCTTTTCCAGCTTCTCGCGGTAGCGCTGGTTCTCCAGCAGCAGACGCGCACGATCCAGGGCCCGGCGCACAGAGTGCTCGAGCACAGCCAGATCTTCGAGAGGCTTGATCAGATAATCCGCTGCGCCCAGGCGCAGGGCTTCGACCGCGTCGTTCATCACGCCGGCACCCGAGACCACGATCACCGGTGTCTGCGGTGAGAGTTCGGTGACCTGACGGATGAGTTCGAGACCGCCCATCTGCGGCATGCGCAGATCGCAGATGACCAGGTCGGGCGTGTCTTGCTCGAATACCTGAAGACCCTGTTGGCCGTTGCTGGCCTGCAGGACGCTGAAACCACTGTCTTCCAAATAGGCCGCGAGGCTCGCGCGCACTACTTCGTCATCATCGATTATCAGCAGCGTGGCACTGGTTTTTGGCATGTGGGCAAACGGCGCCAGAATTAGGTTGGCGTAGTTGGCGGAGCTTAATGGCCCTGCACTGACTACTGGATTCGCTTTCTAGCCTCTCTGCTGCACCGCTTTCGGGCATAGGCCTTGAACGCGGTTGCACCAGAGGTGCCCTTCTAAGGCGCAGACGGTACTCCCATCCGCAGAGCGTTTCAAGCATGCGCCGATGGTCGCTTGACGACTTTACTTGTCAAATCACCGAGAGTTATAAGAACAGCTCAAACCGTAACCCAATGGAAGGACGAACCTATGAGTCAAACCGGTCGGGACTACAGCGAAAAGCGCGATTTCATCCGCATGCGGGTCGATGCCGATGTCGTGTTGATTCATGAAGGAGATGAAGTTTCAGGCGCTTGCATCGACCTCTCCAGCAGCGGCATGCAGGTCGAAGCGCCGCAGCTCTTTGCGGTCGGCGACCGATTGAGCGTACGCATCGACTCCGATCACGCGGCACTCAGCGGCCTTGAAGCTGACACCGAAGTGGTCTGGGTCCGGGCACAGGACGGCGGCGGCCAGAAGCTCGGCCTGATCATTGTAAAGATGAAATAGCTACACACAAAAAAGGCGACCCGAAGGTCGCCTTTCTTTTTACCGGTCGAGATTAAAAATCGTCTTCGACCTGGCCATCCTTCACCTTGAACTCGCGGTTCTGCAGGTAAGCATTGCGGATGAAGGTGTACTTATCGCCGCTGATCAGCTTCTCGCTCGACAGCAGGCTGGCGCGGGTGTCGACGATGTTCAGACCGAAGATCGAGTTACGCGTAGGTACGTGGTCGATGTAGCGGTACATGCCGGTGTAGCTGTCGACGTATTTCGACGGCGCATCACGCAGAGTGCTCGGGCCCATCAGCGGCAGCATCACGTACGGACCGCTGCCCACACCCCAGTAGCCCAGAGTCTGGCCGAAGTCTTCGTCGCTGCGATTCAGGCCCATCTTGGTGCCGACGTCGAAGAAGCCGAGCAGACCGAACGTGGTGTTGAAGATCAGACGTGCGGTGTCGACGCCAGCAGCAGCCGGTTTACCCTGCAAAACGTTGTTCGCCAGGTTGGTGACGTCACCAACGTTGCGGAACATGTTGTGAATGCCGTCTTCCAGAAACTGCGGAGTAACGAACTCGTAACCCTGCGCAAGAGGCTTCAGCGCGTAAGTGTCAACGAAGTCATTGAACTGGAAAATCGGGCGGTTGACGCTTTCCCAAGGGTCTTCTTCTGTTGCCGCCTGAGTGGCGAACGGCGCCAGCAACAGGCCGGCACATACACTTAGCTGAGCGAGCGGATAGCTCCAGCGCATAGAAAAACTCCTTGGATTTGTACTGTCGCGGACATCGGGGCCCGGGCATTAAGGTCGCTAGTATAAGCGTAAACGCCGGTTTGGACAGTCGGCCAATTGTGCAAAGTTGTAGGACGCTTCCCACGCCGCGCTTCACATAGCCGTCACGCTACTGTCACCTGCAATGACTAGCCTTATCGGTATTTCAGGGACGCTGCCATGACTCACGCCGAAACCTTGCCCCTCACTGCGTCCAGCCTGACCGCCGTACTGTTTGGACTCAGCGGTTGTCTGGTGGATTTCGGTGCTCGCGCTCGTCTAAATACCGTCGCCCGGCCCGAATATGCCGAGGCCACGCCGGGCGCGCTCGACAGTCTGCACAGTTTGCAGCGCCAGCAGATTCCCTGTGCTTGGCTGGATGAACTGCCCCCTGCCCTCGCCCAATCGTTGTCGGCCTCACTGCCGGCGTCAATCAAACCTGCGCAACATTCGGCAACACTCAATCCGTGGCCTGCGCCGAATGCCTGCTGGCAAGCCCTGATGGAGTTGAACGTCGCCAGTCTGGACGGCTGCGTATTGGTCAGCGGTGAGCCGCGGCTGTTGCAGGCTGGCCTGAATGCCGGGCTGTGGACCATCGGCCTGGCCTCCTGCGGCTCGCTGTGTGGCCTGGCGCCAGGTGAATGGCAAGCCTTGAGCCAGAAAGAACGCGAACACCTGCGTGGCAAGGCCACCGTGCAACTCTTCGGGCTGGGCGTGCATTCGGTGATCGATCATCTGGGCGAACTCGACACTTGCCTGGCGGATATCAGCTTGCGCCGGTTCAAAGGCGAAAAGCCCTGATCGGGATCATGCAGGTTTGCCGGGAGTGGATTAATCTAAAGGTCAGCCATAGACCTTTGGCGCGCGGCTGCGGTCAATGCCAGTGCCTATTGATAAAAGGAAACCACCATGCCCGCCCAAGAACTGCAAAAACAGCTCGATACCCTGCGCGAGCAGCTGGAGCAGAATCCGCCGCTGTCGGAAGTCGAACGTGAAGACCTGCATGCGCTGATGGCGCAGATTGAATCCGAAATTCAACTGGAGACTGCCACACAAGACGCCAGCATCGCTGACGGCGTCAATCTGGCGGTTGATCGCTTTGAACTCGAACACCCGGCCATTGCCGGCACCTTGCGCAACATCGTCAACGCGCTGGGCAGCATGGGGATCTGACTCCCCCCGAAACACAAAAAGCCCTGCCATCACTGGCAGGGCTTTTTCATTTCAACTTTGGCAATGCATTCCCCTGTAGGAGTGAGCCTGCTCGCGATAGCGGTGTGTCAGTTAACATCATCGTCTGCTGACACACCGCTATCGCGAGCAGGCTCACTCCTACAGTTGATCTTTATTGACGCACGAGCCGGTGGTTCGGCAGCTGTACGCTTTCGGTGCTGCGATACGGGTTGATATCCAGGCCACCGCGACGCACGTAACGGGCAAACACCGTGAGTTTCTCAGGTTTCAACAAGCGCTGCAGATCGAGGAAAATCCGCTCCACACACTGCTCATGGAAGTCCGAGTGCTGGCGGAAGCTGACGATGTATTCGAGCAGACTCGCATGATCCAGCGCCGAACCACGGTACTCCACCACAACGCTGCCCCAGTCCGGCTGACTGGTGACCGGGCAGTTGGATTTGAGCAGATGGCTATACACCGTCTCCTCGACAATCCGCGAATCATCGCAACGCAGCAATTCCGGGCGCGGATGTTCATAGTTGCTGACGCTGATATCCAGATCGTCGATGCATACGCCCGGCAACGCCACAACGCCTTCCGATTCAACGTCCTTCAGGCTGCGAACGCGCACCCCCACCGGTTTGCCGGCGGCGGCCGACAAATCCTTGATCAGGGTCGCTTCCAGGGTCGCGATGTCGGCAAATGCCGTTTGATTCAACGAGTTCAGATACAACTTGAACGACTTCGACTCGATGATATTCGGCGAATCCGCCGGGATGCTGAATTCGCCGATTGCCACCACCGGTTTGCCGGATGGCAGCAGCCACGACAACTCGAAGCAGTTCCAGTAATCCACACCTTTATACGGCAGGGTTTCGGCGGTCAGGCCCAGCTCGGCCCATTTCGCGGTGCGCGGAATCGGGAACAGCAGGGACGGCGTGTAAGTGGCGATGTATTCGCTGGATTTGCCCAGCGGCGAATGTTCGGCTGCGGGATGCATGGCGGAAACCTGACTGAATAATCAGCGGATTCTACCAGCCTTTGCCCGCGCCTTTGAGTGCTTACTGACTGACCGTCAGTTTGCCGACCATACCCGCCTGATAATGCCCGGGAATATTGCAGGCAAATTCCAGACTGGTGGCCTTACTGAAGGTCCAGGTCAGCTCGGCGGTTTTACCTGGCTCGACCAACACGCTGTTCGGATCATCGTGCTTCATGCCATGGCCCATCGCTGCGTGATCCATGCCGGCCATATCGTGGGACATTTCCTTCATGCCGGTAGGCGTAAGCATGCCGCTTTGCTGCATCTGCAACATTTCCTGCTGGTGTTTGGCGTGCATCGCCGCGTCACCGAGGTTGAATTCGTGCAACAACTGGCCTTTATTCACCAAGACAAAACGAACGGTCTCACCGGCCTTGATCTGAATGGCCTTGGGATCGAAGGACATATCGTTTAGCACCACTTCAATGCTGCGTGTGGCTTGGGCGGCAGGCGCTGGCTGGCCGAAATCGTAGGTGTGCGCTGGCGCGGCCCACACTGGCGAACCGAGTGCCAACAGGAAAGCTGCCAACGTCACGGATTGGCGTAAAAACATGGTCGTTCTCCAACAAGATAAGGTTCAGCTTATGGGAAACTTTAGCCGGCCTGCGCTGGCATCTACCTGACAGGCAGATTACAACTTTGTCAGGTTGGCGTTTGTCGCCTGCGCTCACGGTATAAAGCTTTCGTTTCTACACCCCCGAACAAACCCGAGTCGCCCATGAAACTGTTGATCGTCGAAGACCAAGCGAAAACCGGCCAATACCTGCGCCAGGGCCTGACCGAGGCCGGGTTCAATACGGAACTGGTGGCCGACGGCAACAGCGGTCAGCAACTGGCGCTGAGCGGTGATTACGCGCTGCTGATCCTCGACGTGATGCTGCCCGGTCGCAGCGGCTGGCAGATTCTGCAAGCGGTGCGCAGCGCCGGACTGGATACGCCGGTACTTTTTCTAACGGCCAAAGACGCCGTGGAAGACAGGGTTCATGGCCTCGAACTCGGTGCCGACGACTATCTGGTCAAGCCCTTCGCTTTCTCCGAACTGCTGGCGCGGGTGCGCAGCCTGTTGCGTCGTGGCAGCGCTACAACCCAGGAAACCAGTCTGCAACTGGCCGATCTGCGCCTGGATCTGATTCGCCGTCGGGTCGAACGCAGTGGCCAACGCATTGATCTCACCGCCAAGGAATTCGCGCTATTGGAAATGCTTCTGCGCCGTCAGGGTGAGGTGCTGCCGAAATCGCTGATCGCCTCACAGGTCTGGGACATGAATTTCGACAGCGACACCAATGTCATTGAAGTGGCGATCCGCCGTTTGCGCCTGAAAATCGACGACGAGTTCCCCAATAAACTGATCCACACCGTGCGCGGCATGGGTTACGTGCTCGAAGAGCGTGGCGCCTGATGCGTCGGCTGTCATTGAGCTCGCGCCTGGCCTTGTTGTTCGCCGCTTGCACCGCTGTGGTTTCACTGTTCGCCGGGGTGCTGTTCAACCGCGCCAGCGAAGCGCACTTCATTGAACTCGACCAGCAACAACTGGACGGCAAGCTGATCGGCCTGCGCCGCGCACTGCAGGATCTTCAGCCTGCTCAGCGTGAAGCGCGACTGGCGGATGAGCTGAGTCGTCAGGCCGATCTGTCGCTGCGCATTACCGGCACTGACGGCCAGCGCTGGTATGACAGTTCGACGCAAATCCCCAAGGATTTGCCGCAACAATCCGGCCTGTCGACCATAAGCCATGACGGCACCGATTACCGCGTGCTCAACGCCCCGCTCTACCCGGACAAAGCCGATTCCCCGCAACTGACCTTGCTGCTGGACATCACCCATCACCAGCATTTCCTGCAACGCATGCAGCATCTGATCTGGCTGACGGTCGGGCTGTCAGCGCTGGCCACCGCTTTGCTCGGTGCCTGGGCCGCACGCAGCGGCTTGCGGCCATTGCGACGCATGAGTGCAGTCGCCCGTGGGATCTCCGCTCAATCGTTGAATGCCCGACTGCCGGAAGCGCAAATGCCGACCGAGCTTGCGGAAATGGCCCACAGCTTCAACGCCATGCTCGCACGCCTCGACGACTCGTTTCAGCGGCTCTCGGCGTTTTCCGCCGACATCGCCCATGAACTGCGCACCCCACTGTCGAACCTGCTGACTCACACTCAGGTCACCCTCACCCGCCCACGGCCGATCGAGGATTATCGCGAAGCCCTGCACAGCAACCTCGAAGAGCTGCAATGGATGGCGCAACTGGTCAACGACATGTTGTACCTGGCCAAGGCCGATCACGGTTTGCTGATGCCCAAGCGTGAACCGCTGGAGCTGGCGGATGAAACGGATGTGCTTTTGGAGTTTTTTGCGCCGCTGGCGGAGGACGCCGGGGTCAAGCTGACGCGCGAGGGCCATGCGCGGATCGAGGGTGATCGCAGCATGTTGCGCCGGGCCTTGTCGAATTTGCTGGATAACGCGCTGCGCTTTACCCCCGCTGAGGGCTACGTGAGTTTGCGGATCGTTGATCAAGCGAGCGCTGTGCGTATTTCAGTCGAAAACAGTGGCGAGGGGATTTCAGCGCAGTTGCTACCACGCTTGTTCGACCGCTTTTATCGGGCTGATCCGGCGCGGCAGGAAGGCAGCAGTGAGCATGCGGGGTTGGGGTTGGCGATTACTCAGTCGATCGTTCGTGCCCATGGTGGGCAGATTCGTTGCGAATCGGAGGCGGGCTGGACGCGGTTTGTGATTGAGTTGCCTCGAACCTGATCGTTCCCACGCTCTGCGTGGGAATGCAGCCCGGGACGCTCCGCGTCCCATCCTAAGCCGAACGCGGAGCGTCCGTTGAGGCATTCCCACGCAGAGCGTGGGAACGAGCATGGAGTCGCTTACGAATATCTCAACGCGTGAGCCGGCTCGATCTTCGCCGCCCGCCAGGCCGGATACACCGTCGCCAAAAAGCTCAGAATAAAGCCCGCCGAGCAGATCAACAGCACGTCCCCACCCTGCAATTCCGAGGGCAGATTGCTGACGAAATACACATCGGAACTGAAGATGTGCTGCCCGCTGACTCGCTCGATCCAGCCCACGATCTGACTGACATTCAGCGCGGCGATCACGCCCAACACGCCGCCAATAATGGTACCGACAATGCCGATCACCGTGCCCTGGACCATGAAGATCGCCATGATCTGCCGAGGCGTGGCACCGATGGTACGCAGGATCGCGATGTCCGCGCCCTTATCGTTCACCACCATGATCAGGGTCGCGATGATGTTGAACGCCGCCACCGCGACGATCATCAGCAACAGCAGGCCGATCATGGTTTTTTCCATTTTCATCGCGCTGAACAGGCTGCCCTGGGTGTGGGTCCAGTCGTCAGCCTTGAAATCGGCGCCCAGACCGGCGGCGATGTCCGAGGAGACTTTCGGCGCCGCGTACAGGTCTTTGACCGCCAGACGCACACTCTGCACCTGATTCGGCTGCCAATGCTGCATGGTCGCGGCATCGGCCACGTGAATCAGGCCCATCGAGCCGTCCAGTTCAGCACCCACCTTGAACACGCCGACCACGTTCAGGCGCTGCATGCGCGGGGTGATGCCACCCGGCGCGGTGCTGACTTCCGGGACGATCAGGGTGATCTTGTCGCCGACGTTGAGGCGGAAACGTCGCGCGGTGATTTCACCAATCACCACCCCAAACTCGCCCGGTTTCAAGGCATCCAGACGCCCCTGCACAATGTGCTGGGCAACGATCGAGACCTTGCCTTCCTGCGCCGGATCGACGCCGCTGATCTGGATCGGCTGCATCAAGCCCTTGTAAGAGAGCATGCCTTCCATCTCGGTGAACGGCACGGCGGCGGTCACTTCTGGATTTTTCATCGCGGCGGCGGCCACCGGCTGCCAGTCATCGATCGGCTTGACGCCAACGATGGTTGCGTGCGGCACCATGCCGAGGATGCGCGAACTCATTTCGCGCTGGAAGCCGTTCATTACCGACAACACCACGATCATCGCCAGCACGCCAAGGGCGAGGCCGATCATCGAGGTCATCGAAATGAACGAAACGAAGCGATTGCGGCGCTTGGCGCGGGTATAGCGCGTGCCGATAAAGATCGATAACGGTCTGAACATTCGCTGGGGCACCGTATAAAAATAAAAGACCCGACACCTTTGCAGGCGCCGGGTTTCAGCCAATCAGATGGGCGTCAGGCAGCCTTCTTGCAGGTGCAATACGCGATCCATCTGGCGGGCCAGGTTCATGTCGTGAGTCACTACCAGAAACGCGGTGCGCATCGAGGTGCTGAGTTCCAGCATCAAATCCTGAATGCCCTGGGCGGTGTGGGAGTCGAGGTTGCCGGTTGGCTCGTCGAGCATCACCAGGCCTGGCTTGTTGACCAAGGCGCGGGCAATCGCCACACGTTGACGCTCGCCACCGGACAGTTCCGCCGGTTTGTGCTCCAGACGATGGCCGAGGCCGACGCGTTCCAGCAATGCCGTGGCGCGCTGACGGGCTTCCGGGATCGGCGTCTTGCCGATCAGCAGCGGCATGCAGACGTTTTCCAGCGCGGTGAATTCCGGCAGCAAGTGGTGGAACTGGTAAACGAAACCGAGCGCACGGTTACGCAGCAGGCCACGCTTCTTCTCGCTCAGCGCCGACAGTTCTTCACCGTCGAGCCAGACGCTGCCCTTGGTTGGCGTATCGAGGCCGCCGAGCAGGTTGAGCAAAGTACTTTTGCCCGAACCCGAGGTGCCGACGATCGCCACACGTTCGCCAGGGTGCAACTCCAGTTGCAGGCCAGCCAGTACTTCTACCGATTCCGGGCCTTCTTCATAGGATTTGCCCAGGTTGCGGCAGCTCAGGATTGCTTGTTCACTCATGCCCGACTCACTCATAACGTAGCGCCTCCGCCGGCTGGGTGCGCGCGGCACGCCAGGCTGGATACAGGGTGGCGAGGAAACTCAGGACCAACGCAGCAGCGCAGACCATGATCACATCCTGGCTCTGCACCTGCGACGGAAGATAATCAATGAAATACACGTCAGCATTAAGGAATTTGTGGCCGATCAGGCCTTCCAGTGCCGAGATCGCAGGGCTGACATTAAGCGCCGCAAAAATGCCGACTACCGCACCAATCGCCGTGCCGACCACACCGATCACCGTGCCTTGCACCATGAACGTGCGCATGATCGTGCCCGGCGTCGCGCCCAAGGTGCGCAGAATGGCGATGTCGCCCTTCTTGTCGTTGACCACCATCACCAGCGTGGAAATGATGTTGAACGCAGCCACGGCAACGATCAGCAACAACAGCAGGCCGATCATGGCTTTTTCCATGCGGATCGCCTGATACAGATTGCCGTGGGTGCGCGTCCAGTCGCGGGCGTAGTAATGGTCTTCGCCGAGTTGCTGGGCGATGTTCCATGCAACGCGCGGTGCCTGGAACAAGTCGTCGAACTTCAGGCGGATGCCCTGTACCTGATCAGGCTTCCAGCGGTGCATCTTCGCCAGATCCTGCAGGTTGGTGACGCCCAGATAGCCATCGAGTTCGCCAGCGCCGACATGGAAAATGCCGACCACGGTGAAGCGCTTCATGCGCGGGAACATGCCGGCCGGGGTCAGGCTGACCTCCGGTGCGACGAAGGTGACCTTGTCACCAATGCCGACGCCGAGCTTGGTCGCCGCCTTGTCGCCGATGACGATGCCGAAGCTGCCCGGCGTCAGATCGTCGAGTTTGCCCTGCTTCATGAAGTTGTCGATGATCGACACGTTGCGCTCCAGCGCCGGGTCGATGGCATTGAGCAACACCTTGGACACCTGACCGTTATTGGTCAGCAGGCCCTGCATCTGGGTGAACGGCGCAACCGCCGTCACCTGCGGGTTCTGCTTGACCTTGGTGGCCAGGCTTTGCCAATCGTTGATCGGTTCAGTGGATTCAATGGTCGCGTGGGGCACCATGCCCAGCACGCGGGTGCGCATCTCATGATCGAAGCCATTCATCACCGACAGCACGACGATCATCACGACCACGCCAAGGGCGAGCCCGATCATCGAAGTCAGGGAAATGAATGACACAAAATGATTGCGACGCTTTGCACGGGTATAACGCGTGCCGATAAATACGAAGAGAGGTCTGAACATGTCGGGGCTTGTTCGGAGGGAAAAGGAACGTCCTTGTGGCGGGGGTCGATAACCAGCTTTACACTCAGACCACCGCCGCTACCATGGGTTCGCCATGTCGACATTAGATGAAGAAGATCGCCGCGAATACTACCGTATCGAGGACACGATCGCACTGGAAATTCGGCCCCTGTCCGCTCCCGAAGCCGCAGGCCAGGAAGTGTTGCAGGATGCTTCCCCACTGTTCAACCTGCTCAGCGAACTGCACCTGAGCGAATTCGAGTCGCAGCACCTGTTGCGCCAGATCAGCGAGCGCGATCGGGCCATCGCCGCGTTCCTGAAATCGCAGAACAAGCGCATTGACCTGCTCAGTCAGGTGGTCGCCCTGACCGTGCTCGGCCATATCGGCGAGCCGCAATCGGTGATCATCTCCGAAGGCGGGATCGACTTTCAGTACCCGACGCCGATTGCCACCGGTGCACACCTGTCGGTGAAACTGGTGCTGATGCCGCAAGCGCTCGGCCTGTTGCTGCGCGCCCGTGTCACCCATTGCGACCGCAAGGGCGAGGGTTATGACGTCGGCACCGAGTTCGAACACTTGACCGATGCCCAGCGCCAGTTGCTCGCCCGCTATATCTTGCAGAAGCAGGCCCAGGAACGACGTCTGGCCCGCGAACAGAACGAATCAGGCATTTAATTTAAGGAAGAACCGTGACCCTCATCTACGGCCACCGCGGCGCCAAGGGCGAAGCACCGGAAAACACCCTGAGCAGCTTTCAGGAATGTCTCAAGCACGGCGTGCGCCGTTGCGAACTCGATCTGCACCTGTCCAAGGACGGCGAGTTGATGGTCATCCACGACCCGACCCTCAAACGCACCACGGACCGCCGTGGCAAGGTCGTCGAGCACACCGCCGCCGAACTGGTCACCTACGACGCGCGCAAGGGTGGCCCGGGCTGGATCAAGCCGTGCCCGATTCCGACGCTGGAAGAATTGTTCGAGCAGTGTGATTTCGAGCACTGGCAGCTCGAAGTGAAAAGCGCTTCGCGTACTCGCGCCGCAACCACGGTGTTGGCGATTCGTGAAATGGCTCAGCGCCACGGCCTGCTCGACAAGGTGACCATCACTTCGAGTTCGCGGGAAGTGCTGAAAGCGGCGCTGGATCTGGTGCCGGATGTGTCGCGGGGGTTGGTCGCCGAATACGCCTGGCTCGATCCGTTGAAGGTCGCGGCCAGTTATGGCTGTGAGATTCTCGCGTTGAACTGGACCCTGTGTACGCCGGAACGCCTGCAGAAGGCGCAGCGTCAGGGGCTGCATGTGTCGGTGTGGACCGTCAACGAACCTGCGCTGATGCGCAGGCTCGCCGACTTCGGCGTTGACAGCCTGATTACAGACTTTCCCGGTTTGGCCACTGCCACCCTCGAGAATTGCTGAAATCGGTCTCCCCGGCCGGCTCAGGCCACCGGCCGGAGCCCGTCAAAAAAGCCGGTTGAGGCCGTCGTACGCTGCTACCCGATAGGCTTCGGCCATGGTCGGGTAGTTGAACGTGGTGTTGACGAAGTACTTCAGCGTGTTCAGCTCGCCCGGCTGGTTCATGATCGCCTGACCGATGTGGACGATCTCCGACGCCTGATAACCGAAGCAGTGAACGCCCAGCACTTCCAGGGTTTCACGGTGGAACAGGATCTTCAGCATGCCTTGCGGCTCGCCGGCGATCTGCGCACGCGCCATGCTCTTGAAGAACGCCTTGCCGACTTCGTAGGGCACTTTGGCCTGGGTCAGTTCCTGCTCGTTCTTGCCGATCGAACTGATCTCCGGAATCGTGTAGATGCCGGTCGGCACGTCATTCACGAAACGCCAGCTACCGTTATCAACGATGCTGCCAGCGGCCGAACGGCCCTGGTCGTGGGCAGCACTGGCCAGGCTCGGCCAGCCGATCACGTCACCGGCACCATAGATGTTCGGTACGCAGGTGCGGTAAGCCTCGTCGACTTCGATCTGGCCACGGCTGTTGACCTTGACGCCGATGTTTTCCAGACCCAATTGATCGGTGTTACCGGTACGGCCGTTGCACCAGAGCAAGGCGTCGGCCTTGATCTTCTTGCCCGACTTCAGGTGCAGGATCACGCCGTTATCGACACCTTCAACGCGATCGTAATCTTCGTTGTGGCGCACAGTGATGTTGTTGTTGCTGAAGTGGTAGCTCAACGCCTGGGAGATTTCCGAGTCGAGGAAGCTCAGCAACTGGCCACGGTTATCGACCAGCTCAACCAATACACCCAGACCACTGAAGATCGACGCATACTCGCAACCGATCACGCCGGCGCCGTAAACGATCAGTTTGCGCGGGGTGTGGCCGAGGCTGAGGATGGTGTCGCTATCGTAGATACGCGGGTGGTGGAAATCGATGTCCGCCGGGCGATAAGGACGCGAACCGGTGGCGATGATGATGTGCTTGGCCACCAGTTTCTCGACCACGCCATTGGCGCAGACCACTTCGATGGTTTGCTCGTCAGCGAAGCTGCCGGTACCGAAGAACACGTCGACGCGGTTACGGGCGTAGTACCCGGTGCGCGAAGCAACTTGTTTGGAAATGACCTTCTCGGCGCTTTTCAACACGTCCGGGAAGGAGAACCAGCGTGGCTCGCCGATCGCACGGAACATCGGATTGGTGTTGAACTGCATGATCTGCCGCACCGAGTGACGCAGTGCCTTGGACGGGATGGTACCGAGGTGGGTGCAGTTGCCGCCGACCTGGCGACGGCTGTCGACCATCGCGACCTTGCGCCCTGCTTTGGCGGCGTTCATTGCCGCGCCTTCTCCCGCCGGGCCGGAACCCAGCACCACCACGTCGTAGTTGTAGACAGCCATGCGTACTCCTCAGAACAGGCCGCGGTGCCAGCAGCACCTACGGCTAAATCACGCCGAACAGCGGCGCGAAGGAACAATTGGGGGTCAATCAAGAACCCGGACACAGTCTATAGAAGCGTCAACGCCGCGCACATTAACCCTTGGTCGCGTCGTAGGCTACTTTTGCCTGCACTACAACGCCAGCTTTCGTATTGTTCTCAGTCAGTTTTTTCGCCACTGAGGCGTTCGAAAGCCTTGTTGGTGCGGACGACAAAACCTGTATCGGCACGAATGACGAAGAATGCACCAATGTCATGTTTTTCGGCATAGTCCCACGCCCTTTCCGGGCCAAGAATCAGCAACAGCGTCGATAGTCCATCGGCCATCAACGCTGAAGGATGAATCACTGTGACTGACGCCAGGTCGTGTAGGACGGGTGCACCGCTGCGCGCATCAAAGGTGTGGGAATAACGCCGGCCATCCTGCAGGAAATAGTTGCGATAGTCGCCGGACGTGGAGACGCCGTAGCCATCGACATTAATGACGCGTTCGACGACCTGTTGATCATCACGGGGTTCTTCCAAAGCGATGCGCCAGGGTGAGCCGTCGAGTTTTTTGCCTTTGGCCTTCAATTCACCGGTGGCTTCGACCAAGTAGTCTTGAATGCCCATGGCGTCGAGCCTCGCCGCGATAGTGTCGACGGCATAACCGGCAGCAATGCTGTTGAAGTCGACTTCGACGGCGGCGTCTTTGCACAACTGATCGCCATTGGCGTGCAAGTGCTGATGACCAATGCGCGACATCACCTCAGCCTGTGCCTCGGCGTCAGGGACTTTCTCTTCGCGCCCTTGCGGGCCGAAGCCCCAGAGATTCATCAGCGGCTCCACGGTGAGATCGTAAGAACCTTCGCTTTGCGCTGACAGTTGCTCGCCCACAAGGACCAATTCCAGCACCGAGGCAGGCATTTTCTGACAGCTGTTCGCGGGCAAAGCGTTGAAGCGCTCGATGTCCGAATCATTGCGATAAGTCGATAACTGCCGATCGACTTCGCCAAGGATGCTCTCCACTTCACGGCGAACCTGCGTCGCGTCAGGCATGCCGGCGTGGCGCACGTACTTGATCGAGTACGTGCTGCCCATGGTCGGCCCACCGAAACCTTCCGTGGAATCGCCATTGCCGCAGCCAGCCAATATGCCCGCAAGAATCACGAGCCCAAGCAACCGTCCAGTGAACAATTATTCATCTCTCCGTAAAACCGCGACGGCCATTATGAATTAAAGGATCTGCAACATCTTTATACAAAATCCAATAGTGAGACCTGACCATGTCCTCCACCACGGGCAAAGGCAAAGCGATCTTTCGCGTTGTCAGCGGCAATTTCCTCGAAATGTTCGACTTTATGGTCTACGGCTTTTATGCCACGGCCATCGCTAAAACGTTCTTTCCCACCGACAGCGCCTTCGCCTCGCTGATGCTTTCACTGGCGACTTTTGGCGCTGGCTTCCTGATGCGCCCACTGGGGGCGATTTTCCTCGGCGCCTACATTGACCGTCATGGCCGCCGCCAAGGCTTGATCATCACGCTGGCGTTGATGGCTGCCGGTACGGTGCTGATTGCCTGCGTTCCGGGTTATGCCACCCTCGGTGTCGCCGCACCTTTGCTCGTTCTGTTCGGCCGACTGCTGCAAGGTTTCTCGGCGGGCGTCGAACTCGGTGGCGTGTCGGTGTATCTGGCAGAAATTGCCACCCCGGGTCGCAAGGGCTTTTTCGTCAGTTGGCAATCCGCGAGCCAGCAAGCGGCGGTCGTCTTCGCCGGCCTGCTCGGCGTCGGCCTCAATCACTGGCTAAGCCCGGAACAAATGGGTGATTGGGGCTGGCGCGTGCCGTTCCTGATCGGCTGCATGATTGTGCCGGTGATCTTTGTCATTCGTCGCTCACTGGAAGAAACCCCGGAATTCCAGGCGCGGAAACATCGCCCTACCCTGCGGGAAATTGTCCGCTCGATCGGTCAGAACTTTGGCATCGTCATCGCCGGCATGGCGCTGGTGGTGATGACCACCGTGTCCTTCTATCTGATCACCGCTTACACCCCGACCTTCGGCAAGGCTGAGCTGCATCTGTCGGATCTCGATGCGCTGCTGGTGACGGTGTGCATCGGCCTGTCGAACTTTTTCTGGTTGCCGGTGATGGGTGCGGTGTCCGATAAAATCGGGAGAAAGCCCCTACTGCTTGCGGCGACGATTCTGGCGATTCTTACCGCCTATCCTGCGCTGTCGTGGTTGGTGGCAAATCCGAGCTTCAGTCATTTGCTGATTGTCGAGCTGTGGTTGTCGTTCCTGTACGGCTCGTACAACGGCGCGATGGTGGTGGCGCTGACCGAGATCATGCCGGTGGAAGTGCGTACGACCGGGTTCTCGCTGGCTTACAGCCTGGCGACAGCGACGTTCGGCGGGTTTACCCCGGCGGCGTGTACGTATCTGATTCATGTGCTGGATAACAAGGCAGCACCGGGGATCTGGCTGAGTGGTGCGGCGGTGTTGGGGCTGTTGGCGACATTGGTGTTGTTCCGGGGCAACAAGCATGAGTTGCGCACTGCGCAAGCGGCCATACCCGGCGGCGCCCGATAGGACGCCATCGCTGGCAAGCCAGCTCCCACAAGTTTATTTGGCGGTTACACAATTGCATTCACACCCCAAGACCCTGTGGGAGCTGGCTTGCCAGCGATGAGGCCGCAACAGTCAATCGAGATTTAGCAGGCATAAAAAAACGCCCCGACCAAGGTCGGGGCGTTTTCATGTGCAGCTATCGCTTAGCGCGGGAACGCTGGCGGATTCACATCAGCCATGTCTTCCATCACGCGAACCACCTGGCAGCTGTAACCGAACTCGTTGTCGTACCAGACGTACAGAACAACGCGGTTATCCTGAACGATGGTCGCTTCAGCGTCGACTACACCGGCGTGGCGCGAGCCAACGAAGTCGGTCGAAACCACTTCCTGCGAATTGACGAAGTCGATTTGCTTGTGCAGATCGGAGTGCAGCGCCATGTAGCGCAGGTACTCGTTCATCTCTTCACGGGTGGCGGCTTTCTCAAGGTTGAGGTTGAGAATGGCCATCGACACGTTCGGCGTCGGAACACGGATCGCGTTACCGGTCAGCTTGCCGGCCAGCTCAGGCAGGGCCTTGGCAGCAGCGGTGGCAGCACCGGTCTCGGTGATGACCATGTTCAGCGCAGCGCTACGGCCACGGCGATCGCCCTTGTGGAAGTTGTCGATCAGGTTCTGGTCGTTGGTGTACGAGTGAACGGTTTCGACGTGACCGTTGATGATGCCGAACTTGTCATTCACCGCTTTCAGCACCGGCACGATGGCGTTGGTGGTGCAGGAAGCGGCGGACACGATCTTGTCTTCAGCGGTGATTTCGCTGTGGTTGATACCGTGAACGATGTTCTTCAGCTTGCCTTTGCCAGGCGCGGTCAGAACTACGCGGTCGATACCCGGGCACGCCAGGTGCTGACCGAGGCCATCGGCGTCACGCCATACACCGGTGTTGTCCACCAGCAGCGCGTCTTTGATGCCGTACTGGGTGTAATCCACTTCAGTCGGGTTCTTCGCGTAGATCACCTGGATCAGGTTACCGTTGGCGGTGATGGTGTTGTTTTCTTCGTCGATGGTAATGGTGCCGTTGAACGAACCGTGTACCGAATCGCGACGCAGCAGGCTGGCGCGTTTGGTCAGGTCGTTTTCGGCGCCTTTGCGCACGACGATGGCACGCAGACGCAGACCGTCGCCACCACCGGTTTTCTCGATCAGGATGCGCGCCAGCAGACGGCCGATACGACCGAAGCCGTACAGCACAACGTCGGTGCCTTTACGTGCGGAAGCGTTTTGCTGGCCAACCACGTCAGCCATTTCTTCACGAACGAATTGCTCGGCGCTGCGGCCATTGCCTTCGTTACGGAATTTGAACGCCAACTTGCCCAGATCTACCGAAGCCGCGCCGAGCTTGAGCTCGCTCATGGCTTTGAGCAGTGGGAATGTTTCGTGGACGGAGAGTTCGCTGTCGTCGGAAGAACGGTGGCGAGCAAAGCGGTGAGCTTTGAGAATCGCGATGACAGACTGGTTGATCAGGCTGCGGCCATAGATCGAGCTCACCACGTTGTTATTGCGGTAGAGCTGACCGATAAGCGGAATCATCGCTTCTGCGAGTGCTTCACGGTCGATCCATTCACCAAGACACTGGTCGGGCTTCTGAGTCACGGTAACCTTCCACATGTAGGGGCAGAAAAAAGGGGCTACATTATGCCGCCGACAACCTCATTCAGCAATGCGCGCTTGTCGCGAAATCGGTAACAAAATTCCTTTCAAAAAAACAACGCCTCGCGCCAGCCCAGTAAATACGCGGCTTCCAGCGCAGTCAATTTTTCGTCGACTGTTAGACGATGTCTGTAACCCTCCGTAACACGAGCCAATTTCGGCACTACATAACCACTAAAAAAGTGCTCGTTTTTATGGTTACCACTACATTTCGCCAAAACAGCGAAGATAGACGTAGTCTGCAACTGACAGGCGGCACCGGACGCCGCTACAATTACCGACTTTGTCGCAAAGCCTGGAGCTCAACCTTCCGTGCCCGTTCTGCGTCTACCGCAACTCCCTGCCGAGGCAGGTAAACAGCATTGGGGCAATTTGCCCGGTGCTGCCCTCAGCCTGGCGATTGCCGAGGCTGCCAGCGCTGCCAAGCGCTTCACCCTGCTACTGACCGCCGACAGCCAGAGTGCTGAACGACTGGAACAGGAGCTGAGTTTCTTCGCCCCGGATTTGCCCGTGCTGCATTTCCCCGACTGGGAAACCCTGCCGTACGACCTGTTCTCGCCGCACCAGGACATCATTTCCCAGCGCATCGCCAGCTTATATAGGCTGCCCGAGCTGGAACATGGCGTGCTGGTGGTGCCGATCACCACGGCGTTGCACCGCCTGGCGCCGACCAAGTTTTTGCTCGGCAGCAGTCTGGTACTGGATGTCGGGCAGAAACTCGATGTCGAACAGATGCGCTCGCGGCTTGAAGCCAGCGGCTATCGCTACGTCGACACGGTGTACGAACACGGCGAATTCACCGTACGCGGCGCGCTGATCGACCTGTTCCCGATGGGCAGCAAGCTGCCCTATCGCATCGACCTGTTCGACGACGAAATCGAAACCCTGCGCACCTTCGATCCGGAAAACCAGCGCTCCATCGACAAGGTCGAATCGGTAAAGCTGTTGCCGGCTCGTGAGTTTCCGCTGCAGAAAGATGCGGTCACCCGCTTCAAGGCGCGCTTTCGCGAGCGTTTCGACGTCGACTTCCGGCGCTGCCCGATCTTTCAGGATCTGAGCAGTGGCATCACTCCGGCCGGTATCGAGTACTACCTGCCGCTGTTCTTCGACGAAACCTCGACGCTGTTCGATTATTTGCCGCAGGACACCCAGGTGTTCTCGTTGCCGGGTATCGAGCAAGCAGCGGAGAATTTCTGGAACGACGTGCGCAATCGTTATGAAGAGCGCCGCGTCGATCCTTCGCGTCCTTTATTGCCACCCGCCGAATTGTTCCTGCCGGTGGAAGACTGCTTCGCGCGCCTGAAGAGCTGGCCACGCGTGGTCGCCAGCCAGCAAGACGTGGAAACTGGCGTCGGTCGTGAGCGCTTTCCTGCACAAGCACTGCCGAATCTGGCGATTGAAGCCAAAGCCACGCAACCGCTGGCCGCGCTTTCTGCCTTCCTCGATGAATTCCCCGGTCGCGTGCTGTTCACCGCCGAATCCGCCGGCCGTCGCGAAGTGCTGCTGGAGTTGCTGGAGCGTCTGAAGCTGCGACCGAAAACCGTCGACAGCTGGCCGGACTTCGTCGCGAGCAAGGATCGCCTGGCGATCACCATTGCCCCGCTCGACGAAGGCCTGATGCTCGACGATCCTGCGCTGGCACTGGTCGCGGAAAGTCCGCTGTTCGGCCAACGCGTCATGCAGCGTCGCCGCCGCGAGAAGCGTGCCGACGGCAACAACGATGCAGTGATCAAAAACCTCACCGAGCTGCGCGAAGGCGCGCCGGTGGTGCACATCGACCACGGTGTCGGCCGCTATCTGGGCCTGACGATTCTGGAAATCGACAATCAGGCTGCCGAATTCCTCACCCTGGAATATGCCGAGAACGCCAAGCTCTACGTGCCGGTGGCCAACCTGCATCTGATCGCCCGTTACACCGGCAGCGACGATGCGCTGGCCCCGCTGCACCGCCTCGGCTCCGAGGTTTGGCAGAAAGCCAAACGCAAAGCCGCCGAACAGGTGCGCGATGTTGCTGCTGAATTGCTCGACATCTATGCCCGCCGCGCCGCTCGCGAAGGCTACGCATTTGCCGACCCGAAAGCCGATTACGCCACATTCAGCGCTGGCTTCCCTTTCGAAGAAACCCCGGACCAGCAATCGACCATCGAAGCCGTGCGCGAAGACATGCTCGCGCCGAAGCCAATGGATCGACTGGTCTGTGGCGACGTCGGTTTCGGCAAGACCGAAGTGGCCATGCGCGCAGCGTTCATCGCTGTGCACGGCGGTCGCCAGGTGGCTATTCTGGTGCCGACCACCCTGCTCGCCCAGCAGCACTACAACAGCTTCCGCGACCGCTTCGCCGACTGGCCGGTGACTGTGGAAGTGATGAGCCGCTTCAAGTCGGCCAAGGAAGTCAATGCGGCGATCGCCGATCTGGCGGAAGGCAAGATCGATATTGTCATCGGCACGCACAAGCTGCTGTCCGACGATGTAAAAATCAAAAACCTCGGGCTGGTGATCATCGACGAAGAACACCGTTTCGGTGTGCGTCAGAAAGAACAGCTCAAGGCCCTGCGCAGTGAAGTCGACATTCTTACGCTGACCGCCACACCGATTCCGCGCACGCTGAACATGGCGGTGTCGGGCATGCGCGATCTGTCGATCATCGCCACGCCGCCGGCGCGACGCCTGTCGGTGCGCACCTTCGTCATGGAGCAGAACAAGAGCACGGTCAAAGAGGCCCTGCTCCGCGAACTGCTGCGTGGCGGTCAGGTTTACTACCTGCACAACGATGTGAAAACCATCGAAAAATGCGCCGCCGATCTCGCCGAACTGGTGCCGGAAGCGCGTATCGGCATCGGTCACGGGCAGATGCGCGAACGCGAACTCGAACAGGTGATGAGCGACTTCTATCACAAGCGCTTCAACGTGCTGATCGCCTCGACCATCATCGAGACCGGTATCGACGTGCCAAGCGCCAACACCATCATCATCGAACGCGCCGACAAGTTCGGTCTGGCGCAACTGCACCAGTTGCGCGGTCGTGTCGGTCGCAGCCACCACCAGGCGTACGCCTACCTGCTGACGCCGCCGCGCCAGCAAATCACTTCGGACGCGGAAAAGCGTCTGGAAGCGATTGCCAACACCCAGGATCTCGGCGCCGGTTTCGTGCTGGCGACCAACGACCTGGAAATCCGTGGCGCCGGTGAACTGCTCGGCGATGGTCAGAGCGGACAGATTCAGGCCGTGGGCTTCACGCTGTACATGGAGATGCTCGAACGCGCGGTGAAGTCGATCCGCAAGGGCGAGCAACCGAACCTCGATCAACCGCTGGGCGGTGGCCCGGAGGTCAACCTGCGAGTGCCGGCGCTGATTCCGGAAGACTATCTGCCGGATGTTCACGCGCGTCTGATTCTGTACAAGCGCATTGCTTCGGCCACCGACGAGGAAGGCCTGAAGGATCTGCAAGTCGAGATGATCGACCGCTTCGGCCTGCTGCCGGAACCGACGAAAAATCTGGTGCGTATCACTGCGCTGAAATTGCAGGCTGAGCAACTGGGCATCAAGAAGGTCGATGGCGGGCCGCAAGGTGGGCGCATCGAGTTCGAAGCACAGACGCCAGTGGACCCGATGACCCTGATCAAACTGATCCAGAGCCAGCCAAAACGCTACAAATTCGAAGGCGCCACGATGTTCAAGTTCCAGGTGCCGATGGAACGCCCGGAAGAGCGCTTTAATACTGTAGAGGCGCTGTTTGAGCGCCTCCTCCCGAAAACTGTTTGAAGGACGCCGCATGCGCCTGTTTCGCTCGCTGACTTTGCTACTCACCTTGGTAGCGCCTACGGCGTTTGCCGATGACCTGTATCAGGTCGAGATGATTCTGGTTCGCCAGAACGCTGTACAGGCGATTGTCAGCCGTGCCGCCCCGGAAGACTGGGCCGCCGGCGCCCAGCGCCTGGCCGAGGACAGCCAGCGCACGCCTGCGCTGAATGACATTGTCACCAAACTCACCGCCAGCGGCGACTACAGCGTGCTGATGCACAAAGCCTGGCAGCAAACCCTCGGTGAAGCGCCATCGAAAGTCGCGGTCAGCGACGGTCAGGAGCAGTACGGCCAGTTCCCGATCGAGGGCACGCTGGAGATGAAGCTCGGGCGTTTCACCGACGTCGCGGCCGATTTCTGGGTCAACAAGATCAACACCAACGGCCTGGTCAGCGCCAGTGAGCGCCTGAAACAGGACAGCCACACCAAGAACGGCCAACTCAACTATCTCGATAACGGCCATCTGGCGCTGCTGATCAAGATCACTTCCCTGACCGCACCTGCGCCACGGGAAGCGCCTGAAGCGATTCCGGACTGATCGAAGTCCTTATGAACCCGCCGCTGAGTAAACCGTTGGCGCCCTCCTGGGTCAGCCGATTCAAGGAACAGAGCCTGGAGCGTGGCCGCCGCTACGCCCTGGAAAACCGGGTACGCATCGCCCAGGTCGGCGATGCAACGATCACCGCCAGTTGCGAAGGCTCTGGCGGTAACGTTTACCGTCAGACGATTCATCTTCGCGAGTCAGCCAAAGGCACTTTGCTGCTGGTCGATGCCGGCTGTACCTGCCCGGTTCGCAGCAACTGCAAACACTGCGCTGCTGTCCTGCTGAAAGTGCAGGAAACCCTCGATTACCCTGCCGCGGCCAAAGACGCCGAATTACTGGAGAAGCTCCAAGCCGTGCTGGAAAACCGTGGCCCGAAAGCGCCACCGCAAGTGCTGGTCGACAACGTGCAACCCTTGCCGCGCCTGTGGCTGGCCAGCGTCGAGTTCAGCGCCTTCGAACCGCGCAACGGCAAGATGCAGCGTTATATTCAGCACCGCGCGGCGTTGTCGTTCAGCTATCTGGATGAGTACGTCAGCGGGCAGAAGAACAGCGACATCCTGATCCGCCAGGAAACCCAGACACTGCGGATAAAACGCCACCCGGACGTCGAACAGTCCTACCGCGAACAGTTAAGAATCCTCGGCTTTCGTATCGCCACGCGGCAGAGCAAAGCGCTGCCGGAAAGCGCGGGCGAGCTGTACGAGATGGTCAATGACAGCGCCTGGCTGACGTTTACCCTCAACGATCTGCCAAAACTACGCAGCCAAGGTTGGGAGCTGCAGATCGACGAAGAGTTCGGCTTCGACCTGACCGCTGTGGATGACTGGTACGCCACGGTCGAGCAGGCGCCGGAGCGTGACTGGTTCGATCTGGAACTGGGAATCATCGTCAACGGCGAGCGCTTGAGTCTGCTGCCGATCCTGCTCAATCTGATGCGCTCGCACGCGGAAATCCTCAATCCGGAACGCCTTGCGCGCCGTCGCGATGACGAGCTGATTCTGGTCAATATTCCGCAACGCAACAGCGAGCACGGGCCGCTGCAAGTGGCGTTGCCGCTGGGGCGGTTGAAACCGGTGCTGATGACCCTAGGCGAGTTCTATTTGCAGGAACCGGGCGAAACCACTTTGCGCCTGAGCAAGGCCGACGCCACACGCCTGAACTCACTGGAAGGCATTCCGCTCCTCTGGGAGGGTGGCGAGCAGATTCGTACGTTTGCTCAACGCCTGCGCGACATTCGTGATTTCAGCGCGCAAGCTCCAGAGGGCCTGAATGCGACGCTGCGTCCTTATCAGCTCGAAGGCTTGAGCTGGATGCAATCATTGCGGCAACTGGAGGTTGGCGGGATCCTTGCGGATGACATGGGTCTGGGTAAAACCCTACAGACGCTTGCGCATATTCTCAGCGAGAAAAACGCCGGGCGCCTCGATCGACCGTGCATGGTGGTGATGCCAACCAGCCTGATTCCGAACTGGCTGGATGAGGCGGCGCACTTCACCCCGCAGCTGAAAGTGGTCGCGCTGTACGGCGCCACTCGTAAAAAACATTTCGATAATCTGGCCGATTTTGACCTGATCCTCACCACCTACGCGCTGCTGCCCAAGGACGTCGAACGTCTGGCCAAGCAGCCGCTGCACGTATTGGTGCTGGATGAGGCGCAGTACATCAAGAATCCGAACAGCAAAGCCGCTCAAGCCGCGCGCGAGCTGAACGCGCGTCAGCGTTTGTGCCTGAGTGGTACCCCGCTGGAAAACCACTTGGGTGAACTGTGGTCGCTGTTTCACTTCCTGCTGCCAGGCTGGCTCGGCGACGTAAAAAGCTTCAACGCCGATTACCGTGTACCGATTGAAAAGCGCGGCAGCGAGGTCAGACTTCAGCACCTTAACGGTCGAATAAAACCGTTTCTACTGCGCCGCACCAAGGAACAGGTGGCCACCGAGTTGCCGCCGAAAACCGAGATCATCCACTGGGTCGATCTCAACGAAGCGCAACGCGATGTGTACGAAACCATGCGCCTGGCGATGGACAAGAAAGTCCGCGACGAGATCACCCGCAAAGGCGTGGCGCGCAGCCAGATCATCATTCTTGAGGCGCTGTTGAAGCTGCGTCAGGTTTGCTGTGATTTGCGCCTGGTCAACGACGCCACCCTGCCCGCTCGCGGCAGCACCTCGGGCAAGCTCGACAGTTTGATGGAAATGCTTGAGGAGTTGTTCGAGGAAGGCCGGCGGATTCTGCTGTTTTCGCAGTTCACCTCGATGCTGTCATTGATCGAAGACGAGCTGAAAAAACGTAACGTTTCCTACGCGTTGTTGACCGGCCAGACCCGCGATCGGCGTACACCGGTGAAGGAATTCCAGAGCGGCAAGCGGCAGATTTTTCTGATCAGCCTGAAGGCTGGCGGTGTCGGCTTGAACCTGACCGAGGCGGATACGGTGATTCACTACGATCCGTGGTGGAACCCGGCGACGGAAAATCAGGCAACCGACCGTGCTTATCGGATCGGTCAAGAGAAACCGGTATTCGTCTACAAGATGATCGCGCGGGGCACGGTGGAAGAGAAGATTCAGCACCTGCAGAAGGAAAAGTCCGACTTGGCGGCGGGCGTGCTGGATGGGCGCAAGGCCGGGGACTGGAAGTTGCAGAGTGATGATATTGAAGCGCTGTTTGCGCCGCTGCCGGATAAGTCCGACAAGCGTTGAGACCTGCGTCGCCTGTCAGATAGCTTTCGCTGGCAAGCCAGCTCCTACAGACTTATGAGTCGCACACAAAACTGTGATTCAACTCGATACCTGTGGAGCTGGCTTGCCAGCGATGGGGCCAACTCGGTCTCGGTCAGCTGCAGCCCTTGAGCACCCGCGCCAACGCCGATTTCACCTTACCCATCCCGTCATGCAACGCCTGCTCGATTTCGGCCATGGTGATCACTTCCGTGGTCTTGCCCGCCGCCGGGTTCACTACCAGCGCCAGACAGGCGTAATCCAGATCCAGCTCACGCGCCAGCGCCGCTTCCGGCATACCGGTCATGCCGACGATGTCGCAGCCATCACGTTCAAGACGCACTATCTCCGCCACGGTTTCCAGACGCGGGCCCTGGGTGCAGGCATACACGCCTTGATCGCTGTACTCGCAGCCTTCAGCGGCCACCGCAGCAATCAATTGCTGGCGCAACGGCTCGCTGTAAGGAAAGCTGAAGTCGATGTGGGTGACATGCTCCAGATCATCGGCGAAAAAAGTGTGCTCACGGCCGCTGGTGTAGTCGACGATCTGGTGCGGCACGCAGAAATGCCCGGTACCCATGGCCGAATGAATACCGCCCACGGCATTCACCGCGATGATCGCTTCGGCGCCGGCCTGTTTCAACGCCCACAGATTGGCACGGTAGTTGACCTTGTGCGGCGGGAAGCGATGCGGGTGGCCGTGACGGGCGAGGAACAACACTTCCTTGCCGGCGTACTCGCCAATCTGCACGTCGGCCGACGGCGCGCCGTAGGGCGTGTCCACCGCCAGCGATTGGCGAATGGTCAAGCCTTCGAGCTGGGTCAGGCCAGTGCCGCCGATGATTGCGTAAACCGTCATAGCGAAAAATCCTTAATCGATCAGTTGAGCGTCTTTGAGCGCGCCGATGGCGGTGAGCCAACGCGGATCCTGACGGTAATCGGTGCTGGCGAATGCCTGACCACGCATGCGAGCGATGCGCTCGGAAGGTTTGACCTTCATGCGTTGCGCAGCGCTCAAAGCCAGTTCGGCAGCGGCGCGGTCGTTGCACACCAGACCCATGTCGCAGCCAGCAGTCAGCGCGGCTTCGATACGGCTGGCGGCGTCGCCGACCACATGGGCGCCAGCCATCGACAGGTCGTCGCTGAAGATCACGCCGTCGAACTGCAACTCGCCGCGCAGAATGTCCTGCAACCAGCGCCGGGAGAAACCGGCGGGCTGCGAATCGACCTGCGGATAGATAACGTGCGCCGGCATGATCGCAGCCAGTTGCCTGCTGAGTCTGGCGAAGGGCACGAGGTCGTTGGCGCGAATTTCGTCGAGGCTGCGCTCGTCATTCGGGATCGCAACGTGGGAATCGGCTTCGGCCCAGCCATGACCGGGAAAGTGCTTGCCGGTGGCCGCCATGCCCGCGCTGTTCATACCGCGAATAAACGCGCCAGCGAGCAACGCTGCGCGCTCCGGATCACCCTCGAAAGAACGCGTGCCGACGACGGCGCTGCGCTGGTAATCCAGATCGAGCACAGGGGCGAAACTCAGGTCCAGGCCGACGGCCAGCACTTCGGTAGCCATGATCCAGCCGCACTGCTCAGCGAGGTACTCGGCATTAGGATTATCGGCAATGGCGCGCATCGCTGGCAGGCGCACGAAGCCCTGACGCAGGCGTTGCACACGACCGCCCTCCTGATCCACGGCCAACAGCAAATCCGGGCGAATCGCGCGGATCGCGGCGCTGAGCTCACGCACCTGGCGTGGATGCTCAATGTTGCGCGCAAAGATGATCAGACCGCCCACTTCGGGCTGACGCAACAATTGGCGATCTTCAGCCGTCAGCCAGGTACCGGCGACGTCCACCATCAACGAGCCTTGCAGGCCAGCAGTCATAGAGATTCCTTGAAAACGAAAAACCCGATCCGCACGAAATCGCCCCCGGGGGCATTGCCCGGCAGGTCGGCGATATCTGTGAAGATCGGGTTCAGAACGAGAGTCGGCATGGGCGGCTAGCTTAGCGGATACAAGCAGCCGCGCCCACCCGTGCGCGGTTAAACCTTGGCGGCGACCGGCGTTGATTTGCTGCGCGGACGCAGTTGCGCAGTGGCCATCGCCGTATCGGTGACGCCGGTTTCAGCGCGCATGCCAGCGGCGAGGAACGGCACCATCAGGCGCATGACTTGTTCGATGGAGGTATTGACGCCGAAATCGGTCTCGGCAATCGCACGCAGCGCCTTGATGCCGGACATGCTGAATGCCGCGGCGCCGAGCATGAAGTGCACGCGCCAGAACAGCTCGATCGGCGGGATGCGCGGCGCAGCTTCGTTGACGAGCAACATGTAGCGACGGAATACCTTGCCGTACATGTCTTCCAGATAACGGCGCAAGTGGCCTTGGCTCTGGCTGAACGCGAGACCGAGCAAACGCATGAAGATCGACAGGTCATTGCCGCTGCGCGGCTGAACCACAAGGGCTTGCTCGACGAGGATCTCCAACAGTTCTTCAAGCGTCGGCTTGTTTTCAGGCTTGGCCTGACGACGCTCCAGCTCTTTATCGAGGCTGATACAGAACGGCCCGAGGAAGCGCGAAAAAACCGCCTGAATCAGCGCCTTCTTCGAGCCGAAGTGATAGTTAACCGCTGCCAGGTTGACGCCAGCCTTGCTGGTGATCAAACGCAATGAGGTTTCAGCGAAACCTTTCTCCGCGAACAACTGCTCGGCAGCATCAAGAATGCGTTCAACGGTTTCCGACTGGGCCATGGCTACTCCGCCTGACAAACACTTGTTTGAAACATACGTTTCAGCCTGTGCCTTGTCAAGCCTGCCGGTTCGTTTTGGGAATGGTCGGTCAGCTATTTAACCACACAAGACGCGCGCATTAGTAAGCAAGGCTGCCGACCGTCCGGCGGCCTGCAAAAAAACGGGCATTGCCAAGACCGCTTCACTGTATATAATCCCAGTCACTGTATAAAAAGACAGAGCGATCAATATGCTAAAGCTGACGCCACGCCAAGCCGAGATTCTGGCCTTTATCAAACGTTGCCTCGAAGACAATGGCTACCCGCCAACCCGTGCGGAAATCGCTCAGGAACTGGGTTTCAAATCGCCCAATGCTGCTGAAGAACACCTCAAGGCCCTGGCCCGCAAAGGTGCGATCGAGATGACCCCAGGCGCCTCGCGGGGCATTCGTATTCCGGGCTTCGAAGCCAAGGCTGACGACTCCACTCTGCCGATCATTGGCCGTGTCGCCGCCGGTGCGCCCATCCTCGCCCAACAGCACATCGAAGAATCCTGCAACATCAATCCAGCCTTCTTTCATCCGCGCGCCGACTATCTGCTGCGCGTTCACGGTATGAGCATGAAGGACATAGGCATTTTCGACGGCGATTTGCTGGCGGTGCACACCACCCGCGAAGTACGCAACGGCCAGGTCGTCGTTGCACGCATCGGCGATGAAGTGACCGTCAAACGCTTCAAGCGTGAAGGCAGCAAGGTCTGGCTGATTGCCGAAAACCCCGAGTTCGCCCCTATCGAAGTCGACCTGAAAGATCAGGAACTGGTGATCGAAGGCTTGAGTGTCGGCGTCATCCGCCGCTAAAGGAGGCTTTATGCAGTTCCCACACACACCTCAGCAAACACAACTGCCTTTATTCGAAGCGTTTCTGGCGCAACCGATGGCGCCGACCCTGAAAGAAGTGGTCGAACGTCCGTGGAATGCCGAACCTGAAGTATTCAGTGAGCTGTCACTGCGCGGTGCGGCCGGAAACTGCCTGAACCTGCTTGCCCCGATCCTCCGCGAGTTGAGCGAAGATCAGGACGCACGCTGGCTGACGCTGATTGCGCCACCGGCGAGTCTCACGCAAACCTGGTTGCGGGATGCCGGCCTGAATCGTGAGCGTATTCTACTGCTGCAACCGCGAGGCACTCAGAGCGCACAGCAACTGGCATGCGAAGCGTTGCGCCTGGGCCGCAGCCACACAGTGGTAACCTGGCTCAACCCGTTGAACAGCAGTTCACGCCAACAACTGATCAACGCTGCACGTACGGGCGACGCTCAAAGCCTGAATATTCGCTTGGGTTGATTAGCTGGTAAAAAGCGCTGAGTGAAGCGCAGGGCTTCTCCAGGGACAGAGAAGCCGATCTGAAGCGACAATGACAAAAAACTGAAAACAGGCAGGGATCAATGAAGAACCCGCGGCCCCTCGTCCTTATCAAATTCCCCTTCAATCATTCGACCTGCCATCTGCACGCCGACGCTCAACATCGCCTTCGCGATTTCCACGTGCTGGCCCTGCAGGAAGGTTTTGGCATCCTCGGAGAAATCCAGAGTCACCAGAGAACCTTCGTCCTCAGCCCTGCGCAGTTCGATTCGGCCGTCTGGTAACTCGACAATTTCTAGAAAGGACGTTGGCATATAGGTCTGTTCTCCACGAAAGGCAGGGATTATATAGACATCATTCAGGCTTCGCTCGGGATCTTGACCAGCAGCATGTTTCAGATTGCCACCGAGTCAATCCCCATCAGCACTCGTTCAAGCCTTCGCGAAACCGGAGAGCCAAGCCTTTAAGGTTTTGCCGCCAGCTTTCCAACTCCTCTCGGCTCAACTCTTCAGACGCCTCTTCTTCGTCAAGGTTAACGGCCTGAATCAATGGCTGAGTTACATCGCCTTTTGGCTTATGGGGCACGCGAGGCGGTTGAAACATCGCCGAATGCGCCGCCAGCAGTTTTGCCAGCCACGTTTCCGAGTTGCCTGCCAACTCGATCATTTCCGCCAGCTCCGGGATTGCGATCGACTCCAGCACTTCGCGCGTCAGCAGCAACTCTGCGCGTGGCGCATTGGCTTGTGGCAGGCGGTAGAAACCGGCAATTTCATGGCAAAGACCCAACAAGGCGCCGTAGAGGTGAAACAACGCGGATTCGCGCCCGGCCTGAATCAGCGCCAGAGAATTCATCGCCCGCCCCTCTTCTGCGCGAGCCAAAGCTTCCAGCGACAGGCCGGCAAAATAGATCTTCTGGTTGGTACGGGTATAGAGTTCGTGGGCCATGAAGGCAGTCTCCACTACGAAATAATTGCTTCACACAGGCCGCACAGTGTCATGGATCAGTCGATCCCACCGCAAGCACAAAACAAAAAGGCCGCATGAAAACCCGAGGGTGTTCATGCGGCCTTTCAGTATCAGGCTAATGCTTACTCAGCTTTGGCCTTCGTACGCTTGTCTTCAACCGTCCACTTGCCGCCGTCGTAATAAGCCTTCCAACCGGTAGGTTTGCCATCGACTTCGGTCTGCACGTATTGCTCCTTGGTCTTGCGGCTGTAGCGGATGACCGCTGGCAGACCATCCGGATCCTTCTGCGGTGCTTCGCACAGGAAGTGATACTTCGGATCAATCTCGTCCTTGTGCGGCAGAATCTCGATCACCAACGGAGCACGTGTCTCGCGGTTTTTCGGGAACTGACTGGCCGCGAGGAACAAACCAGAGGCTCCGTCGCGCAGGATGTAGGTGTCATTGACCTTCTCGCATTTCAGCTCGGGCATCTTCACCGGATCCATCTTCGGCGGCGCTGCGTCACCACTCTTCAGCAGCTTGCGAGTGTTCTTGCAGGTCGGATTGGTGCAACCGAAAAACTTGCCGAAACGACCGGTCTTGAGTTGCATCTCACTGCCGCACTTGTCGCACTCCAGACTCGGACCTTCATAGCCCTTGATGCGATAGCTGCCCTCTTCGATTTCGTAGCCCGCGCAATCCGGGTTGTTACCGCAGATGTGCAGCTTGCGCTTCTCGTCGAGCAGGTAAGCGTCCATCGCCGTGCTACAGATCGGGCAACGATGCTTGCCACGCAGTACCAAAGATTCCGATTCACCTTCGTCGTCCGCAGCGATTTCATCGCCCGGCACCAGGTTGACGGTGGCCTTGCAGCGCTCTTTCGGTGGCAGACTGTAACCCGAGCAACCAAGGAACACGCCGGTCGATGCGGTACGAATCTGCATCGGACGACCACAGGTGGTGCACGGAATGTCAGTCATCACCGGCTGGTTGGCACGCATGCCGTTGTCCGGATTCTCCGCGACTTCGAGTTTCTTTTTGAAGTCGCCGTAGAACTCGTCCAGCACGCTTTTCCAGTCGCGCTCGCCCTGCGCCACATCATCGAGATTCTCTTCCATGCCGGCGGTGAAGCCGTAGTCCATCAGGTTCGAGAAGCTTTCAGAGAGACGCTCGGTAACGATATCGCCCATCTTTTCCGAATAGAAACGGCGGTTATGCAGGGTCACGTAGCCGCGATCCTGAATGGTCGAAATGATCGCTGCATAAGTCGAAGGACGACCAATACCGCGTTTTTCCATTTCTTTCACCAGACTGGCTTCCGAGTAACGGGCCGGCGGTTTGGTGAAGTGCTGGGACGGATCGAGCTTGATCAGCTTCATCACGTCGCCCTGCGCCATATCAGGCAGAACGTCGTCATCGCCCGGCTTGGCAATCTGCGGCATGACGCGGGTGTAACCGTCGAACTTGAGGATACGGCCTTTGGCGCGCAGCTCGAAATCGCCAGCACCGACGCTGACAGTGGTGGACAGGTATTGCGCCGGCAGCATCTGGCAAGCGAGGAACTGGCGCCAGATCAGCTCGTAGAGCCGTTCAGCGTCACGCTCCATGCCCGCCAGCTTACTTGGAATAGTGTTGGCGTCAGAAGGACGAATCGCTTCGTGAGCCTCTTGTGCGCCTTCCTTGCTGCTGTAGACGTTCGGCGTTTCCGGCAGGTACTTCTTGCCGAACTCGTCTTCGATATAGGCACGCGCCATCGTCACGGCATCGGCCGAGAGGTTGGTCGAGTCGGTACGCATATAGGTGATGTAGCCGGCTTCGTACAGACGCTGGGCCATCATCATGGTTTTCTTCACACCGAAGCCCAGGCGGTTACTTGCAGCCTGTTGCAGAGTCGAGGTGATGAATGGAGCCGAAGGCTTGCTGCTGGTCGGCTTGTCTTCGCGTTTGACGATGCTGTAGCTGGAAGCCTTGAGCTTCTCCAGCGCGGACGTGGCCTGGGCTTCGTTGAGCGGCTTGAAGGCTTCGCCTTTTTCGCGAGCCACTTCGAAACGCACGGTCGAGCCTTTGGCGGTGCCGAGATCGGCATGCACTTCCCAGTACTCTTCCGGGTTGAACGCACGAATTTCGCGCTCACGCTCAACGACCAGCTTTACGGCTACCGATTGCACGCGACCGGCGGACAGGCCACGGGCAATCTTCGCCCAAAGCAGCGGCGAGACCATGTAACCGACAACGCGGTCAAGGAAACGACGTGCCTGTTGAGCGTTGACACGATCAATGTCCAGCTCGCCCGGCTTGGAGAACGCTTCCTGAATCGCCTTCTTGGTGATCTCGTTGAACACCACGCGCTTGTAACGGCTGTCGTCACCACCGATGGCTTCGCGCAGGTGCCAGGCAATGGCTTCCCCCTCGCGATCCAAGTCGGTTGCGAGATAGATGGTGTCAGCATCTTTGGCGAGCCGGCGCAGCTCTTCGATGACCTTCTCTTTGCCCGGGAGGATCTCGTACTTGGCTTTCCAGCCATGATCGGGATCGACACCCATACGCGAGACCAGTTGCTTGCGCGCTTTCTCTTTCGGCGAGAGCACCGGACCTTCGCCCGCAGCAGCCTTGCCGCGCTTGGCGGCTGGCTCTTTGCTGGCGCTAGCCGAACCGCTGGTGGGCAGGTCTCGGATATGGCCGATACTCGACTTCACCACGTATTGGTTACCCAGATACTTGTTGATGGTCTTGGCCTTAGCCGGGGATTCCACAATGACCAGCGATTTGCCCATGGATCAGAAAATTCCTGAATTCTAGAAGTGAAAGGCGGTTGGCGCCTGACGCGGCACCGCTATATATAGTTGATACAAGGTGAGGTCAAGCACAGGGTTCTGTGCGCACTCGCCTTATGCCTTGGAAAAAAGGCTTGGCTCGGCTTGCACCAAAGCAAAGCGTGGCACCTGCTCGCCGTCAACCTCGACTGACTCGAGGAACATGCTCAGAGGGCGCACCCAAAAGCCGTATTCCCCATACAGGGCTTGGTAAAACACCACTTCTTCTTCGGTCTCTGAATGCCGCGCCACACTGAATACGCGGTACTGCGGACCTTTGTAATGTTGGTAGAGCCCAGGTTGTATCGGCATGTGATGGCGCTCACTCAAATTTTTTCAAAATAAAAACAAAATAAATCCACAAAAACAAAAACCGGGGCACTTGGCCCCGGCTTCCATCAACGAGACGCTTAGACGCGTTCGAAGACGGTGGAGATGCCTTGGCCAAGACCAATGCACATAGTGGCCACCCCGAAGGTGCCGCTATTCTGCTTCATCACGTTCAGCAAGGTGCCGGAAATACGGGCACCGGAGCAACCGAACGGGTGACCCAGGGCGATCGCGCCGCCGTGCAGGTTAACCTTCTCGTTCATCTTGTCGAGCACTTTCAGATCTTTCAGCACTGGCAGGGCCTGTGCGGCGAAAGCTTCGTTGAGCTCGAAGAAGTCGATATCGTTGATGCCAAGGCCCGCGCGTTTCAGCGCTTTTTGTGTCGCCGGAACTGGACCATAGCCCATGATTGCCGGATCCACACCCGCCACTGCCATCGAACGGATAACCGCCATTGGCTGGATACCCAGATCCTGTGCACGTTGCGCCGACATCACGATCATGCACGAAGCACCATCGGTGATCTGCGACGAAGTACCGGCAGTCACGGTGCCGCCCTTTGGATTGAAGGCAGGCTTGAGGGCCGCCAGACTTTCCAGGGTGGTTTCCGGACGAATGGTTTCGTCGTAGTCGAACAGTTTCAGGAAACCGTTCTCGTCGTAGCCCTGCATCGGGATGATTTCGTCTTTGAACTTGCCTTCCACAGTAGCCTTGTGGGCCAACTGGTGGGAACGCACGCCGAAAGCATCTTGCTGCTCGCGAGTGATGCCGTGCATTTTGCCGAGCATTTCAGCGGTCAGGCCCATCATGCCCGAGGCTTTTGCCGCGTACAGCGACATGTGCGGGTTCGGATCGACACCGTGCATCATGCTCACGTGACCCATATGCTCGACGCCGCCAACCACGAACACGTCACCGTTGCCGGTCATGATCGCTTGCGCAGCAGTGTGCAAAGCACTCATCGACGAGCCACACAGACGGCTGACGGTCTGACCGGCCGAGGTGTGCGGGATCTGGGTCATCAGCGACGCCATGCGCGCGATGTTCCAGCCCTGCTCCAGGGTCTGGTTGACGCAGCCCCAGATCACGTCCTCGACTTCAGCAGGATCGACCTTGGCGTTGCGTTCCAGCAATTTGCTGATCAGGTGCGCAGACATGTCTTCGGCGCGGGTGTTGCGGTGCATGCCGCCCTTGGAGCGGCCCATCGGAGTACGACCGAAGTCGACAATCACGACGTCTCTAGGATTCAAGCTCATAAGTTCACTCTCACTCTAGTTGGGGGCGCTTAACCGAAGAAGCTCTGGCCGTTTTTAGCCATTTCACGCAGCTTCGCGGTCGGGTGGTACAGCGCGCCCAAATCAGCGTACTGGTCAGCCAGGGCAACGAACTCGGCAACACCGATCGAGTCGATGTAGCGCAGCGCACCGCCACGGAATGGAGGGAAACCGATACCGTAGACCAGACCCATGTCGGCTTCGGCGGCAGTTTCAACAATGCCGTCTTCCAGGCAACGCACGGTTTCCAGGCACAGCGGGATCATCATCCAGTTGATGATGTCTTCGTCAGTGACTTCGCGCTGCTCGTAAACGATCGGCTTGAGCACTTCCAGTACCGACGGATCGGCAACTTTCTTCTGCTTGCCTTTCTTGTCGGCCTCGTAGGCGTAGAAGCCCTTGCCGTTCTTCTGACCCAGGCGCTTGGCTTCGTACAGTACGTCGATGGCCGAACGACGGTCATCCTTCATGCGATCCGGGAAGCCTTCAGCCATTACGTCACGACCATGGTGACCGGTGTCGATACCGACCACGTCCATCAGGTATGCCGGGCCCATCGGCCAGCCGAATTTTTCCATGACCTTGTCGATACGGACGAAGTCGACACCGGCGCTGACCAGCTTGGCGAAACCGCCGAAGTACGGGAACAGGACGCGGTTGACCAGGAAGCCCGGGCAGTCGTTGACGACGATCGGGTTCTTGCCCATTTTCTTGGCGTAGGCCACGGTGGTGGCAACCGCCAGCTCACTCGACTTCTCGCCACGGATCACTTCAACCAGCGGCATCATGTGCACCGGGTTGAAGAAGTGCATACCGACGAAGTTTTCCGGACGCTTGAGGGCCTTGGCCAGCAAACTGATAGAAATTGTCGAGGTGTTGGACGCGAGGATGGTGTCCTCTTTGACCTGACCTTCGACTTCAGCCAGTACAGCCTGCTTGACCTTCGGGTTCTCGACCACAGCTTCGACCACCAGATCGACGTGACCGAAGTCGCCGTAGGACAGGGTCGGACGAATGGCGTTGAGCACTTCAGCCATTTTCGCCGCGGTCATGCGGCCTTTATCAACGCGGCCAACCAGCAGTTTGGCGGCTTCGGCCAGCCCCTGCTCGATACCGTGCTCGTTGATGTCCTTCATCAGGATCGGCGTGCCTTTGGAGGCCGACTGATAAGCGATACCGCCACCCATGATGCCGGCGCCGAGTACAGCGGCCTGCTTCACGTCTTTGGCGATTTCGTCATAAGCCTTGGCCTTTTTCTTCAGCTCCTGATCGTTCAGGAACAGACCGATCAAGCTCTGCGCGGCAGAGGTCTTGGCCAGTTTGACGAAACCGGCGGCTTCGACTTCCAGCGCCTTGTCACGACCGAAGTTCGCGGCTTTCTGGATGGTCTTGATCGCTTCAACCGGTGCCGGGTAGTTCGGGCCAGCTTGCCCTGCCACGAAACCTTTGGCGGTTTCGAAAGCCATCATTTGTTCAATGGCGTTCAGCTTGAGTTTTTCAAGTTTTGGCTGACGCTTGGCCTTGAAGTCAAACTCGCCGGAGATGGCGCGCTTGATCAGTTCGAGGGCAGCTTCCTGCAGTTTCTCTGGAGCAACCACGGCGTCGACGGCGCTGACTTTCAGAGCGTCTTCAGGGCGGTTTTCCTTGCCGGCGGCAATCCATTCGATGGCGTTGTCGACACCGATCAGACGCGGCAGGCGCACCGTACCGCCGAAGCCTGGGTAGATGCCCAGTTTGACTTCCGGCAGACCGATCTTGGCTTTGGTCGACATGACGCGATAGTCAGCCGCCAGGCACATTTCCAGACCGCCGCCCAAAGCGATGCCATTGATGGCCGCTACAGTCGGAACATTGAGGTCTTCGAAATCGCTGAAGATCTTGTTGGCTTCGAGATTGCCAGCAACCAGCTCGGCATCCGGCAGCTTGAAGTTCTCGACAAATTCGGTGATGTCGGCGCCGACGATGAACACGTCCTTGCCACTGCTGACGATCACGCCCTTGATCGAAGCATCTGCCTTGATGGTGTCTACGGCCTGACGCAGTTCGTTCAGGGTTAGACGGTTGAACTTGTTGACGGACTCACCCTTGAGGTCGAATTTCAATTCGACGATGCCACTTTCAAGAGCTTTAACCGTGATGGCTTTACCTTCGTAAATCATCAACTGATCTCCACGATATGGAAGCTGAACAGTACACGTCGGACGCAGGCGAATGGCTCGGCAGGACGCTTTTTCGTCGATGCTAACGCCAATCCACCCGGCACACCCGCCAACGCGATAGTCGGGATTCTGTAGGAGCAGTCTGTAAGACAAACGCTCAATTCATACGCCCGTTTGATTTGGGTACGTCACCTTCACGGAATTTCCGACAATTGTCAATCGCCCAAAATACGGGTTGAAAAGCGACTTTGCGGTCATTTCTGTAAGACGAAGACCCGCAACACGCATCTGCATGTAAAGTCATTCATAGAATCAATAGTTAGAAAAGTCGCCCTAATTCGCCGCAGCTATTGTTTAAAGGGCTACGCTGGAGTGACTACACGGAGATGTCGCTGACCGAGTCAACATGAAAAGAGTTTCCGGCCTGCCTGGCCAACCCCGCCCGATGAATCATGTCGGGCTTTTTATTGCGCGTCTGCCGGACGTTTCACACCGTTGCAGTGCGAAAAGTCCGCGCGTCATGCCAGCGCTTTCAGAGTGGCGTCGATATCCTGCAAAACCGTGGCTTCGCCCTTCTCGCCCCAATACAGAGCGATCATCTGCTTGTCCGCCTCGACTTTGAAAACATTGCCCGGCAACTTTTCGAAATGATTGAGCAGCGTTTGATCCTCGCAGACTTCCTGCCACTGATTGACCCATACACCCGGCGATTTCTGCCAGTAAGTCCAGCAGACAGGCTGCTTGCTCCGACGTGGCCGATGATACTGCGCACAAGGATTCGGTGGCTCTTGCGCCAGCCAGTGCGGCCATTCCTGAGGCGCCAGCTGCATGGCCAGGCCGATGCGCCGCGCCTCCATACGCAGGGCGATTCGACCGCTTTGCGCGCGCGATGGACGCAACCACGCCAGCGGACTTAAAACCACCAGCAGGATTGACACCACTAACCAGACCGTCATATCTCTATTCCCAATTCTCGGTGAGCGCATTGTGTCACTTTGGAACCAATGCGCTTGAAACCAGCCATACTTAACAATATTGAAACCTCACGAGGAGCACCTCATGCCCTACCACCACATCCTGGTCGCTGTAGATCTGACCGAAGAGTGCGACCCTGTGATCCACCGCGCCCGCGAGCTTTCCGTGAGCAATGGCGCCAAGCTGTCGCTGGTGCATATTGTCGAACCGATGGCCATGGCGTTCGGCGGCGACGTGCCGATGGATCTGTCACAACTGCAACAACAGCAGTTTGATCAGGCCAAGGAGCGCCTGGAGCGTCTGAAGCTCAAGTACTCCGAACTCGAAGGCGCCAACTGCCACCTGACTTATGGCCAGCCACGCCAGGAAATCCATCATTTCGCCAAGGAACAAGCGTGCGATCTGATCGTGGTCGGCAGTCATGGTCGTCACGGCCTGGCCTTGCTGCTCGGCTCGACCGCCAACGACGTGCTGCACGGCGCGCCATGCGATGTATTGGCAGTACACCTGGTCAAACGTTGAAACACCGTTCCATGTAGGAGTGAGCCTGCTCGCGATAGCGTTCTGACAGTCGACGAATCCGTTGAATGCCAAACCGCTATCGCGAGCAGGCTCACTCCTACAAGGGAGCTGCGTTTACATATGAAAAGCCCGGCGTTCATCACTGAACGCCGGGCTTTTTCACATCAGGATCAATCAGGCATCCAGCTCGGCCCAACGCTCCACCAACGCATCCAGTTCAACCTGTAACTGCTCCAGCGAAGCAATTACTTTGGCCGTTTCAGCTGCAGGACGCTGATAGAAACCTGCGTCAGCCATTTCAGCTTCCACGGCAGCGATCTGCTGTTCCTTGGCGTCGATATCGCCCGGCAACGCTTCCAGCTCGCGTTGCAGCTTGTAGCTCAACTTCTTCTTTGCGGCCGGGGCTGCGGCGGCAGGCGCTGCAACGTCTGCTGGCTCGGCAGTGACCACCGCCGAATTCAGATCAGCCTTGCCCGACTTGCTTTCAGTCACGCCCAGCAGACGCGGCGAGCCGCCCTGACGGATCCAGTCCTGATAACCACCGACGTACTCACGCACCTTGCCTTCGCCTTCGAAGACCAGCGTGCTGGTCACCACGTTGTCGAGGAATGCCCGGTCGTGGCTGACCATCAGCACGGTACCGTTGAAGGTCAGCAGCACTTCTTCGAGCAGTTCCAGCGTTTCCACGTCGAGGTCGTTGGTCGGTTCGTCGAGCACCAGCAGGTTCGCCGGTTTGCTGAACAGTTTGGCCAGCAACAGACGTGCACGCTCGCCACCCGACAGCGCCTTGACCGGCGTGCGGGCACGCTGCGGACTGAACAGGAAGTCACCGAGGTAGCTGAGAACGTGGCGGCTCTGACCGTCGATATCGATGAAGTCGCGACCTTCGGCGACGTTGTCGATCACGGTTTTTTCCAGATCCAGCTGATGACGCAACTGGTCGAAATACGCCACGTCGATCCGTGTGCCCTCCTCCACTTTGCCGCTGGTCGGTTGCAGACCGCTGAGCATCAGTTTCAGCAGGGTGGTCTTGCCGGTACCGTTGGCGCCGAGCAGACCAATCCGGTCGCCGCGCGTCAGTACCATCGAGAAATCCTTGATCAGGAACGGGCCGCCCGGGTGAGCGAAACTCACGTTCTCGAGCACCATCACCTGCTTGCCCGACTTGTCGGCAGTGTCCAGCTGAATGTTGGCCTTGCCAGTGCGCTCACGACGCTCGCTGCGCTCGACGCGCAACGCTTTCAGGGCGCGGACGCGACCTTCGTTACGGGTGCGACGGGCCTTGATGCCTTGGCGGATCCAGACTTCTTCCTGGGCCAGTTTCTTGTCGAACAGCGCGTTGGCGGTTTCTTCAGCGGCCAGCGCGGCTTCTTTGTGCACGAGGAAGCTGGCGTAGTCGCCGTTCCAGTCGATCAGGCCGCCGCGATCCAGTTCGAGAATGCGCGTCGCGAGGTTTTGCAGGAAGGAACGGTCGTGCGTGATGAACAGCACGGCGCCCTGGAAATCTTTCAGTGCTTCTTCGAGCCAGGCAATCGCACCGATGTCCAGGTGGTTGGTCGGTTCGTCGAGCAGCAGCAGATCCGGTTCGGACACCAGCGCCTGCGCCAGCAGCACGCGCCGACGCCAGCCGCCGGACAACTGGGCGAGGGTCTTGTCGGCCGGCAGTTGCAAGCGGCTCAAGGTGCTTTCGACCAGAGTCTGCAAACGCCAGCCATCACGGGCCTCGAGATCTTGCTGAACGTGCATCAGCTTGTTCAGGTCTTCTTCAGTGACGCAGTTCTGCGCGAGGTGATGGTACTCGGCGAGCAACGCGCCCACGCCATCAAGGCCTTCAGCGACCACGTCGAACACCGTCCGATCGTCGGCCACTGGCAATTCTTGCGGCAATTCGCCGATTTTCAGACCGGGGGCACGCCACACCGAGCCGTCATCGGGCTTCTGGTCGCCCTTGACCAGTTTCATCATGCTGGACTTGCCAGTGCCGTTGCGGCCGATGATGCACACCCGCTCACCACGGGCGATCTGCCAGGACACCTTGTCCAACAACGGCATAGCGCCGAACGCAAGGGACACATCGCTGAATTTGAGCAGGGTCATGAGCTTCTCCAAAAACCGGGCGCGCATTCTACCTGAGTTAGGGCTTCAGCAGGCCGGCAATTTGTCTGTCGAAGCACTCTGCACAACAATTGTTGCGAACTTGTGCTGCGAGGCCGGCAAAGCTTTCGCCGCTTGCTGGCAAAAGGCTAAGCTACAGATAATTCAGTGCTGATTCGTGTCGGCACTTGTCATGATTTCTCTGCCCGGATGTCTCATGCGCAGTCGCCTTTTCAGTGTTTTGTCCTGTTTGCTACTTACCGCCGCTGCCGTTCAATCCGCCCAGGCGGTGGACCTGTCCACTCAACGCCAGTATTACGATGAAGCCAAGCGTGCGCTGGCCAAAGGCGATACTGGCCCGTATTTCCGTTACAGTCAGGCGCTGGCCGATTATCCCCTGGAACCGTACCTGGCCTACGACGAACTGACCGCGCGCCTGAAAACCGCAAGCAACGCGGAGATCGAAAAATTCCTCGCCGAGCACGGTGACCTGCCCCAGGCCAACTGGATGAAGTTGCGCTGGTTGCGCTGGCTCGCCGACCGTGGCGACTGGGCAACCTTCGTCAGATACTACGATCCGAAACTCAACTTCACCGAACTGGACTGCCTCAACGCGCAGTACCAGATCACCCACGACAAGAAAGCCGAAGGTTATGCCAATGCCGAAAAGCTCTGGCTGACCGGTAAATCGCAACCCGCCGCGTGTGACGCGTTGTTCGGCATTTGGGCCGCTGATGGCCAACTGACTGAACAGAAGCGCTGGGAGCGCACCAAGCTCGCTGCTCAGGCGCGCAACTATCCGCTGGCAAACAGCCTGGTCAACGGTCTGACCACCCTCGCCCCGCGCGGTCGCTTGTTGGTTGATGTGGCGCAAAAACCGGAGCTGCTCAATCAGCCATCGCGATTTACCCCGGCCGACGAACCGATGTCCGACGTGGTCAGCCTCGGCCTGCGCCGCCTCGCCCGTCAGGATCCGGACAAGGCCATGGCAATGCTGGACGGATACGCCAGCAGCATGCATTTCTCCCGCGATGAGAAAGTCGCGATCGCTCGGGAAATCGGCCTGACCCTGGCCCGGCGTTTCGACAGTCGCGCGCTGGACGTGATGACCAAGTATGACCCCGAGCTGCGTGACAACACGGTTTCCGAATGGCGCCTGCGCCTGCTGTTGCGTCTGGCTCGCTGGGACGACGCCTATCAACTGACCAAGCGTCTGCCGCAAGACCTCGCTACCACCAACCGCTGGCGGTACTGGCAGGCGCGCAGTCTGGAACTGGCGCAGCCACAGAACCCCGAGGCGCAAACCCTGTACAAAAACCTCGCGCGCGAGCGTGATTTCTACGGTTTCCTCGCCGCTGACCGCTCGCAATCGCCGTACTCGCTGAACAACAAGCCATTGATGCTCAGCCAGGCGCTGATCAACAAGGTGCGCAACACCCCGGGCGTCCGCCGTGCGCTGGAATTCCATGCTCGCGGGCAGATCGTCGACGGTCGCCGCGAGTGGTATCACGTCAGCCGCCATTTCAACCGCGATGAGATGGTTGCCCAGGCAAAACTCGCTTATGACCTGAAATGGTACTTCCCGGCGATCCGCACCATCAGTCAGGCACAGTACTGGGACGATCTGGATATTCGTTTCCCGATGGCCCACCGCGACACCCTCGTGCGTGAAGCCAAGGTACGCGGCCTGCACTCGAGCTGGGTGTTTGCCATCACCCGCCAGGAAAGCGCCTTCATGGACGACGCGCGCTCCGGCGTCGGCGCCAGCGGCCTGATGCAGCTGATGCCCGGCACCGCCAAGGAAACCGCGCGCAAGTTCAGCATCCCGCTGGCCTCGCCGCAGCAAGTGCTCGATCCGGACAAAAACATCCAGCTCGGCGCCGCTTACCTGAGCCAGGTGCACAGCCAGTTCAACGGCAACCGCGTCCTCGCCTCCGCTGCCTACAACGCAGGCCCCGGTCGCGTACGCCAATGGCTGCGTGGCGCCGATCACCTGAGTTTCGACGTCTGGGTGGAAAGTATCCCGTTCGACGAAACCCGCCAGTACGTGCAGAACGTACTGTCGTACTCGGTGATCTACGGCCAGAAACTCAACTCGCCACAGCCGCTGGTGGATTGGCACGAACGCTACTTCGATGATCAATGACCTGTAGGAGCTGCCGCAGGCTGCGATCTTTTGATCCTGCTTATAAAAATGCCCGCATTTTCATGCGGGCATTTTTAGATCAAAAGATCGCAGCCTGCGGCAGCTCCTACAGGTGCCTATAGACCGATCATCCCCCGATGCAAGCAATACCCATCAGAGTTGATCAGCCGTGACTTTTCCATCATTAAACTGCAACGCCGCCAACCGTGCATACAGCGGATTGCTGGCAATCAACTCCTGATGAGTACCAATGGCCACAAGTTTGCCCTGATCCATCACCGCAATCCGGTCAGCGTTTTTCACCGTGGCCAGTCGATGCGCGATCACCAGGGTAGTGCGATTCTGCATCAGACTCGGCAGCGCTTCCTGAATCAGGTGTTCGCTCTGTGCATCAAGGGCGCTGGTGGCTTCGTCCAGCAGCAGGATCGGTGCGTCGACCAGCAACGCCCGGGCAATCGCCAGACGCTGACGCTGACCACCGGAAAGACCGAGACCACCATCGCCGAGATGGGTCTGGTAACCGTTGGGCATGTTTTCGATAAAATCGTGGGCGTGAGCAATCTTTGCGGCTTCCTTGACCTGCGCCAGCGTCGCCCCGGGGTTACCGTAACGAATATTCTCTTCAACGCTGCCGAAAAACAGCGCCGGCGACTGTGACACCAAAGCGAAATGGCGGCGCAAATCCAGCGGATCAAGACGGGTCAACGGCACACCATCAATGAGGATCTGCCCCTCCAGCGGGTCGTAAAAACGCAACAGCAAGTCATATACCGTGGACTTACCGGCGCCAGACGGCCCGACCAGTGCCAGTGTCTCACCAGCCCGAATGGTCAGATTCAAGCCATTGACCGCGTAGCTTTCAGGACGCGAGGGGTAGGAAAAGCGCACGTCCTGCAATTGCAGTTCGCCTCGCACGCGCTGCGGCAAGGTCACCAGCCCGGTGGTGGGTGGCTGGATGATGTTTTCCGAACCGAGCAGTTCCGCGATGCGCTCAGCGGCCCCTGCTGCTCGCTGCAGTTCGCCAATCACCTCGCTCAAGGTGCCAATGGCACTGCCGACAATCAGGCTGTAAAAGACAAACGCCGCCAGTTCGCCACCGGTGATGCGTCCGGCGATCACGTCCATGCCGCCGACCCACAACATCACCGCCACCGCGCCGAGCACCAGCACGATCACCATGGTGATCATCCACGAGCGCTGGAAGATGCGTTTGCGCGCCGTGTCGAAAGCGTCCTCGACCGTTGTCGCAAAACGGCGCTCATCCTGGACCTGGTGGTTGTAGGCCTGCACGGTTTTGATCTGGCCAAGGGTTTCCGACACATAGCTGCCGATATCGGCGACCCGGTCCTGGCTCAAACGCGACAGATTGCGCACGCGTCGGCCGAAAATCAGGATCGGCGCAACCACGAACGGTAAGGCAATCACCACGATGCTGGTGAGTTTCGCGTTGGTCACGAACAACAGAATGACACCGCCGATAACCATCAGCAGGTTGCGCAGGAACATCGACAGCGATGAGCCGATCACCGACTGCAGCAGCGTTGTATCGGCGGTCAGCCGCGACTGGATCTCCGAACTGCGGTTGTTCTCATAGAAGCCGGGGTGCAGATAAACCAGATGGTTGAACACCTCGCGGCGAATATCGGCCACGCAACGCTCGCCGATCCACGACACCCAGTAAAACCGCGCGAACGTGCCGACCGCCAGGCCCAGCACCATCAACATGAAGATGCCGATACTCTGGTTGAGCTGATGCGGCGACTGGGTCATGAAGCCGCGGTCGACCAACAATTTGATCCCCTGCCCCATCGACAACGTGACGGCAGCAGTGACGATCAACGCCAGCAGCGCACCGATGACCTGCCAGCGGTAAGGGGCCAGAAATCGGCTGGTCAGACGCAGGGCGCGCCGGTGCCTGGAAGAAAGCTTCGGGGTCATTCAGGTACACATCCGTGTTGATGAAAGGGCTAGCCTAAACCTTCTTGGGGCGGAACTCTGTAAATCACAATGAGTCAGGTTAAATATGCCCCCAAAGACTAGGCCATAGTTGCTATTGGTCTAATGGCCGGGTTGAGACGAGCGGTCATTTCTGTTGGAGTGGAGTTGCCACCATCGACAGACCGCAGGGAGTTGTCACAGCCCGGTCACGTGGCGGTTTTAACTTAGGCGTACAACCTGATGAGGAGACAGGCCATGTCCTTGCAACACAGCAGCGATGACAAGATTGAAGTGATCCGCACCAAACCCGGCCAGACTCTGGGTTGCTCGATTATCGATAAGGATGGGCGCGAAGTACCGATCACTGAAGACATGATCCAGGACGCCTGCCGCGAACTGGAGAAGCGATTGGTCAAGCCTGCCGAACAAGAGTGATATAGCCACCGTCTTCCTGACCCGGCCCCTTTGGCCGGGTTTTTTCTGTCTGCAGATCAGGTATTTGTGGCGCGGCCTTCGCGAGCAGGCTCGCTCCCACATGGACCTCTGAAGATCTCCTGTGGGAGCGAGCCTGCTCGCGAAAGGGCCGACCCGGTTTCTAGACGGCCACCGCCCCCAGCGCCGCCACGATCTTCGCCAACGCCGGCGAATGCCCCTCAATCCGCACCTTCAGCCCTTCAATCTCGCGCCGCACCGGATACTGCTTGCGCAACACATCAAACGCCGCACGCTGCTCGCCGACATTACCTACAAGGCTGCGGCGAAAATCCGCATCATCGCGGCGCGGGTCGTACACGCCACGGCACAACATCGCAAGCGCCCAGGCCGGATCGCTCTCGGCGTGCAGGGAAACTTCCGACAACCACGGTGCCGGTAGCAGGTCACTGAGCTGGATGCTCGCGGGCTGACCGATAAATTCACAGTACGCCTGATAGATCTGCGCCGTGCCGCGCTGTTTGCCATCGAGGCTGTAACCGGCGATGTGCGGTGTGGCCAATACGCAGAGCTCTGCCAGCGCGACGTCGACTTCAGGTTCGGCTTCCCAGACATCGAGCACCGCTTGCAGGTCTTCACGCTCCAGCAGGACATTGCGCAGCGCAGCGTTATCGACCACCGGACCACGGGCCGCGTTGATCAGCCAGGCGCCCGGTTTGAGTTGCTGTAAACGTTGCTGATCAAACAGATGCCAGGTCGCGCCATCACCGCTACGGGTCAGCGGTGTGTGCAGACTGATCACATCGCACTGTTCGATCACCTCTTCAAGGCTGACGTAATCACCGCCCTCGGCAGCCTGACGCGGCGGATCGCAGACTTTCACATTCCAGCCCAGGCCCTTCAAGACCTGGATCAGTCGACCGCCCACTTCACCGGCGCCGACAACGCCGTAGGTGCGTCGCGTCAGATCGACGCCTTCGATTTCAGCCAGCGTCATCAAACTGCCCAGCACGTAATCGACCACGCCGCGGGCGTTGCAACCGGGTGCGCTCGACCAGACGATGCCCGCCTCGTTGAAGTAATCCAGATCCAGGTGATCGGTGCCAATGGTGCAGGTGCCGACAAAACGCACCTTGCTGCCCTCAAGCAGCGCACGATTGACGTTGGTTACCGAACGCACCAGCAACACATCCGCCTGTTCGACCGAGGCACGGTCAATCGAGCGGCCAGGCACGCGGCGAATCTCGCCGAAACCGGCAAAAAAAGCGTCGAGCAGCGGGATATTTTCGTCGGCAACAATCAGCATGGCGGGCTCCTTGGGCGGATAACCAGTTTAACGGCAGGAGCTGCCGCAGGCTGCGATCTTTTGCTGTTGATCTAAAAAAACAACGTCAAAAGATCGCAGCCTGCGGCAGCTCCTAGAGGTTACAAATGCGCAACAGAGGATTTTTCCTGACCAAGGCGTCAGCGGCGTAGAATGCGGCGCCTTGCGCATCAACCTCTGTGGACGCTTTGCCTGTGAATTCCGTAACTGACCAACCTGTCGCCACCTCCCTCACCCGCCCAGCGCGGATTCGCCTGGAGTTCAAGAACCTGCTCGCCTTGGCGCTGCCGATCATCATCGCGCAACTGGCGACCACGGCCATGGGCTTCGTCGATGCAGTGATGGCAGGCCGTGTCGGGCCAAAAGATCTGGCGGCGGTGGCGTTGGGCAACTCGATCTGGGTGCCGGTGTTTCTGCTGATGACCGGAACGTTGCTGGCAACCACGCCGAAAGTCGCCCAGCGTTTTGGCGCTGGCAGCCACAGCGAAATCGGCCCGCTCGTGCGTCAGGCGCTGTGGCTGGCGCTGGTGGTCGGGCTGATCGCGACGGCGATGCTGGTGGCCGCCGAGCCGGTGTTGCACTTGATGAAGGTCGACCCGGAGCTGATCGGCCCGTGCATGCAATACCTGCACGGCATCGCCAGCGGTCTGCCGGCCGTGGCGTTCTATCATGTCCTGCGCTGCACCAGTGACGGCATTGGCCGTACCCGCCCGGCCATGGTGTTGGGTCTGTGCGGCCTGGCACTGAACATTCCGCTGAACTACATCTTCATTTATGGCCACTTCGGCGTCCCAGCGATGGGCGGTGTTGGTTGCGGCTGGGCCACGGCGATTGTGATGTGGGTGATGGCATTGGGGCTGGCCGGGTATGAGCGCTGGGCGCCGGCCTACCGTTCCAGCGAAATTTTCAGCCGTTTCGACTGGCCACAATGGGCGGTGATCAAACGACTGCTGGCAATTGGTCTGCCGATCGGTATCGCGGTGTTTGCCGAGTCGAGCATTTTCGCGGTGATTGCGCTGTTGATCGGCAGCCTCGGTGCCACCGTGGTCGCCGGGCATCAGATTGCGCTGAACGTCAGCTCACTGGTGTTCATGATTCCGTATTCGCTGGGCATGGCCGTTACCGTGCGCGTCGGTCAGGCGCTGGGCCGCGAAGAACCACGCGAGGCACGCTTTGCCGCTGGCGTCGGTATGGGCACCGCGCTGGCCTACGCCTGCCTGTCGGCGAGCATGATGCTGTTGCTGCGCGAACCGATTGCGGCGATCTACACCGCTGACCCGACGGTGATTCACATCGCGGCGATGCTGATCGTGTATTCGGCGCTGTTCCAGTTTTCCGACGCGATCCAGGTCACCGCTGCCGGCGCGCTGCGCGGTTATCAGGACACGCGGGTGACGATGATCCTGACCCTGTTCGCCTATTGGGGCATTGGTTTGCCAGTGGGCTACGCCCTCGGTCTGACCGATTGGCTCGGTGAACCACGCGGCCCGAGCGGTTTGTGGCAGGGTCTGATCGTTGGCCTGAGCTGTGCGGCGTTGATGCTGTCGATCCGTCTGACGCGCAGCGCGCGCAAGCGTATCCGGATCAGTCGTTCGGCGGGTTAAATTCCTTACACAAGACAAAAAAATGTGGGAGCGAGCCTGCTCGCGAATGCGGTGTATCAGTCGCCATCAATAGTGACTGAGATACCGCTTTCGCGAGCAGGCTCGCTCCCACATTTGGTTTTGCGTTCGCCTTGGGGGCTCAGGCGTGTTTCTTGCGAATCCAGTACAGGTAAGTACCAGCCTCTTCGTGCTGGCTCACCAACTCATGGTCGAGAAACACGCAAAACTTGGGGATGTCGCGTTTGGTCGACGGGTCGGTGGCGATCACCTTGAGCAGGCCGCCGGGTACCAGATCACGGATGTGTTGGTGCAGCATCATCACCGGTTCCGGGCAATTAAGGCCGGTGGCGTCGAGGGTGCCGTCGACCGGGGTATCGATCATTTCACTCATGATTCACTCCTGAAACTGGCCGGCATTGTCGCGCACTGCCGGGTGTTCGGTCATCTATAGCTTTAATCCACACCCTGTGCAGGAGCTGCCGAAGGCTGCGATCTTTGCTTTTTAAGATCAAGAGATCGCAGCCTTCGGCAGCTCCTACACAGGGTATTGCGGTGTTTTAGCGGGATTTAGTTTTTTTGATGTCGTGACGGCGCAAGTGGCAGGTCACTTCCTCGCGGTCGTGATACAGCTGCTTGCAGCCGATATCGACCTTGATCCCGCGCGCTTTGAAGCCATCGGCGATGCGCTCAAGCAAACGCTTCACTTCGGCATACCGCTGCTTCATCGGCAACTTCAGATTGACCACCGCCTCGCGGCAATGGCCCTCGCCGATCCACTCTTCGAGCATCGCCGCGTTGCGCGCCGGCTTCTCGACGATGTCGCAGACCATCCAGTCCACCGGTTGCTTGGGCTTGAAGGTGAAACCGTCGGCCATCAAATGCTGCACCAGACCGGTGTCCATCAGGCTTTCAGCCATCGGGCCGTTGTCGATGGCGGTCACCAGCATGCCGCGGTTGACCAGTTGCCAGGTCCAGCCGCCCGGTGCGGCGCCAAGGTCGACGCCGGTCATGTCGCTGTGCAGGCGATCTTCCCACTGATCACGCGGGATGAAGTGGTGCCACGCTTCTTCCAGCTTCAGCGTCGAACGGCTCGGCGCTTCACGGGGGAACTTCAGGCGCGGAATGCCCATCGGCCACATCGCTGAGTTGCCGGCATCGGCCATACCCAGAAACACTTCGCGACCGCTCTTGAAGGTCAGCAGCAGACGCGGCTTGTTCGCGTCCTCCACCAGTTTGCCGGCGGCGGTCAGTGCCTTGCGCAGCGGGCCTTCGAATTTCTTGCAGAAGTTCGACAGTTCCTTGCCGTCATTGGTGTCGACGACCTCCAGCCACAGGCTGCCGCACACCGGGAACTCGGCCATGTGCGCGAGGATCACGCTGATGCGGTCGGTTTCCGGCAGATCGATGAAGACGCCGCGCGCCCATTGGCGCGGGAAGATCAGTTCGGCAAAACGCTGACCGCGCATCAGGCGCTCGGCGCCGTCTTCTTCGGTGCAGACAAACTCGGCGCACGCGGTGGCCGCTTTGGCTTTGGCGTAGCCAGCCACGTTGAGTTGGGCGGCGAGGTCGGAAATCTCCGAACAGACTTCGCCTTCGAAGCCTGGCCGGCAATGCATGAATAGGGTGTTCATTCTTACTCCTGGGCAGCGGGCGATCATTCGGCCCCTGCGCGATGTCCAGACCTTGCGTTGCAGCAAAGCCTGTCACGAAAACCGGCGCATGATAGCCGATGTCGGAACCTTGGACTTGCCCATAGAGTCCAGTTATTAGCCAGCTAATGAAAACAGGGCTACGTTGATAGCTCTGCCCGTCCCCTCAATCCGTAGCCGTGCGGATTCAAAGGAGTGATCGTAATGCCGTCCCTCGATAGTCTGAAGACCCTTAAAACACTGCAAATCGACGACAAGACCTACCATTACTTCAGTTTGCCGGACGCCGCCAAAAGCCTGGGCGATCTCGACAAGCTGCCAATGTCGCTGAAAGTCCTGCTGGAAAACCTGCTGCGCTGGGAAGATGAAAAAACTGTCACCGGCGCTGACCTCAAGGCGATTGCCGCGTGGCTCAAGGAGCGCCGCTCCGACCGCGAGATTCAATACCGCCCGGCCCGGGTATTGATGCAAGACTTTACCGGCGTTCCCGCCGTGGTCGACCTTGCCGCCATGCGCGCGGCGATGGCCAAGGCCGGTGGCGATCCGCAACGGATCAACCCGCTGTCACCGGTGGATCTGGTGATCGACCACTCGGTGATGGTCGACAAATTCGCCACGCCGAGCGCTTTCGAGCAGAACGTCGACATTGAAATGCAGCGCAACGGCGAACGTTATGCGTTCCTGCGTTGGGGCCAGAGCGCTTTCGACAACTTCAGCGTGGTGCCGCCGGGAACTGGCATCTGCCATCAGGTCAACCTTGAATACCTCGGCCGCACGGTGTGGACCAAGGATGAAGACGGCCGTACTTACGCATTCCCCGACACGCTGGTCGGCACCGATTCCCACACCACCATGATCAACGGCCTCGGCGTGCTCGGCTGGGGCGTTGGCGGGATCGAGGCGGAAGCGGCGATGCTCGGGCAACCGGTGTCGATGCTGATTCCCGAGGTGATCGGTTTCAAACTCACCGGCAAACTCAAGGAAGGCATCACCGCCACCGACCTGGTACTGACCGTCACGCAGATGCTGCGCAAGAAAGGTGTGGTGGGCAAATTTGTCGAGTTCTACGGTGACGGCCTCGCCGACCTGCCACTGGCTGACCGCGCAACCATCGCCAACATGGCCCCGGAATACGGCGCGACGTGCGGTTTCTTCCCGGTCGACGACGTGACACTGGAATACCTGCGTCTGTCCGGGCGCCCGCCAGAAGTGGTGAAACTGGTCGAGGCGTACACCAAGGCTCAAGGCCTGTGGCGTCTGCCCGCTCAGGAACCGGTATTCACCGACAGCCTGGCGCTGGACATGGGCAGCGTCGAAGCGAGTCTGGCCGGGCCGAAACGTCCGCAGGATCGCGTCTCGCTGCCGAACGTACCGCAAGCCTTCAGCGATTTCATCGATCTGCAATTCAAACCCACCAGCAAGGAAGAAGGCCGCCTGGAAAGCGAGGGCGGTGGCGGCGTGGCAGTGGGCAACGCCGATCTGGTCGGTGAAACCGATTACGAATACGAAGGCCACACCTATCGCCTGAAAAACGGCGCGGTGGTCATTGCTGCGATCACTTCATGCACCAACACCTCCAACCCGAGCGTGATGATGGCTGCTGGCCTGCTGGCGAAAAAAGCCGTTGAGAAAGGCCTGACGCGTAAGCCGTGGGTGAAGAGTTCGCTGGCACCGGGGTCGAAAGTGGTTACCGATTACTACATGGCTGCGGGATTGACGCAATACCTCGACCAGCTCGGTTTTTCACTGGTCGGCTATGGCTGCACCACTTGCATCGGCAACTCGGGACCGCTGCCCGAACCAATCGAGAAGGCCATCCAGAAAGCCGATCTCACCGTCGCGTCGGTACTCTCTGGCAACCGTAACTTCGAGGGCCGCGTCCACCCGTTGGTGAAAACCAACTGGCTGGCCTCGCCACCGCTGGTAGTCGCGTATGCCTTGGCTGGCAGCGTGCGCAGCGATATCAGCAGCGAACCGCTGGGCGAGGACAAGCAGGGCAATCCGGTGTATCTGCGCGATATCTGGCCCTCGAGCAAAGAGATCGCCGATGCGGTCAGTCAGGTCAACACGGCAATGTTCCACAAGGAATACGCCGAAGTGTTTGCCGGCGATGAACAGTGGCAGGCCATCGAGGTGCCGCAAGCGGCGACATACGTGTGGCAGGACGATTCGACCTACATTCAGCATCCGCCATTCTTTGACGATATTTCCGGCCCGCTGCCGGCAATCAAGGACGTCAAAGGTGCGCGGGTATTGGCCCTGCTGGGCGACTCGGTGACGACCGACCACATCTCCCCTGCCGGTAACATCAAGGCCGACAGCCCGGCCGGGCGTTATCTGCGTGAAAAAGGTGTCGAGCCGCGGGACTTCAACTCCTACGGCTCACGCCGTGGCAACCATGAAGTGATGATGCGCGGCACCTTCGCCAACATCCGCATCCGCAATGAAATGCTCGGCGGCGAGGAAGGTGGCAATACGATCTACATTCCTACCGGTGAGAAACTGGCGATCTACGATGCGGCGATGAAGTATCAGGCCTCGGGCACGCCACTGGTGGTGATTGCCGGCCAAGAATACGGCACCGGTTCCAGTCGTGACTGGGCGGCCAAGGGCACCAATCTACTCGGGGTGAAAGCGGTGATCGCCGAAAGCTTCGAGCGAATCCACCGCTCCAACCTGGTGGGCATGGGCGTGCTGCCATTGCAGTTCAAGCTCGATCAGAACCGCAAGAGTCTCAACCTGACGGGCAAGGAGACCTTTGAGATCCAGGGCCTGACCGGCGTCGAGCTGACACCGCGGATGAATCTGCCGCTGGTGATCACCCGTGAGGACGGGGGCCAGGAGAAAATCGATGTGCTGTGCCGGATCGATACGTTGAATGAGGTGGAGTACTTCAAGTCAGGCGGGATTTTGCATTACGTCCTGCGCCAGTTGATCGCCTCGTAACGCATGCCCCATGTAGGAGCTGCCGCAGGCTGCGATCTTTTGATCCAGATCTTGGTTTAAAAAAACAAGATCAAAAGATCGCAGCCTGCGGCAGTTCCTGCAGGGGGATTGTGCTTTTCTGGGGGCGAAAAAAAACCCGCCGAAGCGGGTTTTTCCCAAGACCATTATCGACTCCCTGTCGGCAGCGATCCTTGCATATGGTCGATCATCCGTGATCCTGAAACACTCCCTGTGTCTCAGTTGATGTGTGTAGGTTACGCAGTGGATCCAATCGGCAATAGTCGTAAAAGCTACCAGCGCGTGTAAGACATTCGCCATAGCAGCCCTTCCGAAAACCCCTAGACGTGTCAGGCATCGAGCATGGACGCCGCGATGTGCGCGACTTTCAGCTGCCCCGAGGCCTGCTCCAATGCGTCATCCTCCAGAAACCACGCTGCCGACAACCCGGCAAACGCCAGCACCCATTGCAGCAGCCTTCGACGATCAAGCCCGGCAGCCTCGACAATTACCTCCAGTTGCCGGCGAAAGCGCTGGGGATCGGTGGCCGTCGGCAGATCCGGGTTGCAAATCAGGTTGGCGTAGTCAAAGCCGCGTTCGCCCCTGACCCGCTTTGGATCAATCGCCAACCAGCCACGCGATTCGAAATCCAGAACATTGTCGTGATGCATGTCGCCGTGCAGCACCACCACGTCCTGTGGAGCGGCGAACAAGGCTTCGGCGGTTTGCAGGCTCAGGTCGTAGAGGCCGCCATGTTGGACAGCAGCGATTCGCAACGAAGCGAACCATGGCCCCAGTTCGACCAGCGGCGGCGGTCGCATCGGACGGGGTGCATGCAATCGCGCCAGCGCCGAACACAAAATCCGGCTCGCCTCGTCGTCCTCGCCATGCATTGCCATGTGCATCAGCGAGCACCGGCCCATGGCACGCTCCATCAGCAGGCCATCTTCATGATGCGCCAAGACTTGCGCAGCACCGTCACCGTCCCACCAGGTCATCAACCGGTTGCCGTGCTTTTCGTCATTATCCATTGCCACTTTAAGCATGGCTGGCGTGGCGCCAAGGCGTACCGGCAACAGTCGGCTGCCGGGCGTGATGATCGGCGCGCCGTCCGTCACTAAAGACCACCGCGTCAGCCAGGGTTCGAAAATATCAGCCACCGTCGCGCTCGCGAGCCTTGGCACTTTCGGCGAGAAATTGTTCGAGCCGGCTCAACTGCTCCTCCCAGCCACGACTGTCCATGAAATACGCCTCTTTCTGGCGCACATCGGGGATATGCGCAAAACCCGACTCGGAAACCTTGAGCAGTGTGCCGTCCTCGTAATCCTGCAACTCGAACTTGACCAGCGTGGTCGGCTCTTGGGAATAGTCGATCTTCGGATTCACCGCATACGGATGCCAGCGAAACGAAAACAACTGCTGCGGCTCGACCCGCTCGATCAGCACATTCCACAACACATGTTCATAACCCGGATACGTGACCTGCCCTTGTGTCCATTCACCGGCAATGAACCGCCTGCCCTCCAGCGCCACACCAAACCACTGGCCAAACGCCTCGGCATCGACCAATGCACGCCAGACATGAGAACGCGTCGCTTTGAGCGTGATTTTGCGTTCGAAACTATTGGGTACTGGTTTCATACGTCACCTCCTGTTCTGAACACTAGGCTTGTATGACCACATGTCCAATGTGAAGTTGTATCAAGGAGCTATTTGGTCACGGGTGCCACACGGAGTTGCGTCTAGACTCAAGGGTCAATTCATCGGATACAGGAAAACCCCACATGCGGCTGACGCACCTCTTTCTGTGGACAGCCCTGCTGACGCTGTCTGCTTGCGTGACATCTGTCGATCACTGGAGCAAACCCGGTGCGACCCAGGCGACCATCGATCACGATAAAGCCGAGTGCCAATATCAGGCCAAATCGGCAACCGCCAGTTACAGCAGCGCACCGTCGGACAAAAGCATGTCAGCGGCAGTCGGTGCCGGGGTGGGTGATGGCATTGTGGTGGCTGAGAAACAGATCGACCTGACCAATGACTGCATGCGCCTGCGCGGTTACAGCGGTAGTTGAACCTGATCGCTACAATGCATGGCAATCCTGATACCAAGAGTGAGATCACAAAATGTCCCCACGCCGGTTGCTGGCCCTGACGCCATTACTATTCCCCTCCCTCGCCCACGCCGCCGTCGACTGCGCCAACGCCAGCGATCAGGCAACGATGAACCAGTGCGCCGGGCAGGATTTCAAAGCGGCGGATAAAGAGTTGAATGCGGTTTATCAGCAGATTACCGGGCGGTTGAAGGACAACCCTGATGGCAAAAAACTGTTGGTCAGTGCACAGCGGGCGTGGGTCGGGTTTCGTGATGCGGAGTGCAAGTTTTCTGCATCAGGAGTGACGGGCGGGAGTGTTTATCCGTTGATTTACAGCAATTGCCTGACTGGGGTAACAAAAGTGCGGGTTGAGGCGCTGAAGGAGTATTTGAAGTGTGAGGAAGGTGACATGAGTTGCCCGGTGCCGGGGGCCTGAGTTTTGCGGCGATTTTTAAGGGCCTCTTCGCGAGCAAGCCCGCTCCCACATTGGAATGCATTTCAACATCTGGGAGCGGGCTTGCTCGCGAAGGCGTCAGAACAGCCGCCACAAATTACCGGAATAAAATTATCGTCCGCCTTGACGTTGTCATGTCCACGCAAAAAATTCGCTCGAAAGAGCTAGCCAGCCTGCTGGGCATCACCGCGGCCAACTTGTCATTACTGAAGAATGGCAAGGTCAGGGCGTGAAGATGGCCACTCTGGACAAACTCTGTGCAGCACTCGATTGCCAGCCAAGTGATCTGCTGGAATTCCAGAAAGACTGATCCTTGCGCACCAGCGCAATTAATTGTCGCCAGTCTCCATCGTTTAACTCTTATTCAATCCTTAGTACAAGGCTGCTTTTTCATGACCCGCTTTTTATTCTGCGCGCTGTTTTCACTGACAGCGGTGATCAGCGGCTGCGCCACACAAATGGACGTAGCGCTGAATGCGACACCTGATCCGGATTATCATTTTGACCGAAAGGCGACCGTGCTCGTGACGTCTGCCGGCGGCAGCGACGAAAACGCGCTTAACGCCCGCTACTATCTGCGCGACATGGTGAATGCACTGAAAGACATGGGCTACCAGCAGGTTTACACCGATGTCAGTCTGCCGAAGAACCACGCGCCGATAAAAATGACCATCAGCCTCGACATTGGTAGCCGACAAGTGACCTACCGTTATACCGCTACCGATTACGGGCAGGTGCCGACCAGCACCTCTACCGTGTGCAAGAACAGCAAGAAAAAAGACGATCGACTCAATTGCACGAGTACACCAAACACAACCTATGGCCCGATAGGTACCTCGGAGCGCACCGGTTACACCACGCTCAGTACGTTCATAGCAACTGCCCGGGATGAAGTCAGCAAACGTCCGGTCTACCTGCTCCGCGCTTCGTCCTATAACGAAGACTGCCAGGCAACCAAGGTCGAAGACTTTCTGGTGGAGCAAGGCTTGCAGAACCTGAACTTCGAGGACCGTGTGCAGCGCAACTATACCGTCACGATGCCCGAAGGCTACCGCTGCAAGTAGACTTTGCAGGGCAACTAACAGCCTCGGCTCTCCAGCATGAGCCGGGGCTGCGAACCGTTAGACGTGCGGGTCTCCAGGCGCCTTGGACGGCGCCGCATATTGCGGCTTGAGATGGCCGTCCTGATCAAGTAGCCAGGCGTCCATGATCTGCCGCACCACAGGGCCGGCGACACGACCACCGGCCTCGCCGTTTTCGATCATCACCGAAATGGCGATCTTCGGATGCTCGGCCGGCGCGAAGCCAACGAACAAGGCGTTATCGCGGTGGCGCTCGAGGGTTTTCTCGCGGTTATAACGCTCGCCCTGCTTGATGGCCACCACTTGCGCCGTACCACTCTTACCGGCGATGCGGTATTGCGCACCGGCCGCGGCCGCACGAGCGATGCCTCGGGCATCGTGCATCACCATCTGCATGCCGTGATTGACCTGCTCCCAGTCTCGCGGATCCTTGAGCAGGATGTTCGGCATTGGATTTTCATCGACCGGTGCTATGCCATCGACCGTCTTGGCCAGGTGCGGACGGTTCCACACGCCTTTGTTGGCGATCAGCGCAGTAGCTTGGGCCAGTTGCAATGGCGTGACCTGCATGTAGCCCTGACCGATACCGAGGATCACGGTTTCGCCCGGGAACCATGCTTGTCGACGCGTCGCACGCTTCCACGCCTGAGATGGCATCAGGCCAGGCGATTCTTCGAACATGTCCAGCGACACTTTTTCACCGAGGCCGAACATCGCCATGTAGTCGTGCAGGCGATCGATGCCGAGCTTGTGCGCGAGATCATAGAAGTAAGTGTCGTTGGATCGCATGATCGCCGCGTCCATATCTACCCAGCCGTCACCACTGTGGTTCCAGTTGCGGTACTTGTGATCGAAGTCCGGCAGTTGGTAGTAGCCCGGGTCGAAGACGCGGGTCTGCGGTGTTACCACACCGGCATCGAGACCAGCAATCGCAACTTCCGGCTTGATCGTCGAGCCCGGCGCGTAGAGGCCGCGCAGCACGCGGTTGAACAGCGGCCGATCAATCGAGTCGCGCAGCGCCGAGTACTCTTTGGAGCTGATGCCGGTGACAAACAGGTTCGGATCAAAACTCGGGTTGCTGACCATCGCCAACACTTCGCCTGTAGACGGATCGAGCGCGACTACCGAGCCGCGACGATCACCGAGTGCTGCCTCCGCCGCTTCCTGCAGTTTGACGTCGAGGCTCAGGACGATGTTCTTGCCGGGTACCGGATCGGTGTGTTTGAGCACGCGCAATACGCGACCTTGGGCGTTGGTCTCGACCTCCTCGTAACCGACGTGACCGTGCAGTTGCGCCTCATAGAAACGTTCGATACCGGTTTTACCGATGGATTGCGTGCCGCGGTATTCAACCGAGTCGAGGCTTTTGGATTCTTTTTCGTTAATCCGGCCAACGTAGCCGATCGAGTGAGCGAAATGTGCTCCAAGCGGATAGTGGCGCACGAATTGGGGTTCGACATCGAAACCCGGCAAGCGGAACTCGTTGACCGCGAGGACGGCAATCTGCTCTTCCGTCAGCTCGTAAAACAGCGTTACCGGCGTGAACGGATGGCGAGACTGCTTCATCGCCTTATCGAAGACTGTGCGGTCTTCTGCAGGTAAATGCAGGAGATTGATAACCTCGTCCAGTTCATGGTTGACGTCAGTCGCTCGTTCACGGGTGAAGGTCAAGTTGTAACTGGGACGGTTATCAGCCAACAACACGCCATTGCGGTCGTAGATCAGACCACGTGTTGGCGGAATCGGCAGGACGTGAACACGGTTGTTTTCAGAGATGGTCGAGTGGTAGTCGAATTCCACCACTTGCAGGATATACAGGCGCACGACCAGGGCACAGCTGACGGCGAAGACGAACAAGGCGCAGGCGATCAATCGCTTGTTGACCAGACGCGTCTCTTTTTCGTGATCCTTGATCGGAATTGGTTCAGGCATTTCTACAGCAACTCTTTGACATAAATGAGTGCCGATCCGTGGGCATGACATCAGTCCGTTAAAAAACGAGCTGCACCATACCAAAAACAGCCCGGTCACTTCATTACGATTTCCCCCTATGACTGCTCGTGCGACGGTTGGGATAGTCATGGAAAGCGTTCAAAAACTTTTTCGCGGGCAAAACAAAACCCCAACTGCTTTCGCAATTGGGGTTTCGGAATTTAATCTTGACGATGACCTACTCTCACATGGGGAAACCCCACACTACCATCGGCGATGCATCGTTTCACTGCTGAGTTCGGGATGGGATCAGGTGGTTCCAACGCTCTATGGTCGTCAAGAAATTCGGGTACTGAGTCGTGGCCTTATGGCCTCGCTTCAGCAAATTGGGTATGTGACAGCTGGTGTTTTGTGAACATCGAACTTTCGGTTCGTTTCGTCTTCACACACCGCAATCTGGTCTCTCTCGCTTTTCAGCTCGGAGCATGCAAATTGCTTGGGTGTTATATGGTCAAGCCTCACGGGCAATTAGTATTGGTTAGCTCAACGCCTCACAGCGCTTACACACCCAACCTATCAACGTCGTAGTCTTCGACGGCCCTTCAGGGAACTCAAGGTTCCAGTGAGATCTCATCTTGAGGCAAGTTTCCCGCTTAGATGCTTTCAGCGGTTATCTTTCCCGAACATAGCTACCCGGCAATGCCACTGGCGTGACAACCGGAACACCAGAGGTTCGTCCACTCCGGTCCTCTCGTACTAGGAGCAGCCCCTCTCAAATCTCAAACGTCCACGGCAGATAGGGACCGAACTGTCTCACGACGTTCTAAACCCAGCTCGCGTACCACTTTAAATGGCGAACAGCCATACCCTTGGGACCGGCTTCAGCCCCAGGATGTGATGAGCCGACATCGAGGTGCCAAACACCGCCGTCGATATGAACTCTTGGGCGGTATCAGCCTGTTATCCCCGGAGTACCTTTTATCCGTTGAGCGATGGCCCTTCCATACAGAACCACCGGATCACTAAGACCTACTTTCGTACCTGCTCGACGTGTCTGTCTCGCAGTCAAGCGCGCTTTTGCCTTTATACTCTACGACCGATTTCCGACCGGTCTGAGCGCACCTTCGTACTCCTCCGTTACTCTTTAGGAGGAGACCGCCCCAGTCAAACTACCCACCATACACTGTCCTCGATCCGGATAACGGACCTGAGTTAGAACCTCAAAGTTGCCAGGGTGGTATTTCAAGGATGGCTCCACGCGAACTGGCGTCCACGCTTCAAAGCCTCCCACCTATCCTACACAAGCAAATTCAAAGTCCAGTGCAAAGCTATAGTAAAGGTTCACGGGGTCTTTCCGTCTAGCCGCGGATACACTGCATCTTCACAGCGATTTCAATTTCACTGAGTCTCGGGTGGAGACAGCGCCGCCATCGTTACGCCATTCGTGCAGGTCGGAACTTACCCGACAAGGAATTTCGCTACCTTAGGACCGTTATAGTTACGGCCGCCGTTTACCGGGGCTTCGATCAAGAGCTTCGCGTTAGCTAACCCCATCAATTAACCTTCCGGCACCGGGCAGGCGTCACACCCTATACGTCCACTTTCGTGTTTGCAGAGTGCTGTGTTTTTAATAAACAGTCGCAGCGGCCTGGTATCTTCGACCGGCATGAGCTTACGGAGCAAGTCCTTCACCCTCACCGGCGCACCTTCTCCCGAAGTTACGGTGCCATTTTGCCTAGTTCCTTCACCCGAGTTCTCTCAAGCGCCTTGGTATTCTCTACCCAACCACCTGTGTCGGTTTGGGGTACGGTTCCTGGTTACCTGAAGCTTAGAAGCTTTTCTTGGAAGCATGGCATCAACCACTTCGTGTTCTAAAAGAACACTCGTCATCAGCTCTCGGCCTTAAGATCCCGGATTTACCTAAGATCTCAGCCTACCACCTTAAACTTGGACAACCAACGCCAAGCTGGCCTAGCCTTCTCCGTCCCTCCATCGCAATAACCAGAAGTACAGGAATATTAACCTGTTTTCCATCGACTACGCTTTTCAGCCTCGCCTTAGGGACCGACTAACCCTGCGTCGATTAACGTTGCGCAGGAAACCTTGGTCTTTCGGCGTGGGTGTTTTTCACACCCATTGTCGTTACTCATGTCAGCATTCGCACTTCTGATACCTCCAGCAAGCTTCTCAACTCACCTTCACAGGCTTACAGAACGCTCCTCTACCGCATCATCCGAAGATGATACCCGTAGCTTCGGTGTATGGTTTGAGCCCCGTTACATCTTCCGCGCAGGCCGACTCGACTAGTGAGCTATTACGCTTTCTTTAAAGGGTGGCTGCTTCTAAGCCAACCTCCTAGCTGTCTAAGCCTTCCCACATCGTTTCCCACTTAACCATAACTTTGGGACCTTAGCTGACGGTCTGGGTTGTTTCCCTTTTCACGACGGACGTTAGCACCCGCCGTGTGTCTCCCATGCTCGGCACTTGTAGGTATTCGGAGTTTGCATCGGTTTGGTAAGTCGGGATGACCCCCTAGCCGAAACAGTGCTCTACCCCCTACAGTGATACATGAGGCGCTACCTAAATAGCTTTCGAGGAGAACCAGCTATCTCCGAGCTTGATTAGCCTTTCACTCCGATCCACAGGTCATCCGCTAACTTTTCAACGGTAGTCGGTTCGGTCCTCCAGTTAGTGTTACCCAACCTTCAACCTGCCCATGGATAGATCGCCCGGTTTCGGGTCTATTCCCAGCGACTAGACGCCCTATTAAGACTCGCTTTCGCTACGCCTCCCCTATTCGGTTAAGCTCGCCACTGAAAATAAGTCGCTGACCCATTATACAAAAGGTACGCAGTCACCCAACAAAGTGGGCTCCCACTGCTTGTACGCATACGGTTTCAGGATCTATTTCACTCCCCTCTCCGGGGTTCTTTTCGCCTTTCCCTCACGGTACTAGTTCACTATCGGTCAGTCAGTAGTATTTAGCCTTGGAGGATGGTCCCCCCATATTCAGACAAAGTTTCTCGTGCTCCGTCCTACTCGATTTCATGACTAAGAGATTTTCGCGTACAGGGCTATCACCCACTATGGCCGCACTTTCCAGAGCGTTCCGCTAATCTCAAAGCCACTTAAGGGCTAGTCCCCGTTCGCTCGCCACTACTAAGGGAATCTCGGTTGATTTCTTTTCCTCAGGGTACTTAGATGTTTCAGTTCCCCTGGTTCGCCTCTTGCACCTATGTATTCAGTACAAGATAACCATCTTATGATGGCTGGGTTCCCCCATTCAGACATCTCCGGATCAAAGTCTGTTTGCCGACTCCCCGAAGCTTTTCGCAGGCTACCACGTCTTTCATCGCCTCTGACTGCCAAGGCATCCACCGTATGCGCTTCTTCACTTGACCATATAACCCCAAGCAATCTGGTTATACTGTGAAGACGACATTCGCCGAAAATTCGAATTTCTCAATTAAGAGAACTCACAAATTTTACCTTAGCCTGATCCGTTACCAGTGAAAGTAACGTTCAGTCTATCTTTCTATCACATACCCAAATTTTTAAAGAACGAC